>NZ_JBEZLM010000045.1:0-36585 GCF_040652095.1 Streptomyces sp. NPDC048290
TCAAGGCCGAGCTGATCGAGCACCAAGGGCCCTGGCGGGACGCTGACCAGGTCGAACGCGCTGTCGTTCAATGGGTCGGCTGGTACAACACCGAGCGCCTTCACTCCGCTCTCGGCTACCTCCCACCCGAGGAATTCGAGACCCAGCACTACCGATCCCAGGCAGCAGTGAACGCCGCGTGAAACCACGCAAACCGGCCGCTACGAAACGCGGGGCAGCTCAACAAAGCCCACCCTGGCCTCCCGACACGGCCACGACCAACGGCACGGCCTCCGACATGACCGTGAACGACGGACACACCATGTCGGGATCGGACAGGCAGCCCACACCATTGGCTCGGACGAGGGCATGTCGTCACCTAGCCGGACAGGTGGCGCCAAATCCAATGTCGATCAAGGTGGAGCCCAAAGAACTTGCCCGAGTGGTGCCGCTGCAACCTGTCACAAACAGCACTGGCCGGCCATCAGCGTCGATGTGCCCCTGCTGGGCCAGCCTGCGCACCAGAGCACCGCGCTGCCGGCCGCTCAGGCTAGGGTCCGCGGCCTCCCTGATCAGCATGTATCGGAACAGGCCGATCCGCCGGGCTCTTTCGGTCCGAACCTCGTCGTCGTTCGACACGGCCACCTTCCTGACATCCCGTCACGGACATGGATCCGCCGAGGCTGCCGGGGGCAACCCACCCAGAATCAGGGGAATTTGGTGTTGACCGAGGATCAAGGCCAGATCGGCGACAGTAACGGGCCCGGCTCGCAGCCGAGGCCAGCTGCCACGGCGACACCTTGCCGATGTCCGGCCAACGCGAGGCAGTCGCCCGCTAGGCCCCGACCACGGCCGCGACCGCGTCCGTGAACCGGCTCGCCGACGCACCGCGCCACCGGCCTGCGCAACCTCCCCCTCCATGACACGGCACAGAACCAGATCTGGCTGGAGACCGTGCAGATCACCCTCGACCTGCTCGCCTGGATACGACTGCTCGCCCTGACCGGCTCAGCCCGGCTCTGGGAGCCCCGCCGCCTGCGGCTTCGGCTGTTCTCCACCGCCGCCCAACTCGTCACCACCGGCCGCCGCTGCTACCTCCGCCTCGCGGCGCACTGGCCCTGAACCGGCTCAACGCCCTCCCGAACCCCGGCTGACCAGTACCTTCCCATCCCCGCGAGCAGCACCAACCCACCGGAGCCGTGGAACCGGCGGCCACCCGGCACGAGAGGCGGGCGCTCAACCTGCCGAGACTGCGAAAACCCCCACCAACGCTCACCACAAAAAGGGCCCGTCAGCAAGCAGACGGGCCCTCATGAACGATCGAAGTTAGGGAACTGGTCCTGGCACGGAACATCAGCCCGATCCAACGTACGCCCGTTACGACTTCTTGACGAAGAGCAAACTCTCATCAGTCGCGTCTGGTCCGTCGAGCGACAGGGTCAACTTCCCAGATCCCTCATAGGGATAGAAGCCGCTTTCGAACTCGCCCGAACTTCCGCACGTCCCCGCTGGCAGATCGAGCCCGACCCAACGGGTCGACTCTCCAGGAAGCCGTGGCCGCAACTGCCACGCCCCTTTTGCCTTGACCAGATCGCTTCCCCCATCCGGCAGGATGTCCTGGCATTCGATACCTGACAGCGAGACGGTTCCGTCCGGAGCGAGTCGAGCCTTACCACCGCCGCCGGCCACCCAGAGGCCAACCAGTTGGTGGCGGGTCAGACCCTGGGTGGTTTCCGGGTCCGTCCCACCGGTACATGCCGTCAAAGCGACAGCCGACAGGGCCACGAGCCCTCCGCGACACAACCTTCTAAGGGATCGCAATTGATTCCGTCCAGGAGACCTTCACCTGCGTGGGACGCTGGCCGTTGGGAAATCTCCGCTGCAGCCCGTCAAACAGTATCTTCAACGGCGTGAAGGCCTTTCCTTCCTGGTATCCCTTGCCTGTCGGGGAACGCATCCCCGACTCGCGGGTGATGGTGTCTTGAACAGTGTAACGGACGCGACCTCGAGCATACTTGTCGACTGATTCCAACTTGGCCGTCAACTTGTACGACCCCAGGACCGCGCTGGACCGGTTCCCGAATCCCCCGTCTTCACGCCCGGGCTGTTTGAACATATCGCCAGTCGCCACCCCGAAACCATCCTCGATAATCTGGACGAGTTTCTGAGCGGCACCCAGGTCCGACATCTTTCGGTCGTAGCGTTTCGACTTCCCGACCTGCATCCCCTTCACGTCCCTTTCAGCAGCAGCGTTTGTCCGCCTCATCGGGAGGCGGCGGGCGATCAGGGTGCCGGTGATTGTTCACGGGAGATGACGTCGGGGATGTAGGCAGCTGTGTCCGAGGGGATGCCGACGGTGTGCTGGCCGCGGGCAGGTCCTTGATGCCGGAAGCGATGTGGTGGGATGGGCCATGCAGCCCGGGACCGTAGTTTTGGGGGAGATCACCGTGGCATCTGAGTACTCATCGCTGGCGCATGCCTTGGCTGAGGCCCTGGTCGACATGGCTTGGTTCATCGACGGCGCGGACGACGAACAGATGGATCCCGATGACGCGGTGAAGGCCATGGAGGGTATGGCTGCGCGGCTCAAGCACATGTCGAGCGATCAACGGCGTGACCTGCTTGATGTGCTTGGCGGGATGGCTGAGGCAGAGGCCGATCCCGCCCGGCGGGAGTTCCTTGAGGCCTTCCCTCAGGACTTCGGCCTGGTCGACGAAGAAGCATGACGTCCGCCGACGGCCCCGCTGTTCGACAGACGGGTGAAAGCGCAGGTGTAGCGGGCGACTTCCGTCTCCTGGTCGAGGTGGACGGACGTGCTGAGGGTCTCGGTCTACACGAAGTCCCGGGCGTGATGTCGTCATCTGTCGGGTAGCCCGTGACTACGCAGCCGCTTTGACCAGCGGTCTGGATTCCGCAGAAGGGGCCCTGGGTCGAGGCCCGTGTCATGCACGGTCAGCCTTCCTTTCATCCCGCTCTCAGGGGGATCTCCTTCGCGCCGATGGTGTGCCGCGGGTCCTTGTACCTCACCGCACCGGTCCGCTGGGGGCGAAGTGGCTCCAGTGCCTGAGCAGTCACTTCACCGTTCAAGGCGGGCCCGTGGCGCGCCCAGACAGTAGTGGATGCCCCCGGCCCGGGGCGAGGTGGCGGTTCGGGGCGCGGCGGATGTCGCGGGTTCCCGGGTCCGGGAACGCACGCGGATCGCGGTTGGGTTGTCAGCCACAGCAGGACGACGCTGTCCCGGCGCAGCTTCCTGCCGTGTAGGTCCAGATCTCGCGTCAGGCGTCAGGCTGCGGCCGGTAGGGACGCGGTGATGCATGACCTCGTGATGTGGATCCCCAGCCGTGTACGGCGACACCTCGGCATCGATGGCGGGGTGAGGGAAGCAACACGGGGCAACAGCACAGTGTCTATCGCTGGTTGGGCGTCTGGGGGAGTTTTTTGGTGAGGCCGCGGTCCCCCCACGACGGTGTGAAGCCGGAGGGTGGACGGCGGTCGACCGATTCGGATGCGATCACTGTTTGGAGGAAGCGTCATGTTCATCAGTCCTTCCGCACAGCCGGCCGAGCCCGGGGTCGAGGTGTCCCCCGGTCCGGTCTTCGGCCTGCCGGCCGCCTTCAGCGCCGAGGAGTCCACGCTGGGGCAGCAGAACTTCAACGACGCCGACACCGGTGGCACCAACTACTTCGAGAGTTCCAACTGACACACGGCGCGTCGAGTCCTGGCGGGTCGGTGGCTGGCCGGCCCGCCCGGGCCCGTCTGCGCGGAGAAGGAGGGTGGAGCTCATGCTGGAGGGGTGGCTGACGGGCGGGACGCCGGGAGGTGCCGGGTGGGGTGCGGGCAGCGTCGTGGACGGGATGCCGGGTGTCCGTACTGGGCCGCGATGCCGGACCACCGTGGTGGCGGGGGACGGGGTCCGGGTGGCCCTCACCCAGGGTCCCGGACCCGTCGGCGGGCTTCACGGGGAAGTGCTGACGGCGGCGGGTGCGGGCCGGTGGGCGGAGCTGGCCGGGGTGGCGGGGCGGGCCGGGGGTGGCTGGGTGGTCGCCCGCCGTGGTGAGGAGTTGTTCGTGTGCGGGGATCTGTCCGGTGCGCACCCGGTCTTCTACGCTCCGACGGCGTGCGGCGTGATCTGGTCCACCGGTATGGGGCGGCTCGCCGAACAGGTCGGCGCCGGTGTTGACCTGGGGATGATGGCCGCGCAGATGGCGGTGGGGCCGGAGCACTGGCCTGGGCGGACCCTGTACGAGGGCGTACGGCAGGTACCCGGGGGGTCCGGGCTGCTCCTGACGGCCGGGGGGGGCTGGAGGAGGAGTCATCCAGGAGACCAATGCCCTCGCGGCCTCACCTACGGGAACGAAGGCAGAGCCTGCGGAACCGTGCGGATGAGTTCGGGCAGGGCCTGACCGGCCCCCTCCACAGCCCGGATTCCGAGATCGAGTGTCCTCCAAGAGGGCCTGACGGGCCCCGACGAACGCCCGGCAGGCTTCGGTACGGGCACGGATCTGCGCGGCTCCCGCAGGTCCTGCAAGGAGGAGCTGAGCTGGCTGGAACTGTGCGTCTACCATTGTCGTCAAGGCAGACAAGGGGAACGAGTCCAAGGTGATCGCGAGGCTGAGGCAGTCTATGGGCAGCAATCACCTAGACCCTGCGGAAGACGGCACCTACCACGTCGTCAGGGAACCTGATTTCACTGCGCTTTTCATGCTAGGTGCTGATGACTCGACGGAAACCGTGGAGGATGTCGATGCCGAGCTGCGACTCCCTGACGGCACCCGGTGGAGTGCGAGCTTATGACTCCCGGTGCGATCGAAACGGTGATGGATCGATGGAGGGAAACCGGCGAGTATGGCGGTGGAGTCTTCTTCCAGTGTGCTGATCTCGTGATCGTGCCCAGGGGTGGAGTGGCAGCCATGGTCGAGGCTCTCCGCGCGATCGTGGCGGAGGGGCCGCAGGGGACTCTCGGTAATCTGGAGTAGCGCGATACCGGCCCCCTTGCCGGACCGTTCCGTCACCTCTGGACGTCCACCGACGCATTGTTCACTGGAGCTTCCAGACATCCGACGGCAACGCTGACAGCAACCTCAACGGACCATGAGCTGCGGCGGGCGGATCGTCGAGGTCGTTTGTCCTGGCCACTGAGGGCTTTGCGTTGGAGGCGGAGTCTTACGAGGGCCAGCGTTTGTCCGCCTGCTTGGGCAGCAATTGCGGATCTTGAGGCCCGTGAATGGTCACAAGAATCAGCGGCAAGGGCGGGGGGGAACTGCCCGGCGCGTGGCCGGGTGAGTCCGGCTCCGACCCTGGTCAGCATCTGGCCGAGAAGGTGGAGGGCTCGTGCCCGTGCCGGCACTCCGCGTGCTGTGCCCGTCCAGTAGGCGTCGGTGAGTTCCTCGGTCACCTCGAGGGTTTGGCCGTCGTTCTGGGCGGCCAGCACGAGGACGAATCGCACGTAGTCACCGATGTCCGTGCCCCGGGGGTGCTGGTTCGTGAAGGTGTGCAGGCGTGCTGTCAGGGCGGGCAGGGTGCGGTCCGTCGGGAAGACGACGGCGAGGCCGGCAAGGGCCAGCCGAACTGCGGGGCACTCGGCCGGCCAGCGGGCCAGCAGATCAGGGGTGTGCGACTGGACCGCGTTGCGGGCCCGTGCCTCGCTGTCCGGATCCGCATGCGGCGGGGCGGCTGGCCAGGTCCCGGCCAGGTGCCGCTCAGCGACGGTGGCAGCACTGAACAGGAGGCAGACGGCTTCGAACCGCTGTCGGGCGGGAATCCGGTCGTCGACGGCCGGGGCCGCGAGCAGGGCGAGGCCGTCAGCGGTGTTGGGCCGGCAGGTGTCCTGGTGGAGGATCTCGTTGTAGAACTCGGCGAGGAAGGCCCGGTCGTCCCAGCCGGAGTCGATCTCTGAGCCGAACAGCATCGCCGCTTGGAGCGGCATGCGGTCCGGCAGGCGATCGGCGACGACATCCCGGAAAAGCTGCAGGATCGGCGGACCACAAGCGTGCACATCGTGCCGGGTCTGCTCGGGTGCGGCGTGCGTGTCCATGACCAGCGCAGCCTACTGGAGCGGCTGACGGTGCAGCCTTGCTCGGCGGGCAGGGGCCGTACCTCGCCGACGGCCCGGGTGGCAGCGAGAAGCGTGTCGACGAACACCAGCCGATGCTCCGCACCGGCCATGCGACATCCCGTGGTCCGCTCGAAATCGCGGTAGCTTCGGTCTCTGACCGAAGCCCCCGGCCAAGCCGACGCCGTGTTGCCGGACGAACTCCTGGACCACCAGACACTCCTGGACGAGACGGACTGGGCCTCACTGACCACCCCGTCCGGGACGGGCGCATCACTCCCGACAGCGCTGGCACGCCTCGTCGACCACGATCCGGGCACCCGGGCCGCGGCCGTCGCCGACGCCCTCGGGGCGGTGACCCACCAGAACAGCATCTACGAAGCCACCATGCCCGTAGCGCTGTACGTGGCAGCTGTTCTCAGCCATCCGGCCACCGAGACCGGCGAACACGGCCAGGACACGGACCGGGCGCGGCATCGTCCCACCCGTGCGGCGCTCCTGGACTGGCTCGGCAGCACCGCCTACGACGCCGACGACGAGAGTGTGGCCGCCGGCGAACGCTCCTGCGGGAGAGAGTTTCTCGACGACTGTCCGGAGGTGCGGGCGTTTCGGGACCTGCGTCCAGTGCTCTACTGCGCCGTCCAGCCCTTCCTTGGCCACGACGATGCGGAGGTCCGTGCCGCGGCCGTCACTGCCGCCATCTCCTTGGCGGAGCACCCGGCTCTCGCTCGGCAGCGAGGAGAGCCGGCCGACCGAGCCCGTGATCCGCTGGCCACCAGTACGGACCGCGACAAGCGCGGCCGTGTCCTGGAGGCGCTGAACGCCTGGGGACATGACACGAGCGGCCTGGAGAACACGGACGACCTGAGCGTTCGCGGACTTCGTACCCGGCGTGCGGCCGAACGTGCCTCCTGGGCAGGCGGTCATGCCGAAGAGCCGCCGTTCTGACTCAGGAAGTGGCAGCGCCCCCAGCCCAGAGAGGGGCTGCGGGTGGTTCAGCAGCCGGTGGTCGGGCCCTGCGGCGGCGATTCCCCGCAGCCGTCTCCCGTGGTGTCGCCCTCGTCCTCCTCGCTGAGGAAGACCCCGAGCGCGTCGATGTCGTGCGTGGCGGGCTCGAGGTCGAAGATGTCGGCCAGGCTCGCGGGCAGTTCGACCGTCACCTCGGACTGCTGGAACTGGTGTGTCAGTGGTGCCATCTGAGCTCCCTCCACATCGGTCCGCAGACGCACGCCCGCGGACACACCTTGGGACCGCCCGGTAAGGGCAGCCCCCGTTCGGGTCAGCCGACCGTGAGACGCACGTGCGCCTTGTCGATGTGCACCACGGCGGGCAGTCCGGTGTCACCGCGGCGGAAGGCCCGCACGACGGGCTGGCCCCCGTGTCGGGCCTCCCGGTCGAACCGGACCACCGCGCGGGCCAGGCTGTCCGCCAGCCCTTCACGGTCCGGACGATGAGCGATCACCCCCAACTCGTACCGCTCCCCCACCGCGCCGGGCTCGACGCGCAGGGTGAGGTAGGCCAGAGAGTCTTCGGACCAGACGGCGGGCATGCCCTTGTCCAGTACCCAGCCGGTCAGGCCCTGTTCGGCGGCAGCGGGGGTGGCGCGGAGTCTGCCGTAGGGGGCGAGAGCGCCCGCCAGCCACACTTCCAGGCGGGCGAGGAGTCCCTCCGACCCGCCCAGCCCGATACCGGTCCACTGCTCGTATCGGGGCCCGGTCAGCGCTTCGGCCAGGGTTTCGGTGTCGGCGGGCTGGTCCTCGTCGACCGTCAGCCGCACGTCCGGCCCGGCCAGCTTCAGCGTGCGGGGCGCGTGCGCGCTGTCGCCCTGGATGGCGACGAACCCGGACACGATGAGCTGGTCGCTGCGCAGATGGCCGCCCTCCCTGGCGAAAGCGACCGTGCGCGACAGGCCGCGGAAGCGCAGCGGCACCACCAGCCGTCCGGCGGGAGCGAGCTGGTCGAGCCAGGCGGGCGGCAGATCGGAAGCGCCGACCGTGACCATGATCCGGTCGAACCCCTCCGTGGGGACCCCCGTGTTCAGTGGTCTCGCGCCGTCCGCCTCCACCACCCGCACGCCCCCGTACCCGGCGTCTGTCAGCAGCCGGCGCGCCCGCGCGGTGATCTCGGGGTCGATGTCCAGCGTCGTCACCAGCGACTGGTCACCCGTCAGCTCCGCCAGCATCGCCGCATTGCAGCCCCCCGACCCCACCTCCAGCACGCTCATCCCGGGACCCACCTGAGCGGCTTCCAGCATCCGGGCCTGCAACCACGGCGCCGACACCGAACTCGTCGCCCTGCCCCGCGCGTTGTACTTGGTGAACAACGCCTCCGGCGCCCCGTACACCTCCGCGGGCGTCAGCTCGGGCACGAAGAGATGACGGGGAACCGTCCCGAACGCCTA
Source organism: Streptomyces sp. NPDC048290 (assembly GCF_040652095.1). Lineage (NCBI taxonomy): Bacteria > Bacillati > Actinomycetota > Actinomycetes > Kitasatosporales > Streptomycetaceae > Streptomyces > Streptomyces sp. NPDC048290. The sequence goes on from NZ_JBEZLM010000045.1 coordinate 8,433, forward strand.
CGCCACAGCCTCGGACGTGATCGACCCCCCGGCCCGCAGGGACGCGACCAGCTCCGCGCGCAGCACCTCCGCTGTCTCCACATCGGTTGCCATCACACCGCCACCTTCCTCGTCGCACCGCCAGGTTTCTCACCGAGAGCGGCTCCCGCCAGCGACCCACAACGGCAGGCGCGCAGTGTAGTCACCTCAATACCCCCACTTGTCGGCGAAGGAATGCTTCAGTGGCACCAGCGGGCAGGGGTCGCTGCTTCCACCTGGCTGTGTGAGGCCGCCAGTTCCTGGCGTCATGAACGACCCGGCGCCGATGGACAGCACCTTTCGAGGGCATTGTCCACGCCAGACGTGCGCCCGCTGTGTGCACGCCCGTGTCGCTGTTCTACACCGAGGCGAGCAGGTCGCCCTGCTTGAGCGCCGCTCGCAGTACGACGGAGATCTCCTCCGGCAATAGGTTCAGTGCGGCGAGGGCCTCGGGGGTGAGGGGGATCTCCTCGAGGAGGTACTCTCCGCGGTCGTCGCGCTGGAACTCGGGGCCGCTGCGGTCGGCGAAGTTCCACGTCGTGATGCGGGCGAGGTAGAAGTGTTCAGTTTCGCCGGACGGGTTCTTCAGCTGGTGGAACGGGCGCACGATCTGTGCCTCGCCGGTGATCTCTTCGCGGATCTCGCGCAGGAGCGCGGTCTCGTGGGTGGTGTCGGTGTCTTCGACGCCGCCCCCGACGGCCACCCAGTAGGGGGCGCGTCCGGGTCGGACGCGTTTCATGAGGAGTGTGGTGCTGTCCGGGGTGATCAGGATGGCGCGGACGCGCTGCTTCACGGGTTCGTTGTCCTTGCTGGTGGGGATGGTGGGCTAGTTCATGAGCCAGCCGCCGTCGATGTGCAACGACTGGCCGGTGATGAATGATGCGGTGGGGCCGGCGAGGAAGGCGATGGCGGCGGCGACGTCGTCGGGCTGTCCTCGGCGGGGGACGCACTGGCGGGCGATCTGGTCCTGGGGGTGTGTGCGGTGGTGGGTGGGCAGGGTGTTCTCGGTGTCGACCTGGATCGCGCCGGGGAGGACAGTGTTCACGCAGATGCCGTGGGGGCCAAGTTCCCTGGCCAGGGACCGGGAGAGGCCGATGAGGCCGGCCTTGGCGGTGCTGTAGGCGGTCAGTCCGGGGCGTCCGGCGCGGGCGTTGACGCTGGAGACGTTGATGATGCGGCCCCACTGCCGGCGGAGCATGCCAGGGGTGACGGCGTGGCTGGCGCGGTAGTGGATGGTCAGGTTGACGTCGAGTGCGTGTGCCCAGGTCCTCTCGTCGGTCTGCTCCCATGACTGGCGCGGGTAGGCGCCGGCGTTGTTGACGAGGATGTCCACTGGTCCGAGTTCGCTGGTGACCTGGCTGATCATCCGGTCGGCGGCGTCCGGGTCGGTGAGGTCGGCGCTCACCTCGATGCCGTCGGATCCGAGTTGGCGTGCTTCGGCCAGGACGCGGCGTGCCTGGTTGATCTGAGTGAGGTGGCCGATGGCCACGGTGGCGCCGGCGGCGGCGAGTGCCCGGGTGGTGGCTGCGCCGATCCCGGTGGCGGCGCCCGTGACGAGGGCGACGCGCCCCTGGAGGGGGCGGGCCGTGAGGGGGAGGTCGAGCAGGGGTGTGGTCACGGAGGCTCCAGGGGGCTGGTGAGGGCGGTGTGGGTGAACGGAACGTCGTTCTGGAGGTGCTGGGCCTGGGCGAGCTTGGCGAGGAGGAGCAGCAGGTCGGTGGTGGTGAGGTGGTGGGGTGGGATGACGCCGAGGATGCGGAGGGTGAGGAAGGGGGTGAGTGTGTGGAGTTCCCGGTCGGGGGGTAGGGCGGCGGCTTCGCCGAGGTCGGTGGTGAGGCGGGCAAGGAACCGGTTGAGGGCGGTGTGGCGGCCGGGGCCTGTCGGCCAGGTGGTGTGGATGTCCAGGTGTCTGTTGCGGGTGGACAGTTCGGTGTGTTCGGCGGTGGGGACTGCGACCGGGGGGAGGTGGTGGTGCAGGGTGCGGGTGTGGATGTCGGGCTGGTAGGTGGGGACGAGCCAGCCGCCGAGGGCGAGGAGGTACCACAGGAGGTTGCCGATTTCGCCGGCCAGGGTGTTGCGTCCGGCGTGTTCGAAGTCGAGCCAGCACGCCCCGGAGGCGCTGGCGGCGATGTTGGGTTCGGTCGGATCGCCTTGGGTGATGGCGGTGGCCCACTGGCTGTCGGGGTGCAGCGCGGTGCGTGCTGCGTCGATCGCGGCGGGCACGTCGAGTATGAGGGGGATGTCGTTGACGGTCGCGGTGTAGCCGGTGAGCGAGGCGACCGGGATGCTCCGGCCGGTGGCGGTGTCGGGGAGCGTGAGGTCCGGGTTCAGGTACCAGGTGTCGACGCGGCCCGCGGGGCGGATGCGGTCGGCGTAGAGGGCGGACACGCAGGCGGACAGGGGCATGGTGCGGCCGGTCGATGCGGCCATGGCAATGAGGTCGTCGCAGACGGCGTCGATGAGGTCGGCGGGGTCGGCCCGGCCGTGGTCGGCGAGCGCGATGAGGTCGCCGAGCAGTATCCGACAGCGGCCGGAGTGGAAGACGTTCTCGTATGTGATGACGTCGGTGTGGGCGTCGAGGCGGGTGCGGTCGAGGAGGGCGGGGACCTGGAGCCGGCCGGCAACCTGAAGCCAGCCGGACTCCTCCATCGTCACCTTCCCCGCGGGGAGCGTCTTGCGGAAGTGAGGCGGGTGCGGGTGGGTGGTCATGCCGCGGTCTCGACGGTCGGCATGGTGGCGATCCAGCGGTCGAGGACGAGCTGACCGAGGGTCTGGGCGGCGGCGCGGTCGGTACGGGCGTGCTGCACCAGGTTCGCGTGCATCGTGCGGGTGGGGTGGTTGAGGATCTGGTGCAGGGCTTCGGAGTCTCCTGCGTACTCGACGCCGTCGAAGCGGAGCAGGACCTTGGCGAGCAGCGCCGTCACCTTGAACAGGGCGCGCAGGTCCGGGGCGCCCTTCAGGAGCTGGCGGCGGATCTCGACGGCCGACTGCACGCCGGCCTCCATGCTTGCGGTGATGTCGGCGGTGATCGGCGGGGCGGGGATCGTCAGACCCGGGCGGGTCCACAGCGGGAGCAGGGAGCCGGTGCCGAGGAGGGTCAGAACGTGCAGCAGGCGGGATGTGACCGCGCCGGCCCGGCACTCGGCCTGGCTCAGGACGGTCAGGCCGAGCTTGACATCACCGAGTTCGCTTCGGACCTCGTTGAGCACCCTGTGCAGATCGGCGGTCCGGTCGGGCTCGGCGATGACGAACACGTCCAGGTCGGACCAGCCGTGCTGGTACTTGCCGCGGGCGCCGCTGCCGGTGACCGCGAGCAGGTCGATCAGCGGCTCGGGCCCGCTGGTCGTCCGTTCCAGGAGGGTGGTCAGGAACACCTCCAGGGCGACGGGCAGGCCGAGTCCGTTGACCGGGGTGGTGGCCGGGGCGACGGTGGGCCATGCGGCGTCGAGCGCGATCCGGTCCAGGCGGCGCTCCAGCGCCAGGCGGGCACCGTTGTTGTCCACCACGGCGTCGGCGATCGCGGCGATCCGCGGCGCGCCGCGGGATGCCTTCACTGCGTCCCGGTCGGTCACGTCACGGGGGCCCGCGGTCCCGCGTACGGCTCGCAGTTCGGCCGTGGTCTCGATGTAGGCGATGGCCAGTTGGTCGCCGAGCATACGGCGCAGTTCGGCGGTGACGTCGAATTCGTGGAGGGACTCCAGGGTGAAGCGGTCGTGGAAGTGGTGCGCGGCGGCGTAGCGGTCCAGTCCGTCCAGGAGGAGCTCTGCGCGTACGAGCGGCGCGATGGCGTACGGGTCGCCGATACCCGCACGGTGTGCGGCGTCCTCGATCAGGTAGCCGATCTTCAGCCGGGCATGCCCGTGGCGGGTGCGCAGGTACTCCCCGGCGGTGCTCTTGCCGCTCTCGGACATCCCGCCGAGCGCGACGATCCGGACGCCCGGCAGGCATCCGGCCGGTACGAGCCGGGTGTGTGCGTGCAGTCGGCGGCGCAGCTGGTCCTGGACCGCGACGACGGGGCGCCCGTCGATGACGATGACGTGCTCGAAGCGGTTCCCGGCGACCATGCGGTGGATCTGGTCGTGCAGGTGGCGCTGGTAGGCGGCGTAGGCGGGGGTGATGCTCTTTTCGTGGGAGAGGGCGCGGGTGGTGCCGGTCGCCGGGTCGTCGTGGTGGAGGAACACCACGCCGTGCTCGCCGGCTTCGGCGGTCTGCAGGTCCTGGGTGTACGGCTGCAGCAGTTCGCGGGCCCGGTCTGCGGCCTGGTCGCAGGTCAGGTCCTCCCGGACCGCGACGGTCGCGGCCAGGGACGCCTCCAGCATCGGGATGCCCCGGTCCATGAGCCGCACACCCGTAGCGGTGCGGTGGTGGCGGGAGCGCTGGAGATAGGAGGCGGCCAGCACGTCGGCGACCTCCTGGACGGTTCCGGCACAGAACCACCAGGTGCCCATGCCGTTCTTCTTGATCCCGGCCCAGCGGGCGTCGTGCGCGTCCAGCGGCCCGGTCGCCTCGGCGGCGGAGCCGATCCGGCGCGCCAGGATTCCCAGCTGCTTGGTCTTGCCGGTGTTGTCCGCGCCACTCAGCGCGATCGTCACCCCATCGGCCACGTCAGCCTCTCCGATCTGCTCCGGGGCCTGCTCCAGGGCAGCCCGTCCAGTGCGACGAGTACACCCAACACACGCCATGGGAACCAGCGTTCGAAGGTCATGCCGGGGTCATGCGACTGCCGCGACCCGGCCCCGAGCCGGCCGTCCAGGTGCTGTCATGGACGGGTGGACACGCTGCCCCAGCACCCGCTCGCCATCGCCCGGTCCCTCCACGGCCTGTCCCAGAGCGACCTCGCGGACGGGATCAAGAAGGCCGCGCGCCGCCGCGACCGGCGAGCGGGCACCACCAAGCAGCAGATCTCCGTGTGGGAACGCCACGGAGCCCGTGCACCGGCCCCGTGGTACCAGCAGCTGATCGCCGACGTCTTCAGCATCGGCCCCGACCATGTCACCGCGCTCGGCTGGCCGTACTGGCTGCCGGGAAACGAAGCACCCATTCCCCTGGACACCGGGGCACCGGTAGCCGCACTCAGAGAGGCCCGACGCCGCGCCATGCTCAACCGCCGCACCCTGATCGGACTCGCCCCCGCCACCCTCACCGCGCTCGCGCAGCAGTGGGCCACGCTGGACCCCGCCCTGGCCGCGTCCGCAAGCGAGGGCCAGGCGGTCGCCCCGCAGTTCGTCACCTGGCTCGAAACCAGTGTCCAGCACCTGACCGGCATGGCCACCGCCGACCGGCAGCACACCGCCCAGCTCCTCGACAGCTACTACGACACCGTCGTCGGCATGCTCGAAAACGCGATCTACGACGAGACCACCGGCACCCGCCTGCACCAGCTCGCCTCCGGCCTCGCCCAGACGATCGGCTGGCACCGCTTCGACCACGAAGACCATGCCGCCGCCGCCCACTACTGGACCGCCGCCCTCCACACCGCCCACCAGGCCGCGGACACCGACCGCGGCGCCGGCATCCTCGCCGACCTCGCCTACCAGAGCATCTGGCTCGGCCACGCCGCCCCCGCCATCGACGTCCTCGACCACGCACTGACCCGCACCCACAACTCCACCGCCCGCTCACTGCTCCACCTGCGCAAAGCACGGGCCCTGGCCATGAACGGCGAAGCCCGCGCCTGCCGACGCTCCCTCGACGCCGCCGAACACGCCCTCAGCACCGCCACCACCGCCCCGCCGGCCTGGTGCTCCTGGATGAGCCCGGCCGACCTCGCCGTCGACTCCGGCCGCTGCCTCATCGACCTCGGCGAGACCGGCCCCGCCCTCCACCAGATCACCCAGGGCGTAGCCCTCCTGCCGACCTCCCGCGACAAGACCCGCGCGGTCTTCCTCGCCTACGAGGCCGAGACTCTGCTACGCCAAGGCGAAATCGATCACAGCGCCGACACCGCCCACGAAGCCCTCACCCTCTCCCACCGCATCGGCGCCACCCGCTGCACCCGGCAGATCAGCCAGCTCACACCAGGCTTCAAACACCACCGCGAAGTCGAAGGCGTCCAGCGGTTCCTTCACACCATTCACCAGTCACCTCCGCGATCTGCGTAGACGCGCACGGCCAAACGACGTGGCGCAGGCGAGCATCCAGCAGACAGCCACCAGAAGTCACGCCGCGTTTGCGGAGGTCTGAGTGCTGACCACGGTCGATCCCTCCCCCATTGACGGACGGCCACGCCACTTCGGAGGACGGTACGCGTTGATGCGTGTTCGGTGGACGTCCATGGTCCAAGTCTCCCGCCGGAGTGAATGTCGTGCGCGCAGCGCGCCTGGGTCGGCGATGCTCTGGCAGGCCCAGTCGGGGTCGATGAGACGCCGTGATTGGGCGGCCGGGCCCGCGCCTGACGTCGGCCCGCCAGGCACAGAGCCGCGAGGCTGTGCTGAGGGACAGCCTCCCCGTTCTGTGCGGGTCAGACGGTTCGCTGCGGGTGCAGGCCGAATGCCCCGTCCTTCACTGCGCGGAGGAAGGCGCTGACCGTCGCCGGGGTGAACACCTGCGGAAGGCCATCGGGGACTTTGCTGTCGCCGATGAGCACGTGCCCGGAGGTGGTTGCGACGCTGACGCAGTTGCCGCCGCCTCCGCTGTGGGAGGAAACCGTCCAGGCGATGGCGGACAGCTCGGGGAGAGGCGGGCGCTGGTGGTTCACGTGCGGAGCTCCTGGATCTGTTCTCTGAGGTGACTGCGGGTGCGTGCGGGGTCGAGGGCCCGGTCCCACAGACGGGTGAAGACGTCGGTGTAGCGGGCGACTTCCGTCTCCTGGTCGAGGTAGACGGACGTGCTGAGGGTCTCGATCCACACGATGTCCCGGGCGTGGGTGGCCTCGGGGAAGGTCATGATGACGAAGGGCCCGGCGAGGCCGGGATGGCCGCCGGCCTCGGCGGGGAGGATCCGGATGGTGGTGCCGGGCGATTCCGATGCGGCCAGAAGGTGTTCGAGTTGCTCGCGCATGACGCCGGGACCACCGATGGTGCGGCGCAGGGCACTCTCGTCGATGAGGGCGTCGAGTTCGCGGGGGCAGTCTTCGGCGAAGGCGCGCTGGCGGTAGAGACGCACGTCGCACAGCCCGTCGATCTTCTCGGCCGGCAGGTCCGTCCGGAGCGCGGTGAGGTCCTGGACGCGCTCGCCCAGACGTCCGCCGCCCACACCCGCCAGCAGCTGCGGGAGGCGGCCTTCCTTTTCGAGCGGGCCACCCGTTCCCACATCCGCGCTGCCCAGGGCCATGACCGTGCCCTGCGCAAGGCCGCCCGCGACCTCGTACGCGGCGGCCCGGCGCTGGGACGGGGCGAGGACGGGGCGACCACGGCGATGGTCATCGACATGGTGTTCTTCCTGGTCCTGGCCGCCGCGCACTGGCACGCCGGCAAGGGCCACGCTCAGCAGGCCGCCGCTGCCCGGCAGGCGGCCGAGCATCTGCGGGCCGCCTACCAGGAAGCCGCCGGGCACCCGCTGGGCGTCCTCCACGCCCGCGCCCTCCGCCTCAGCCCCACGCTCCGGCGACAGCAGGCGGGGCTGGTCCGGGCCGCGGTGCCGGAGCTGGCGGAGCGGGTCCTCGCGGAGGCGGGCTGGCCCGCCCTGGCCGCGACCCTCGCGGACGCCCAGGCCGCCGGACACGATCCGGCCGTCCTGCTCGCCCAGGCCGCGGTCCGCCGGGAACTGGGCACCGCCGACTCGATCAGCGACGTCCTCGTGTGGCGGCTGCGGCGGACGGCCGGCCTGCCCGCCGACACCACCGCCCTGCCTCCCGTCGGCACCCCGGCCACCCCCACGGCCCGGCCGGCCGTCCGGGGTCCTGGCGGCGGTCCTGACCAGCGGAGCCTGGCCAGATGAGTACACGGATTCCAGAGTTGAAACAGGCCATCGTGTGGGGCACGCTCTGTGATCCCGCGAAGGAACCGACGGAAGGGGAAAGGGATGTTCAGACGCAGGCGCGAGGCGCGGCGCTGGCACAACCGGCGGCCCGCTCAGGACGGGACGGGGGTGTACTTCCAGGGCCGGATGGACCCGCTGGAGGAACTGGACCGGGAGGAGGCGGCCATGGCGGCTGCCGCTGCCGCGCGGGGAGCCAGGGAGCCGGTGGTGGAGGTGGACGACTTCCTCCCGCCGGACTTCATCGCCCCGTCACAGCAGACGGCCGGGATGATGATGCCCTGGCCCGGCCCCCTCATCGCCGACGGCGAGATCCTCACCTGCCCCGAGTGCGGCACCTACCGCGACTGGATTGTCCTCAACCAGCAGAGCACCGTGTGGCTCCGCTGCCGCGCCGGACACGAAACCATCCAAACCCGCTTGGACACCGCCTGGTTCAACCGCCACAGCGGCCCGATGGAACACAACCACGCCACCTACGAGGACGGCATCCGCTTCCTCGGCCACTGACCTCAGAACACCCCGCCCCCCAACCGCACGCCACCCGAGCCCGACCAGCACCAGCACCAGCACCAGCACCAGGGAGATCCTTGCCGCCACGCCCCGTCCTCACCGTCTCCGCTCTCGCCGCCACCGCTCTGGCCCTGTCCTTCGCCGCCACCAAGGCGCTGGCGCCCGCCGAATCGGGCCCCGTCCCCGTGACCACGGCGTCACGCGACAGGACGTCCGACGTATCCGATGCCGCCGTGCTGTCCTCGGAACAGTTGCGTAGCCGGCTCCTCGACGCCGGGGACCTCGGCCACGGCTACACCTCGAAGCCGGAGCGGACCGGGGGACAGGACGATGTGGCGGTGATCGGCTGCCCCGCGCTCGAACAGCTCGGCGACCAGGCCGGAACGGGAGCCGCACTGAGCTTCCCCCGCCGGGCGGAAGCAGCCTTCACCCACAGCGGGCAGCGGGGCGCGGACCTGACGGTGGAGCTCTACAGCGACGTCCCGGACCGGCTGGCGCAGGGCGCGGGACAGATCTTCACGGCGATGGCCTCCTGTCCCGTCCACCAGCTCGTGCTCGGCGGCACCCCCGTCAAGGTCACCGTGCAGAAGCTGGCCCCGCCCCTGCTCGGCGACCAGCAGTGGTCCCACCTGGTGACCCTCACCACCGCCGGCCTCGACAACGCCGTCAAGCAGACCGCCGTGCGCAGCGGGACAGTGCTCGTCGTCGTCTCCGGCTCCCCCACGCTCGTCGACACCCACATCGAGAAGGCCATCGCCAAGGCCGCGCCGGGGGAGCGACGACCGCAATGAACCAGCCCTGCGCGGGCAGCCTTGCGCGCAGGACCAGTTCGTTCCCCCGCCGGGCGAACGGTGGTACGACGGCGCGTGGTGATCGGTGATCAGCCGGTGCGGCGGCGGGTCCCTCTCCTGCACGGTGGGCGCTGGAGAGGGGCCAGCCGGTCCCGGTGAACTCAGAGGTCAGCGATGCCCTCCGGGATCTGGGCGAAGACGTTCACCGACCCCCGGCTCTGCACGGCCATCGACCGGCTCACCTTGAACGGCGCCATCATCCAGACCGGTACCGAGTCCTCCCGCCTGGCCCACGCGAAGACCCAAGCCGAAAAAGTCCAGGTCAGCTGACCGGGCGCCAGGCGTGATGGGTCGCCCGACAATCAGCCGAGCCAGAGGCGGAGTGGCCGATACTACGGCGGCTCGGTTCCCGCAGGTAGGTTGTGCCACGCATGTCTGCAGGCGCCTTTGCAGTACGTCTCGCGGCGGCGAGCGTCCGCAGCGGCGAACACGGAAACGAGGACGCGGAATGCTTTGACGTGTTCGGCGGAGGGGAGTCCCGCGAACCCGTAGCTGGGCGGGTCCATGCAGATCATCACGGAGGGGTTGGCCGTGGGCTTCACACCGGACCGCGCCACCCCCGCACGGCCGTCCGCTGCCGTAATGTGCGCCTGCATCGCATAGCCGGCGACTTCCTGCAGAACCTCCTGCTGGCGTGTCCGGGCGAGATCGGAGAACCAGCCCACACCAGCGTCCAACGTGCTGAGCCCCTGGGCGATCTCGTTGACGACCCGCTCGATCTCGCGCCGGAAGGCGCGGCCGTTGTCGCTGCTCGGTTCGGTCATCGCTTGACAACTTCACGATGCAGGTTCCGGGAGGGGCGTTGAGCTGGGCTGTGGCCACTTCGGTGGTGAGGGTGATGTGGTCGTGGTCTCCGTGTTCCGCAGGACCTCGGCAGCGCAGAGCGTTGACAGACGCCGGGCGCGTTGAATGGTGGCCGTCCGCGTGGGCGATACCCCCGGGCCGCGGGGTGGCTCGGGGTGGGGAGGCAGGTGATGCCGCCGGGCGGCGTGGTGCCTCGGGATCATCCGTGTGTGGGCCGTCGCCGATCAGGTCCGTGGTCGGCCGGGCCTTCTCGTCCGCCCTGGCCGGTGAACCGGTCGGGAATTCGTCGCGCACGTGACCCGTGTCAGATGATCTTGACCGATTACCAAACGATCTTGACTGCTCCGGGCGGCCTCTGGCGGCACACCGTCTACAGTCGTGACTCCGACCGCCGATGGCGACGCGCCTCGTAAAGGACATCGCTTGTCGACCAGAAGGCGCACCGCTTGCCGAGGTCGGTGATCGTCATGGTGGATGGCCTTCGGGGTGCCGGGCGAGGGGTGTTGGCTGCCGTGCCCGGCCTCGCGTACCCCGGTCGCCGCACCGGTCTCTCCAGGGGCTGCTGGCGGCCTGAATTTGCTGAAGAAACATCGGAGGCGATGATGCGATCCCCATCAAGCCGGTGGCGTCCGTGAGACTGAAGCGCCTCAATGGATTACTCGGTAACTCTCTTCACACAGCTGCATTTGCGTCCATCTGAAAATGCGGCACATCAGCCTTCAGGGTGGCGGTCTCACGTATCGACAGGAGCATGGATCCCAGCAGTTCTATTAGTAATATAAGTAAATCGGCTATTGCCTTTGTCTTATGCCTGTAGCTATGTTGATGGAGTCCTTCTCGGAGCGGGATCGGAGAAGCCTTGACCGTCATGGCGCCGTCAAAAATCCCGATGTCGATCGGCGATCCCCCTGCCTTCAGCACCGAGCGCGGGAACCCTGGGTATCCTCCTCGCATCGCGCAGTGGCTCCCGTATCCGTGCTGCTGGCATTCGCCCCTTCGCCAACAGGGCAGACTTGCTCCGCGCCTCAGCATGCCCATTCGAAGAGACACCCGCCGCGCGCAATGGAGAAGACGCCTGGCTTAAGACGGCGCCCGGCAGGGCTCTGTTCTGGGTGAATCCTGAGGTGTCCCGTCTAACCAGGCGAACCGCCACCCGTACTACACGACCTCGACCGACGGGAAGCAGTGGGATCCGCCGGTGCGGATCAGGAAGGACGAGAAGGACGCCCCCGCGGGATACCCGACGCTGGTGACCTTCGACGGCCTGGTCTACTGCGTCTACGCCACCCCCTGACACCAGCACGGGTGGGCGGGCGGTGGGCGGGCACGGGTGTGACCTCCCTGATACCGCAGCCCCGGGGCCGGCCGGGTGCTGCACCATGACAGCCGCGGTGCGGAGGGCACGCGGAATCATCGGAACCCTGCGGATCATGCCGCACCTGTTCCAGCCCTCGCCATCCGGGCGAGCGCCGGAGCGGTAGGGCGCAGCGGGCCTGTCCGGGCGGCGCCGCCGCGCTGTTCACCCGACGCGTCCCGCAGGGGACGCCCGGTACCCGTCGAGACTACGGCGGCCCCGGGATGCTGCGGGGCCGCGGGCCCTGAGTCCGACCTCCGACGCGGGCCAAGACCCCGGACCGGTTCCGGGCTGTCCAGCGCCGTCCAGGCCCACGAGTGGGCCCGTTCCCGGGCGAGGGGTTCTCCCCCGGCCCACCGCCGGACCGTATCCGTACCTGCCAGACGAACTCCGAGAGGATGTGGACATCGTGGCACTGACCGGACTCGCCGTCCTCGACCAGGGTCAGCCGACCCCGGACGGCTGGACCAAGATCGACCGGGACCTGAACTCCGGGGCCCACGGAGACTTCCTGTACTTCGCGTATGAGCTCGACGGCACGAAGCACCCCATCACCGACATCGTCTTCGTGCTCGACGGGGCTCCGGCGCCCGAGGGCTACGTCAAGATCGACACGGATCTCAACAAGGGCACGCCGACCCACCACCACAGCATCTACGCCTGCTACACGCGCAAGGAAGGCACCCCGATCCAGTCGCTCGACGTCGTGCTCTCGGACGTGTCTTCCATCAAGCCCCCGGTGCCGTGGACGTACGACCCCACGGACCTCAACACCGGCGCGAGGGGCCAGTTCGTCTACCTCTGCCGCCTCCTGTAGCCCGGCCACGTCCAGGCCCGAAACGGATACCCGCCGCTGCACGGGCCGCAAGAGCCTGTCGCCCGGCAACCGCAAACGCCCCGTCCCGCAGCACTGCCGAGATCCATGTGGGGAGAGCAATGCCGAACAGCGAATCACAGCTCCCGCTGTCACTGCGCCGTGCCCTGAGCCGTCCGGTGCGCAAGGGCGAGCTGAAGACCGTCGTCAAGCACGTGGTGTTCCTGATGCAGGAGAACCGCTCCTTCGACCACTACTTCTACGACTTCCCCGGCGTGCGCGGCAGGGACGACCGCAACGCCATCCTCCTGCCCGACGGACACCCCGTCTTCTCCCAGCCCGACGGCAACAACCGTCTGGAACCCCGTCTGCTCGCGGACGACGGGTCGCAGGACTCCTCGACCGCCCACGACTGGACGACCGGACACGAGGCCTGGAACCGGGGCTGGAGCGACAAGTGGGTCGCGGCCAAGGGCGACAGGACGATGACCTACTACGGGAAGAACGGCGTCCCCCTCTACCGGGAACTCGCCGACACCTTCACCATCTGCGATGCCTACCACTCCTCGGTGATGAGCGAGACGGCCTCCAACCGCAACTACCTGTTCACCGGTTACGGCGGCTACGAACCCGACGGAACCCGGGTCATCTCCCCCGCCGCCCACGACCGGGAGTCACCCGGAACCTACAGTCCCTACCCCTACAACTGGCCCAGCCACCCGGAGCGCCTGCAGGAGAAGGGGGTCACCTGGAAGGTCTACCAGGAGTGGGACAACTTCTGGGACAACAACCTTGAGTACCACGCGGCGTTCCGGCAGATCGCCCAGCTGCTGCTCAGCGGTGCCGGCCTCGACACCGACTGCCCCAGCCTCTACAACTTCTACGCCAGGCTCTCGAAACTCTCACCCGCAGAGCAGGACCAGCAGCTCGTCCCCTTCGAGATCCAGGTGAAGAAGCTCACCGGAACCCGGCGCGAGCTCTACGAACGCGGGCTGACACGCAGCCGGCCGCACGGCGCCACAGCCAAGGCCATGTTCGAGGCATTCCGGGATGACATCACCGCCGGGACCCTCCCCCAGGTCTCCTACCTGGTGGCCCCGTCGGCGGGTACCGAGCACCCCGGGTACTCGATCCCCAGCCAGGGGGAGAAGGTCGTCTACCAGGCCCTGGACGCCATCGCCGAGAACCCGGAGGTCTGGGACTCCACCATCCTGATCATCAGCTACGACGAGAACGACGGCCTCTTCGACCACGTTCCCCCGCCTGTCCCGCCCCTGGACTACCAGACCCTCGACACCGAGTACGTCGACATCGCACCGCTCGGGATCTCCCCGCTCGGGCTCGGCAACCGGGTCCCCCTGATCGTGGTCTCCCCCTGGACCGCCGGCGGGTACGTCTGCTCCCAGGTCTTCGACCACACCTCGCAGGTGAGGTTCCTGGAGAACTGGCTGGGTGTGAGGCAGCCGCTGATCAGCTCCTGGCGCCGGACCGTGGCAGGCGACCTGTCGTCTGTCTTCGACTTCGGCCAGACCCAGCAGCGGATCGTCGAGACGGACCGGCCGGCCCGCCCCGCACGGCCCCTGCCCTACCAGCCGGACGCAAACGGCGCACTCGACCCCTCCCACAGCGTACTCACCCTCACCATGACCAACAGCGGACCTGCCAGCGCACACTTCACCCTCTACCCCTACCGGCACGAGTACGACGACCCCAGGCACTTCGACGTCTCCGCCGCGGCCAGCGAAGGTGTACCGATCCCGGCGGACGGACAGTACGCCGTCACCCTCACCGGCCCCAACGGCTTCCGCCGCGAATTCCAGGGCAGGACCACCAGCGCCGGCGCCGACGTCACGGCTACCACCACGCTCTCCGCCAACGACCTCACGCTCACCCTGACCCTTCACAACGGCGGTACCTCATCCGTCACCGCCACTGTGCACGCCGACTTCTACACGACCGGCGGCCAGCCCGCCCAGAAGCAGTACCCGCTGCAACCCGGCGCCAGTACGGTCATCACCTGGAACACCAGCGCCGCCCACGGCTGGTACGACCTGACACTCACCCTCGCCGAGGACACCTCGTTCAAACGACGGCTCATGGGCCACATCGAGAACGGCTCCGCGAGCGTCAGCGGCTGAGACGACCCCCCATCCGATCGAACGCAAGCGCACGGTCGGTGCGCGCGCCACACCGTCACCGGCGTGCGCACCGACCACCCATACGCGCTCATACAGAGGGCAGGCCAACGACCGCCGGCATCGCGAACACGACAGTGAGTTGGAGTGGATATGGCTACATACGGCTACGCCGTTCTCTACGAACCCGGGGGCCGGTTCCTGATGCCGCGGAAGAACACCCGCGGCTACTTCTACTACCGCGACGGAGCCGGCAGCGGCGGGGACATCTACCGGACGGGCATGCAAATCAGAAGCGGAGGCGGTGACCTGTGCCTCCCGGGCGGTGGATGCCACGCGGACGAGTCCATTCCGCAGTGTGCCAACCGTGAGTTCTTCGAGGAAGTCGGCTTCGAACCGGTCACGTACGCGGACAGGGCCCACAACTGGTACGGCGGGCCCTGGGACGAATCCAAGGGCCTGCAATTCGGCGCAGCCTTCTACCAGTGCACCACCGAACGGTTCAACGCCCTGCGCGCGGACGTATCCGCCCGCCTTGCTGAAGGACAGAAGGCGGTTCAGGACATCCAGAGCAACAAGATCTCCAGCTATACCGACCTTCACAAGAAGTATCCCACCGCACCCTGGGACAACGAACTCGCGACGCTCGACAAGGACTACAGCGTGCTGAACGGGAGGGACTGGCAAGTGATCGAGTCCTGGCAGAAAGATCCCGCCAAGAGCTGGTTCTTCACCATCCTCAAGACACTCAAGACGTACCTCGGCAGCTAGCGGCGAAACCCCGATCTGAAGAGAGGAAGGTGTACCGAAGAATGCAACTCCTGGCCCCAGCGACAGCCAGCCTGGTACGTCGGCAGATCGGAACGGGAACCCCGTTGGACGGGACGGAGCGGGCGCGCCTCGAGGCGGCCTTCGGCGTGGATCTGAGCGAGGTCCACGTCCACTTCGGCCCCACGGCCGACCACCTGGCCCGGTCCTTCCACGCCGATGCCTTCACCGTGGGAGCGGACATATTCTTCAGCCGCGGGTCATGGCGTCCCTCCACACCCGCAGGAATGCGCCTGCTGGCGCACGAGATCGCGCACAGTGCCCAGCCCCACGACGGTGGCGGCGCGGATCGCGATCATGTGCAGGCCGCCGGCCACCCGGCGGAGCACCGGGCCGAACTGGCGGCGACGTCCGTGGCCGGCGGACGCCGACCCGCGGGTCCCTGGACGGCGCCCCGACGGATCACGCCCGGCTCGCCGGTCGTTGTGCAGTGTCACGGCTCGGCTGAGCACAAGGAACTCGGCGAGTGCAACTCCGTGGACCTCGACATCGTCGCCCGGGCCCAGGCAGGTCACAAGGGGGAGGGCGACTCGGGTGACTACCTGAGGAAGCTCCGCGCGTACCAGCTCCTCTGGCAGACCCACCCTGAAGACGTCACGGAGGATTCGATCCGCGAGCATGCTCCCTTCAGCGCGCTCCGCATGGTCCGGCTGCAGAAGAGCGGCCTCCTCGTCACCTGGGGGGAGCTCAACACGCTGCCCGACTACCTGCCACAGCCCGACATCCTGGCCGAACAACCCAAGGAGGTCCTGCTCCCCATCCTCCAGAGCGTCCGGCAGGAACTGCACAACCAGATCGGGAACAACTACCTGCTCAACGACGGGGACCAGCAGAACTTCGACGGGAACATCGTCAACTGGCGGTGGCCGGAGTTCATCCACCTCATCCTCGACACCACGAGGGTCAACAGCCTCACCACCCAGTACCAGGTAGGCAAGGCACAGAACGTCGTCGGGACCTACTACGCCCTGCTGGCCAGGAACGCGTGCCACTTCGCCCCGTTCTCCTGGCACCGCTGGTACGCCTACTACATGAAGGCGCGGAGCTACGCCGAGAAGTCCTACGGCCAAGGGGAGGACAGCTCCGACTGGTACCACGCCCAGCTCCACCTGTGCTACGCCGACCACTTCCTCCAGGACTCCTTTGCGGCGGGCCACCTCATCAACAAGACCCTGGTCATGCAGTGGTTCCTTCAGTGGGCCGCTGGGCAGTCGTTCCTCCACGTTCCGAACTGGGACAAGATCAAGGACATGACCGCCGGTCAGCAGCCCCATCTCGCCGGCGGATCGGCCGTGTACACGCAATGGCCCTACACGGGCGTGGTGAAGGATCCCGAGACGGGGCAGGAGTACACCACCCGAGCGCAGCGCCGTGATGCCTCCGGCGTCATCGCCCACGGCGGCCAGAGCCTCGACGACGTCTACCAGAACTACCTGTACATGCTGACCTCGTCGATCACCCAGGCCTCCACCGCGGCCCTGCACGACCACTTCAACGAGGCGTCCCTCTGGGTTGCGACGAAGGACCGTCAGAACGCCTTCCAGGTCTGGGGCGATTACACCCTGCTCAAGAGCGGGGACGGCGTGGCCTACGCCCGCGACACCTGCCAGATGAGCCAGGAGTCCATCCTCAACCTCCACTACACCGGCGACGACGGTGGTATCAGCGCCGACGACATCCACCAGCGGTTCCCCAGTCGTGTCGGCTCCAGCGCGAGCGAACTCCACGACATCCAGGCCTGGCACGGCAGCCTCCAGCACCTCGCCACCACCACGCTCTTCCCCGGCCTCATCACCAAGAGCTGGGCGCTGTATTTCCAGCAGACCCTCGGACACATCTCCGTCGACGACAACTTCAAGGTGCTCACGGAGCAGGACCTCGAAGCCTGGCGGACCGCACGCAACCCGCGCGGCTCGAACGCGGGACGAATCTAGGCGCCACCAAGTCCCGATCACCTCCCAGAGCAGCAGACAAAGGAGCTCATGATGCCCATAACGAACGCCATAGTGCTGCCGTACTACAGCGACGGATACCCCGTTCCCAGCGGGTGGCAGATCGTGCACCGGCCGAATCAGGGAGACTCCGACATCCGGAAGGGCGCTGGCGGGGACACCCTCTTCATCGTCGTCGAGCCCAACGGCGCCGACCTGCCCATCACCGGATTCCAAGCCACGGACAAGATCCCTGACGGTTGGACCCGGGCGTCATACGACATCGACGCCTCCGGCAAGGCACCCACCGGTAAGAGCTACCTCTCGTACACGCGGGATGCGAGCCACGGAAGTCCGATCGAGGAGCTCACCCTGTCGAACAGCTCCACGCTTGACGGGTGGGAGAAGCTGACCGACGACCTCCTGACGCACGCCGGGACGGGAACGCCCTCCGTCTACCTCTTCGGCAAACGACTCGCCTGAGCTTGACTCCGCCGGCAATCTGGGTGGTCGCCAGCCGCGCAGAGTGATCAGCCGCCAGGATCGTGGCTGTGGTGCAAACCGACCCGGTAGCACGGTCCCTGTTCCTGTCCGGGTGCGTAGGTGCCCGCCCTGACTTTGCAGGTCGCACGGGTGAGCAACCCGACGGGCGGAGTCAACATGGGGCGGGCTGCTCAAGCCGGAATCCGCCGCTGCAACTCCGACCTCACCGAGACAGAGCGGCCCCAGGGCCAACCGCTGTCGCCGCCCAGGAGTGACTCAACGACAGGAGAGCATCCCGGGCTGCTAAACCTCCAATTGCCTGACGCTCTAGGCCACTTGCCTACAAAGGCACACACTGGGCCGGGTCTGCCCGTCGGTATCGCTAGTGCCCTGACCGAATAGGTTCGCCGGGTCGGTGGTCGTGGCGGTTGGATTGGTGGGGGACGTCGGATACGACTGCTGGAGGCGTGAGTGGCCGAGCCTGTCCGTGTGCGCAGACTGACCGACCATGAGGGGCACAAACTGCGGCAGATCGTGCGTCGGGGCAGCACCAACTCGGTGCGCTACCGGCGCGCGATGATGCTGCTGGCCTCGGCCGGCGGGAACCGGGTGCCGGTGATCGCCCAGCTGGTCCAGGCCGACGAGGACACCGTCCGCGACGTGATCCATCGGTTCAACGAGATCGGCCTGGCCTGTCTGGACCCTCGGTGGGCGGGAGGCCGTCCCCGCCGACTCAGCGATGACAACGAGGACTTCGTCATCCAGACGGCCACCACCCGCCCCGCCAAACTCGGCCAGCCCTTCACCCGCTGGTCGCTGCGCAAGCTCGTCGCCTACCTGCGCAAAGTGCACGGCCGGATCATCCTCATCGGCCGCGAGGCGTTACGCTGCCTGCTCGCCCGCCGCGGCGCCACCTTCCAGCGCACCAAGACCTGGAAGGAGTCCCCCGACCCGGACCACGAGGCGAAAATGGACCGGATCGAGGAGGTCCTTGACCGCTTCCCGGACCGCGCGTTCGCCTTCGACGAGTTCGGCCCGCTCGGAATCCGGCCCACCGCAGGATCGGGCTGGGCCGCACGCAAACGTCCCGACCGGGTGCCGGCCACCTACCACCGCACCCACGGGGTGCGCTACTTCCACGGCTGCTACTCAGTGGGCGACGACCGCCTGTGGGGCGTCAACCGCCGCAGGAAGGGCGCCGCGCACACGCTGGCCGCGCTGAAGTCGATCCGCGCCGCCCGGCCCGACGGCGCCCCGATCTACGTGATCATGGACAACCTGTCCGCCCACAAGAGCGCCGGCATCCACCGCTGGGCGAAGAAACACAAGGTCGAGTTGTGTTTCACCCCGACCTACGCCTCCTGGGCGAATCCGATCGAGGCGCACTTCGGTCCGCTGCGGCAGTTCACCATCGCCAACTCGAACCATCCCAACCACACCGTGCAGACCCGTGCCCTGCACGCCTACCTGCGCTGGCGCAACGCCAACGCCCGCCACCGCGACGTCCTGGCCGCTGAGCGCAAGGAACGTGCCCGCATCCGCAGCGAGAAGGGCATCCGCTGGGGCGGTCGCCCGCTCACCACCGCAGCCTGAACGACCCGGCGAACCAATGCGGTCAGAGCACTAGATCACCCGCTGCTGCTTTCCCGGCCAGTACTCCGGCGGGCCAGCGACCGCCTTGCACCTCGCGCACTGCATGGCCCGCGGTACCCAAGTCCCCGGCCCAACCAGTTCGGACCCAAGGACGCCGCACTGAAGACGGACAAGCCCCGTCCCGCCGCTCGTCGACGTGCGAACCCCTACGCCGAGTACCCCGGGCATCGCGCCGGTGCCACCGGGCACTTGCGAAGTCGTCCTGCCCGACTGGCTTTCACACGAATCGGGGCTCGTTGACGGCACCCCGGAACGGGGCCGTCGTTGTCGAAGGAACCTTCGAAAGCCACCGATGGACCACCGCCCAACCGGCAACCAATCAAAGAGATCGTCAAGAGTGGCCGCAATGCCACAGCAGCTCGCGCAATCCAATCACCGGGCTTATCGCCCCATTACCCGGGCCGTCCGGCCCCAGCATCGACAGGAGAGCATCATGGCCCCGCTGACTCCGATCACCGCCGACGGCAGTGGCGGGAGCGCGTACAGCGAATTCATGAAATCCGTCATAATCGCAATCATGGCGGGCCAGACGCCCGCTGATTTCGAGGGCCGTCGAGTCTACCGGACCGACGTCAGCCATCCGCAAGGGTCGCGAGGAAACACCTTTGCTGTTCGCATCCGGGCAAGTGAAGATGTTGCGCTGGACTACTACGTCCGACGGGACAACCTCTACGGCATCGGCTTCGCACCCGTCATCGGACCAGCATCGGCCCCAGAAGTGCTCTACTACTTCACGGGCGGACAGGGCGAAGTCAGCGGCCTGGACCTGGGAATCAGCCTCCGCAGCCTCGAGCTCGAGGAGAACTACCAGAGGTTGGAATCGGTTGCACGCCACCCGCGCTGGAATGTGACGATAAGCGAGCAGAGTCTGGCGGACGCAATCCGGCGAGTGAACCCGGAGACCCCGGCGCCGAGCCGGGCAGACGCGGTGATCGTAATTGCCGAGATGATCTCGGAAGCCCTACGGTTTCGCTGGATCACCCGAACCGTAAACAATGCCTGGCACGCTTTTGAGGCCGTATCCCAAGCGGACAGGCGGCAAATGGTCGAGCTTGAACGAAACTGGGACACAATCGGCGGCTTCCTGCAGCGCCTTAACGCCGATCCGCTTACTCCCCCCGACCCTCGCGCGCTTCAGCCCCTCGCCATCGGCACTGAGACCTTCGCTACCGTGAAGGACATTGCGGCAGTTCTCCTGATCATGCTCTGGCACCGTGCCGCCGGCGGCGGTAGCCGGGTCGCAGTGAGCGAAAAGCCGGCAGCTGGCGCGGGAAGCCAGCTCCGGGGCATCTACCCGATTCTCGATGCGGCGGCCGACGCTCCCGACGGTACGGCATGGTTCCTGAGGTCCAACGAGTGCCTGAAGTACGACTGCAACACCGACAAGATCCTTTCCGGGCCAGCCCCCTTGCGCACCGCCTGGCGCGGGTTGGCAAAGACGGACTTCGCCAACGGAGTAGACGCCGCATCCGGGATCCCCCTGCAAGAAGGAGTCTGGCTCTTCCGCGGCTCCCAGTACGTGCATTACAGCCCCAAGCAGCAGAAGGTCATCCGCGGACCGAAAGAGATCTACGACGGATGGCCCGGACTACAAGACACCAATTTCGTCGACTACCTCGACGCCGCTCTTGCGGACCCCGGCGGCGCCAACGTGGTCTATCTCTTCCGGGACAGCGAATTTGTACGCTACAACCTCGCCGACGACACGAAGGAAGGGCCCACCGCGATCAAGGACTGGCTTACAGGGCTCACCAACACCCCGTTCGCTCAGGGGATCAACGCCGCCCTCGCGGTCCAAGGGAACCCCGATCGTGTCTGGCTCTTCCGAGCCGATGAGTACATGTGCTACGACCGGAAGAACCACACCATCGTCACCCGCAAACAAGTTCCAGCAGGTTGGGCCCCATTCCAGGCCAAGCAGTTCGTCGACCGAATCGACGCCGCCCTGCCGCACCCAACCCTGTCCGACCAGATCTGGTTCTTCCACGACGACTGGTACCTGCGCTACGACGCGGCCAACGACACCATCACCAAACGGCCCACCCTCCTCACGGACGGATGGCCCGGACTCGCATCCGTTGCGGGCTTCAACCAGTGGATCGACGCGGCCCTGCCCATGCCGGCACAGGAAGGCCAGCCGAACCAGGCATGGTTCTTCCACGGCCACACCTACCTGAGGTACGACCTCGACAACGACACGATCAAGGTCAACCCCACCCCCATCGAGGACGGCTGGCCCGGGCTCAAGTCCGTCGGCTTCGACCGTGTTGACGTCGCCACCGCTGTATCGGGCAACCCGCACGAGGCCTGGTTCTTCAAGGACGACCAGTACGTCCGCTACGACCTGCGCACCGACAAAGTGCTGAACGGCGGTGCCAAACCGATCGCTGAAGGCTGGCCCCCGCTGGGAAACACCGGGTTCGCCTATGGCATTGATACCGCCATCGGCGCGGGCGGGGACGATGTCTGGTTCTTCAAAGGCAATGCGTACGTTCGGTACAACGTCGATTCCGACGTCCTCGTTGTCGGCCCCAAGGCGATAGTCGAGGGCTGGAAGTTCATCGTCCCAGCCTCGTAAGATACGTGGTCGGGTCAGGTTGTCGTGACCCGACCACCCCGATTGAGCCGGTGGCCCTGCGGTACGTCTTCATGGCGTTCATGTCCCTCGACCCGACCGGTGAATGCCGACAGCGCTTTATGAGGTGCTGGAAGGCCGCGTTGAACGCCTTCGAGGTCGCCTTCGGCGGCCGACCTCTCCGCCGGCCGCCGCTAACTCAACCCAACCGGGTTACAGCCTTTCACCAGACACATCCTGACGCGTGCTCGCATCGGCTGCGGCTCACTCAGGGACCGACAGGATTGAGCGGCTCGGAGGAAGCTGGCGTGGGCTGCCTTCGTTCCTCGTGTGCCAGCGGTGGGCGATGCCGTCGGCGGCACCGAGGAGGTCGGCGAGCATCCCCCAGAATCGCGCTGACAACGGGTGCCTGCCAAGCACCGTTGCGGACCCGGTTGGCAAGGGGGACGCCGAGACGTTCACGTCAGCTTCGAGTCACTGGTTTTCAAGCGGATCCCAGCGCTGATCTGAGCAGGCCACGTTCTGATCAGGCGGTTCTACTCGTCACCGCCCGCCGGGTGGGGGGATGTGGGTGGGGACGACCGCTCCTGGGCGAGGAAGGCGTTGAGCCCGCTGTAGGTGAGCGGGGCGTCGTGCTCGTCCATCATCAGAGCCCAGATCTCCGTCGTGGTGTGGCCGCTGGCGGCCATGGCTCTGATGAGTTCGCGGCGCGTGGTGTCCCAGCGGGGGATGTTGCGGGAGAGTCGGCGGGGTTTCTCCTGTTGCAGGTTCCTGCGGAGGTCTCTGCGGCGGAACTTGTAGCGTTGGGCGGCGAGCCGCAGCGGGATGCCCCTGTTGTAGAGGTCGGTTGTCGCGAACAGAAGATCGACGCCGCGCGTCAAAGTTGGTGCTGTGCCACCGGTGGGGTCTTCGGTGATCCGGGGGTGTGGCTTGCCTGAGGCGTCGGCGAGTGCCAGGCGCAGGCCGGCAATGGAGAACCTGAAGCAGTGGAATGATCACGCAGTGACTGGTGTGATCACGGCTTCGGAGCCCTCCTGGATAGCCCCGTTCAGCGGGCTCAGCCCGCGGCAGTTCGGCAAGCTGATCACCGCGCTCCGGCGCGAGGGTGCGGATCCGGTGCGCAAGGGCCGGCCGTGGAGCCTGCCGCTAGAGGACCGCGTGCTGCTGGTCGCCGCGTACTGGCGGACGAACCTCACCCTGCGCCAACTGTCGCCGCTGTTCGGGGTGTCCAAGTCCGCAGCCGACCGCATCATCGACCATCTCGACCGAACTCGTCACCTACACGGACGCCGCGATCTACCCCGATGCCATCGAACTCGTCGCAGCAGCACTCGCCAAGCATCCTCGCGATTCAGCGAGATCTACTGGCGAGAACTCTCCGCGTCTCCGAACGGTGGCACCTGCGGGTCACGGTCACTTCGCCACTCAAGATTCCTCATCGCAGGTTAGAGCGACCGCGTCAGAGACGACTCGGTGACACAGGACAGTGTGCGTTCCGTCAGATGATGCTGCGGCCGGTCGTGCGCCCTGCTCCGGGCATCCGCCCAGGCCGGTCATGGCGACCCGGGCGGGGATGTTGTGTGGGATCGTGTTGCGGACGTTTTCCACGAGGCACCGAGTGGGGGAAGCAGTGACCAGGAGCGGCGAGGGCGATTCGCTGGACGTAGCTGACGCGATCGCATTGATACGCGGGCAACTCGTCGAGGCACAGCGGCGGATGGCGGACGAGGGGCACGACGGTGTGCTGTTCTCGGTGGGGGAAGTCACTCTGGAGATCGGGCTGGAGCTGACCAGGGCGAAGAGCGTGGGCGGTGGGCTGCGTTTCTCGGTGGTCAGTGCCGATGGGAGGGCTGACCGGGCGAGGAGGGCCACCCACACGGTCACGGTGACACTCAATCCCCAGGGACCGGACGGTGCTCCTCTCCCGGTCAGCGACTTCGAACCGGAGTAGGTCCGACGGGTCGAAGGGGGAGGGGGGATGGTGGAGTTCGACCGGAGGGTTCAGATCCGGGTTCACCGGCGGGGAGGCGCGACCTTCGGGTCGGGCTATCTGGTGGCTCCGAGTCTGGTGCTGACGGCAGGGCATGTCGTCCGGGAGGCCGTGCAGTCGGAGGGGTTACGGCTGTCGGTGTGCCGTCCGGACGGAGGGAAGGCGCGGTTCGCCGCCAAGGTGGTGTGGCATCGCGGGGACGCCGGTGCCGACGCGGCGCTCGTAGAGATCGACCCGCTGCCGGAGGACGGTGTCGGTCCCCGCTGGGGTGATCCCCGGTCGCTCGCCGGTGTCCGGGCGAGGGCGCCGCAGCGGTGGGGACGGATCATCGGTACCCGCTCCCACGAGGTCACCGTGGCGGGTTTCCCACGGATGGAGAGGGAGGCGGATTCCGGCGAGCGCCTTGACGGGCAGCTGAGCGGGCGGATTCTGCCGGGGACCGGGTCGCTGGCGGGCCGGTACACGGTGGTGAGTTCGGACGCGACCCGCTGGGTGGACGCCGGGCGCACCGCATCCGGCTGGTCGGGCATGTCCGGTGCGGGGGTGATCGTCGAGAGCCCGCAGGGCGATCTGCTCTGCGGTGTGATCCGGGAGGACGTCCGGGCCAGGAACGGGAGCCTGCTGACCGCCACACCCGTCTCTGTGCTCCTCGCGGACGACGAGTTCACCAGGATCGTCACCGAGCGCAGCGCCTGGGTGCCGCTTGTGGAACCTGCCGAACCCACAGCGATTCTGGAGCCGGCCGGACGGCTGCGGAGCGTCCTGTCACCGACGATGCTGCTGCGGGCGGACGCCGAGGTGGTGCGCTTCCAGGGCCGGGAGGAGGAGCTGCGGGCGCTCGAAGGCTGGTGCGAGGAGGAGACCGGCGGTTTCTCGGTCAGGGTCCTGACGGGACCGGGCGGACAGGGCAAGTCACGCCTCGCCCGCCGGCTGAGCGAGGGCCTGCGCGCGAAGGGATGGGTCACCGGGGAGCTGCGAGGTGATCTGCGCGACCTCGCTTCGGCGGAGCTGGAGTCGCTGAGGACCGCCTTGCCCTTCCTCGTCGTCATCGACTATGCGGACGCGCGTCCGATGCTGGTCCGGCAGGTCATCGACCATCTCCGCAGCTGCCGGCACCGCACCCGGATCCTGCTGCTGGCCCGGGATGACGGGAGGTGGCGGACCGACGGGCTGGCCGCTTCCCACGCCGACGAGATCCTGGCCCGCACACCGGTCACCGAGCTGGCGCCCCTCGCGCCGGAGAGCGGCCCGGCGGGCGCTCGTACGGGGTTGTTCGACGATGCCCTCGTCGACCTCTCCGAGGTCCTGGACGCCACAGCGGACTTCCCTGGCCGTCCGCCCTCCGGATGGCGGGCGCTCGCCGCTGCCCTCCGTGCCCCCGGCGACCTGGACTGTGCCGCCTACGAGTCGGTGCTCACGCTGCACATGACCGCGCTGGTCACGCTTCTGCAAAGCGGCAAGGCCCCGGTCACCACGCCACACGACGAGCCTGCCGAGGGCACCCTGCTCCGCCACGAACAGCGTTACTGGGTGAGGGCGGGGGAACGGCTCGCGCCACTCCCGAACGACACCGTCCAGCGCGCCACGGCCGTCGCGACGCTCTGCGGGGCCGCGGACCCGGTCGAGGCCGTCGCTGCCCTCAGCGCCCTCCCCGAACTCTGTTCCGCGGAAACGCCCTTGGTGGCGGCGTGGCTGCGCACGCTCTATCCACCCGGCCCCGACGGCTACTGGGGCGCGATCCAGCCCGATCGTGTAGGTGAGTACCACGTCGGCCGCGTGCTGCTCGATTTCGACCAGCCGCTTCCGCTGACAACGCTCCTGGCGCGGTGCACCGCGGACCAGCAGATCCGGGCGTTCACCGTGCTGGTGCGTGCGGCCACCGCCGAACACCTCGCGGGCCGTACAGCCCGAACGTCTCGTATCCAGAAGGCGCTGCGGGACAGTGTGGACCACGTCGACCTCGGTATGGACGTGCTCCAGTATCTTCAGGTCGCCGAGCGCTTCAGCAGCCGTGGTGTGGAGGATTTCCATCTGCGACTCGCCCAGCGCCTCGTGGAGGCATGCCGCCATGAGGCGCTGGGCGGAACGACTGCGGCGCGGGTTCGGCTCGCACTCGCGCTGTCCTCTCTGGCCGTGAGCCACAGCCGCGGTGGCCGCCACGACGCGGCCCTGGACGCGCATCAGCAGAGGCTGCGGATCTGGAGGGACCTGGACCCATCCCACTCCAGCCGCGATGTCCAGTACGCGCTGGCGCTGTGCGGCAGCGGTTCCTACCTTCGCTCCGCCGGAAGGCATCAGGAGGCTGTGCGCTCGTGGGCGGAGGGCATCGCCCTGATGGAGGCCGAGGCACGGAAAGACCCCGGCCATCTGGACACACTCGCGTTCCAGTATCAGGGATTCGCCGACATGTGCCACAGCCTCGGACTCGTCGACGACACGATCAAGGCACTGCGTCGCGCGGTGGCGATCAACGAGGCTCTGAACAGCGCCCGTCCCGATGAGCAGTTCACGCTGAACCTGCTGCGCGGCAACCTCGTGGCTTCACTCGCGTCCGCTGGACGGCTCAACGAAGCCTCGCACGTCGGGGCGGATCTGGTCGAAGGCCACCGGCTGGCGGCTCTCCGCAACCCCTATCGCGACGAGCCCCTGCTGATCAGCGCGCTCAGCGGCCTCGGCAACCTTCAGAAACAGCTGGGAAGATATGAAGAGGCATGTCACGCGCTTCGAGAAGCCGTCGGCATAGCACAGCGCAGAAAAAGCCTCGGAATCGACACCAGCGACACCAACAATGGAATCGTTCGCGACACGCTGCAACTCGGCATCTGCCAGGCCGACGACGGACGGATGCCTGAATTCCTCGAAAGTCTCCGACACGCCCTGGACGCATGGCACCAACTCGATGACACACCCCCGGACCACGATCACGCCGCAGCGCTTCTCCTCTCCCGTGCGGTGTCCGTCCTGGTCGACGCAGGCATGCTGCGGGCAGCCCTGGAACCCGCACTGGCCGCACTGTTGCACACCTACCGGCTGGTCTGCCGAGATCCCAAGGAGCACCTGGGTGAACAATTCCGGCTGAGCGAGATCATGAATCGCATCAACCAGCACGCGGACAACAGCTGGTATGAGGAGATTCCCCGGATCGAAGAGCTGTGGGACCGCCTCACCCCACTGAAGTTGGCCGCTGAGGAATCCGCACGGGAAGAAATTCTTGCAGGCATCCTAAAAGGAAAGCTGAGGGCAGACCTGTAACTGCCTTCCATGTGTAACGCCTGGGCCGGAGAGCAGCTTGCGCCTGTCCCATTCCAGGACGCCCAGGTGCGTCCCGTGCTTCGGCACGGTGGGACACGCGCCTGGGCGCACGCCCCCGAACGGCGGCATCTCCAGGTCATGGCTGACCGTCGCCACGTCGCCCTCATCCGAGTGATCTGGCCGATGCCTGCCGGGAGTTGATCGCGCCGGTCCTGGCCGCCCGGCGCTTCCCTCTCTGTCAGCATGAGGTGAGACATCCCGGTTTGTCCGGCTAGTCTCAGGAGGCTGGTGTGGTTCCACCCCTCTGCCCGGTGACGACGACGTGATGGTTCTCATCACTGTGGACGGTCACGTAATTCCCCAAGGGCTGTGGTCAGGTAATTCCCCAGGTCCTGGCTGTGTGAGGGGCTAGGTTGGTGATCGTGGATACCCGGGGGCGGATGTATTGGTATGTGGGTCCGGCTGAGCTGAAGGAGCTCGTCCGGGCGGGTGGCGAGGGCCGGAGCGTGCGTTCGGCGGTGGACTTCGGTGTGTGGGCCTCGGGGCTGACCCTGGATGAGCTGGCCGAGCCGTTCACGTTCGTCGTCGATGCCGGCGGGATGTTGCGGCTGGCTCCGCGCCGCAGCGAGCACGTGGTGTGCGCCGGCGGCGAAGAAGTGCTGAGCGCCGGCGAGATGAGCTTCCATGAGGAGTCCGGGCGGTGGGAGGTCGAGGAGGTCAGCAACCAGTCGACCGGATACTGCCCGGACGTCATCTCATGGCCGGCCGTGGCCGAGGCCCTGGACCGGATCGGGATTCAGCGCCCGTCCGGCTTCACTCATGAGGTGGTCTTCCGGTGCTGCTGCTCCTGCCGGGAGCTGAACATCGTGCGGGAGGAGGACTTCGTCTGCGTCTTCTGCGGCGAGGACCTGCCTCGGGAGTGGAACGTTGCCGAGCTGGATCGCTAGTGCTGTGACCGGATAGGTTCGCCGGGTTGGTCAGGCGGCGGTGGTGAGGGGGCGTCCGCCCCAGCGGATGCCTTTCTCGCTTCGTATG
>NZ_JBEZLM010000046.1:0-33015 GCF_040652095.1 Streptomyces sp. NPDC048290
GGGGGGGGGGGGGGGGGGGGGGGGGGGGGGGGGCGCGGCCGGGGGGGGGCGCCGCCGCCGGGGGGGGGCGGGCGGGCCGCCCCCGCCCCCCCCCCTCCACGTGGGTGCCTTCATCCCAGTGATCTCGGGGGCCCTCCGCCGGTTCTCGACCGGTTGCCGGGTCCCCGTCACCGAGGGGGTGACGCGGTACCGCTCAGATGGCCTCCGGCGCCTCGGCCGCGGCGGCCTCCCGGGCACGGCGGGCGGTGGCGCGGCGGCGGCTCCAGCACGGCAGGACGCACCAGAACGCGACGAACCAGGTGAGGACCACGGCGGCGAGCAGGGTGGCGAGGTGCAGTCCGACGACCACATCGAGGATCAGCAGCATCGAGCAGACGATGGCCAGCATCAGGGTGATCAGACCCCACAGGGCCAGTCGGCCCGCCGTGTCCACCAGTTGCTGGCGCAGCTTGCGGCCGTGCACCAGGCGGTGGAAGGGCGCGGGGGCGATGAGCAGCGAGGCGGCCACCGCGGTGAGCAGCAGATCGATGACGTACAGCTCGCGCTGCAAGGGGGTGATCGAGGTGAAGCGGGGCGTGAAGGCGAGGGTGAGGAGGAAGGCCAGCAGGACCTGGACGCCGGTCTGGGCGACCCGGATCTCCTGGAGGAGTTCGGCGTAGGCCCGGACCAGCCGGGCGTGCTCGCGCTCCATGGCCTTCTGGATACGGCTGCTCTCCTCGTCCACCGCGGCTGCCTTGATGGCGGCGGTGAGGGACAGCCCCGGCGAGGTGTCCCAGCTGGTCGTCAGGGTCTCCCAGTTGGTACGGGTCTCGGATGGCATCGTCTTGGTCTCCTGTGAGGGCGGTTTCCCCGATGGACGCGGAGCGAGGGAAGAGGGCCGCGTCCGTCCACGGGGTCGATACTCAGTTCACGGGCCGTTCACCCAAAGAGGTTCGGTCCATGACACAGAGTTGGCTTGTCTCATACGCCAGTTGGCTGATCAGCCGCCCATCGAATCCTGTCTCCGCAGGTCAGAGGGTTGCACTCGGTGCCATCCCGCAGGGCACGCTGTGACGACCGTCATAGCGGTCCGCGCCCGAACAAGCGAACCCCAGGTGAACTCACCACCGTTTCCACCGGCGACCAGACACACCGTCCGAGAGGAGAACGGTCATGACTGTCCACGGAGGAAACTGCCAGGAGCCCGGCCGGGGCGCGCTGCGCCGGGGCCGCCTCGTCGCCTCGCTCGTCCTGCTCGCGTCCTGCGCAGGAGCCACGAACGCCGTCGGAGCACCGGCCGACAACCGGCCCAGCGCACCGCCCAGAGCCCCGGCGGCCCATCCCGGACCGCTGTCGTCGCTACCCGAACTCTCCCTGAACACATGGGTGTTGACGGAGCGTCGGGCCGAGCGCAGCGCCGTGGTGGCCCTGCGGTCGGCCGTCCGCGCCGAGGCCGCCACCGCCGCCGCGACCGCCTTCGAGCGGGCCGCCGAGGACAAGAAGCGGGCCCAGGCCGAGGCCGCCCGCAAGGCGCGGGAGAAGGCCCGGCAGAAGGCGCGCGAAGAGGCGCGGCAGCGGGCGGCGGCCCGTGGCACCCGGGCCCAGCAGGCCGTCCGTACCGCGCTGGCGCAGGTCGGCAAGCCGTACGTGTGGGGCGCCACCGGGCCGTCCGCCTTCGACTGCTCCGGTCTGATGCAGTACGCGTATCGCCGCGCGGGAGTGGCCATACCCCGGGTGACCTGGGATCAGCTCCGGGCCGGGCGGCGGGTGTCGCTGTCCCAGCTGCGCCCGGGTGACCTGGTGTTCTACCGGAACACCGGGCATGTGGCGATGTACATCGGCAACGGGAAGGTGGTGCACTCCCCGCGGCCCGGACGCACGGTGCGGGTCGAGGGGCTGCGCATGATGCCGCCCGAGGCGGCGGTCCGGTTCTGACGCCCGGCACGACAGCGGGGCCGTCTCCCACCGGAGGGTGGGAGACGGCCCCTTGTCGTGGGCGCGGTCGGCGTTACGACCGCGCGGGCAGCGTCTTCGCGTACGACGCCAGCGGCGCGGGCTCCGCCGTCTCCGTGATCGGCGGCACCAGCGGGGCCGCCGGGCCGTAAAACCTGCCGGGGCCCCCGTCGGTCGGGATCGCCGGGATGCCGTACTCGCAGCAGCAGTCGCAACCGCCACCGCCCGCCATGGCCGCCAGCTCGCTGTCGTCCAGCTCCTGCACCTTCGCCGTCGCCATCGTCATGGTCATCGAAAGTCTCCTTCAGTCGGTCGATGAGCACGGCCCCATGCCGTGCTCATCGACATCAACGGGCCCTGGATCAGGGCGAGTTCATGGCTTGGACGGCGATTCCGAGCGGCGTGTCCGGGGTATGCGCACGCCGTCTGGCGGACGGGAGCATGTGAACCTCACACTCTGTGTGGGCCGTGCACACCGACAGGAACCGCGGGCGACGCAGCCTCCCGGGCCGCCACCGGCGGCGGACGGCGGCGCACACAAGGCCCGGGAGAGGAGCGCCGTACGATGACCACCGACCACGCGTGCCAGGAGGCCGCCCGACGGGCGGCGGGGGCGATCTCGGCGGTGCGGGCCGTGCTGCCCGCGCCCGAGCTGCCCGCCGAGGAGCCGGAGCCAGGACCGGATCAGGATCTGCCGGTCGTGCTCCGGCAGTATCTCGGGGTCCCCGAACGCCCGGCCCGTCCGGTCGCCCTGGAACCACCGCCCGAACCTGTCCTCCCGGCCGTCCCCGACTCTGTGGGGGCGGTCGTCCTGTTGCTGTTCCTGGAGGGGATGCGGTCGGAGATGACCGGCACGCTGTCGGTCTGGTACGCCTCGCTCGCCCGTCGGCTGCCCGAGGTGCTGAGCACGTCCTCCGACGAGCCCTGGACCCGGAACTGGGACGGGGTGACCGCGCTCAAGACCGGGGCGCACGAGGTGCTGACCGCGCTGATGGGCGTCGGCAGCGGTACCGCGAGCAGTGCGCTGGCCGCCCGGATGGCGCTGGTGGAGGACGTGCTGTGCGGGGCGTTCCGGCGGCTGTCCGTGCCGTGTTCCGCGGCCGGGAGGTGCGCGCGCGAACTGCACGACGCCACCGCCTCGCTGTACGGGCTCGCCGCGTGCGCCGCGCCCTGCCATGACGAGGAGGCCATCGCGCAGGGCGACTTCGGACGGGCCCGGATCGTCCGGTGAGGAGAACAGGCGAGACGGCCGCCCCCGATACCGGGTGCGGCCGTCTCTTGCGTGGGGTGCGTCGCCGGGGCGTCTACGCGCGTGCGCTGCCCCGCCGGGCCGTCTCCTCGCGTGCGGTGCCTCGCCGGGCCGACTTCCCGCGGACGCTGCGTCGCCGGGCCGCCCCCTTGCATGTGCTGCCCCGCCGGGGCGACTTCTAGCGTGCGCTGCCCCGCCGGGCCGTCTCCTCGCGTGGGGTGCGTCGCCGGGCCGTCTCCTCGCGGACGCTGCCTCGTCAGGGCGACTTCCCGCGTGCGGTGCCTCGCCGGGCCAACTTCCCCCATGCGGTGCCTCGCCGGGCCGTCTCCTCGCGTGGGGTGCGTCGCCGGGCCGTCTCCTCGCGGACGCTGCCTCGTCAGGGCGACTTCCCGCGGACGCTGCCTCGCCGGGCCAACTTCCCCCATGCGGTGCCTCGCCGGGCCGTCTCCTCGCGGGCGCTGCACCGCCGGGCCGACTTCTAGCGTGCGCTGCCCCACCGGGGCGTCACCTCGCCTGCGGTGCCTCGCCAGGCCGACTTCCCGCGAGCGCAGCCCCGCCAGGCCGACTCCCCGCATCCGCAGCCCCGTCAGACACCCCTAGTCCAGGTCCGCGTGCCGTTGCAGGGACCTCGTCAGGGACAGCAGGCGGGAGTCGCGTACGCACTGGCCGGTGTAGCCGGCCGTCAGTGCCAGGGTCGCGTCGTGCATCATGGCCGCCGCGTCCTCGGGCGGGCCGCCCAGCGCGTTGACCGGTCCCGGCAGGCCCGCGGCGCGGGACGCGGCGGGCAGCACCGAGCGCCCCCAGAGCAGGGTGTTGGCGCGGCGGCGCGCGTC
Organism: Streptomyces sp. NPDC048290; assembly: GCF_040652095.1. Lineage (NCBI taxonomy): Bacteria > Bacillati > Actinomycetota > Actinomycetes > Kitasatosporales > Streptomycetaceae > Streptomyces > Streptomyces sp. NPDC048290. The sequence goes on from NZ_JBEZLM010000046.1 coordinate 4,015, forward strand.
CTGTGTGAACCGCTCGGCGCTCCCGCCGGGCCGGGGGTAGGCGAAGGCCAGCCGGACGACGCGGGGGTGCTCGGCTATCCGGGCCACCGCCGACGCGGACAGTCCGGCCCGCAGCACCGGCATCACGGGCAGCCCGGGGCAGTGGGCGGCGACCTCGGTGATCTGCGCCACGGTGGTGGTCTCGGGCACGACGACGCCGTCGGCGAAGTGGCCCAGCGCCTCTAAGTCGGCCCGCCAGCCGGGCCACAGCAGGGGCCGGACCCGCAGCCATATCTGGGGGGCGAGCCGTGCGGCTGCCGGGGAGCGGAGCAGGTTCAGCGCCGCGGCGCGGACGGCGCCGGGATCGTGTCCGGCCGCGTCCTGCTCACCGTCGTACAGGTCCACGATCAGCGCCTCGGGCGCGTCCCCGTCGGCCGGGCCCCCCGCCCAGGGGGCGGGGGGCCGCAGGAGGAAGGTCCTGGCCGGGGTCGGGACGCCGCAGGCGCGGGCGCCGGGCAGGGCCGGGGCGCGGGTGTCCATGCGGAAGCTGAGCGTGGTGGTGGAGGCGGCGGAGGCGGTGGACTCCGAGGGGATGGCCATGAGAACTCCCGGTCCGGCGGCGGGTGGGCTGCGGAGCGCGCGACGCGTGGGCGTCGGCCCGGTGGGGGCTCGGGCGGCGTCGGCCCGCGGCCCCGGTCCCCGCCCTCCTCGGGGGGAGCGAGGGGCGGAACCGGGGCCTGGCCACCGCACCCTCGGGCGGGGGTTGACCGGGGCACGGAGCATGGGGTGCTCCTGCCGCTCCCCACAGCGACAGGAGCCGAGGTCCGGGACGTCACCGTCGGCGGTGCAACGCCACGGCCCTCGTGAATGGACTGCCCCACCCGCCACCGGGGTGCGGGGGTGTCCGCGGACGAGGTGCACACGTCCGCGGATGCCCCCGTCCCGGTGACGGAGCGGGCCGGTCCGGCCGTCCCGCCCTGGTGCGTCGCGGTCCGGCATCAAGGGGAACGCGGCGGGGCTTCCCTGGGGTTCACGGTGTTCTGCACCATTTTTCGGACAGGCTGCGGCGCGATCACGCGCCTGTGACCGCGGACGCCACGGGACGGGCGGCGCCGCCCTGGAACACCTCGCGGACCGCGTCGACCTGGCGGACCGTGGACGTGCAGAAGCCGGTGAAGCCGGCCCGGTGGGCGGTGCGGGCCTCGTGGCGCAGCTCGTCCTCGTCCAGCGGCCTCGGGTGCAGTCCGCCGACCGGTCCGGGCAGCCGCGCGGCGGCCGAGGCGGCGGCGATGTGCCGGTGGACCCAGGCCGCGGTGTTCTGCGGGCAGAGCATGTCGTCGGTGAGGTCACCGGCCGCGGCGAGCGAGGTGAACCCGAGCCGTCCGACCCGGCGGTGGCGGGCCAGCGACGGGGCGCACAGCAGCGCCGCCGCGCTGTCGACGACCGGGATCAGCGGGGTGCGGCCGGTGTGCGTGGCGACCCGGTCCAGGTCGGCGGAGCGCCGGACGCCGCTGAGCACGATCCCGTCGGCCATGTCGCCGAACGCGACCAGATCGGCGGTGAGTTGATCGCTGCCCATGGCGTGCAGGCGCAGCCAGACCGGGGGGCTGGTCACCGTGCGGGAGGACAGCCAGGCGAGGGCCGCGCCGCGGCGGCCGGACGTCTGGACGTCGAGGACGATCACGTCCGCCGGGGGCACGACGGCGGAGCGCAGTTCGGGGCTTTCCGGGGTGAGCAGCAGGAAGGCGGTGGGAGCGGGGACGGAGGTGGGGAGGGCTGAGCGGCGCATCTCGACTCCGGGGACGAAAGAAGGTGAGGGTGGGGTGGTGCGGCGGGGAGCGCGGCTGTCTCCCTCGGCATGGCTGGGGCACTCCTGCGGTCTGCCGGCGTGCCTGCCGCGTCTGCCGTGGCACGCCTGTCGGGCGCGGCGGTGCGAACCGCCGTGCCCGGCGCGTGACGTGGTACCGGCGGTACGGACTGGTTCCGTCCGCCCTTGTGGTGATGTCCACGGCTGCCGGGCCCGGAAGGGTCAATCCGTCCACGATTCCTGGTGCGGACGCATCGGAACCGGCCGCCCCGAGCGGTGGGCGGCAGCGCGTTCCTGAACCCCTTCCGAGGGCTTCGCCGTTGCCTTGCGTACGGGCCGCCGGGTGTGACGCCGGGGCCTGCCAACACTCCAGCACGTCGGGAAGGGGCGGGCGAGGCCATGAACGAGACATGTGCCCTCCAGGGCAGCGCCGAGGCCGGGACGGGCAGCGCGAGGACCGGCGACGGACCCGTCGGGACCGATCCGGGTGCCGTGGCCGCGGCGGGCGAGTGGTGCTGGGCCGACGCCCGGCGGGGCGCCGACGGGTATCTGCGGCGGGTCATGCCCGGCACGCTGGGTCCGCAGGCGGCGTTCGCCGCCCGGGACGTGATCGCGCTGACCATGGTCCTCACGCTGGCCGAGGGCTACGACCCCGGCACCCGGCACGGGCGCCCCGGGCGGCTGCGGCACCGGATGTCCGTCGACGCGCTCTGGCACGGCTGGTGCACCGCCCACCTGGCGGACCGGCGGCCCGCTGACCCGGCCGAGGGCGGCCCGCAGGACGTCATGACGGACGCCCTGCGGGGCTGGTGGACCCTCACCAGTACGTGGCTGCCCACGTCGTGCGCCGGTGGCGGGCCGTCCTGGACCGTGGGGCTGCGGCTGGCCCGCCGGGCGCTGGACGCCGTCCTGCTGGACGTGGCGCGGCTGCCCGGTCCCGCCCAGGGGCGCGCGGCACTCACGGAGGTGCTCTGGCACCCCGAGCTGCTGGTGGGTGCCGGGCCGGCCGATCCGGCGGTCCCGGTCGCCCCGCTGGCCTGCCGGGTCGTCGCGGCGGACGGCACGTCCCGCCTCGTACCGAACCGGGCGGCCTTTCCGGCGGAGCGGGTGAACGCGCCGGTTCCGGCCGCCCCGGGCGACCCGGACGCGGCCTTTCCGGCGGAGCGGGTGAACCCGCCGGTTCCGGCCGCCCCGGGCGACCCGGGCACGGCCCTTCCGGCGGGAGCGGGTGAACCTCCCGTGTCCGCCCGTCCGTCGACCCCGGCAGCGGCCCCGTCCGGCCCGTCTCCACTTCATCCGACAGGGAGTCAGTCATGACACGCAGAGCTTTCGCCGCACTCGCTCCCGGCCGCTCCCGTCAGCGGGCGGCCGAGCAGGAGGCGGGTCAGGACACCGATGTGGCCGTGCGGACCGTCGACGACACCGAGGCCGCCGCCCGGCAGGCCGCGCTGGACGAGTTACTGGACGAGATCGACGCCGTGCTGAGCGAGATCAAGGACCCGAAGCGGTTCCTCGCGGAGTACGTCACGGCGAACGGCCAGTAGGCCCCGGCTCCCGGGCCGCTCCCTCCGTCCCTGCCCTCGACCCAAGGACTCGTAAGGAATCGTGATGACCGACCACCGTGCCGCGCGCACCCGGCCGGCCGCCCTGGCCCTCGCCGTCGCCGCTCTCGCCCTCACGGCGTGCGGCGGCGGGCCCGACGACTCGGCGGCCGTCGCGTCGCAGGGCGCCCCGAAGGCGTCCCCGAACGCCCCGCAGGTGACCGCCGAGCCCGCCCAGGACGCCACGCAGGGCAGCGCGGACACCGGCTCCGGGATGAACGCCGGGGACCCCGTCGACGCGGAGCTGTGCGCCGAGTCCGCCCTCACCCTGGCGATCGGCGCCTCGCCCAAGAGCCCCGAGGGCGGACAGAACATCCTCCTCGTGGAACTCACCAACGACAGCGGCAGCCCCTGCACGGTCAGCGGCTTCCCGGTGGTCACGCTCAAGGGTCCCGACCACCCGGTCCACGGACCCGAGTGGGAGCTGCTCAGCGGGCCCGACACCGAGGCGCCGGTCGAGACGGTCCGGATTCCGCCGGGTCAGACCGCTGCTGTGGAGCTGATGTACCTCACCGACGAGGAGGCCGACGCCTGGATTCCGAGCGAGGTGACCCTCGCGCTGCCGCACAGCACCAACGGCACGACCCTGACGGCCGCCTGGCCCGCGCAGGACTCCGGGATGTGGGCGACCGGCTCGAAGCCGTGGGGCGTCATGCGGCAGGACGCAGCGACCCACCCGGGGACGTTCACCAGCAAGGTCTTCCCGCTCTTCTGACCCCCGCCGTGGCCGCACGGCCACCCCGACAGGCCGACATGCCCTACTGCGGGGAGCATGTCGGCCGAGGTCCCGGGCACGTCCGCCCATGCCCGCCCGGGACCACCCCCGGCCGACGGTCCCGTCCGTCGGCCGGGGGCCTTTTCCATGTCCTGACAACCAGGCCGGGCCCGGTCGCGGAACTCCCGTCGGCCCCCGCTCCCCCGCCGTCCCCCGGCGCCCCCGCACTTGGCTCTTGGAGGTGCTTCATCCGATGGCGAAAAAGCGTGGCCGCAGCCGGCGTGGACAGCCCCATCCCGCCCCCCGCCACTCGCGGGTGAAGCCCCGCAACGGTCGCGGCGGGCCGGCCCTGGACGAGTCGGCGGACGAACCCAACGGCGGCTGGGTCGAGGAGATTCCCCCCGGCGCCTCCTACGCCACCCTGCCCATGCCGCGCCCGATCGTCCGCCCGGCCGGTGGCGGGGCCGTCGTACCGGGCGGCGACCGGGGCCGCGCCTTCCTGGAGGACCAGGTGCTGCTGATGGTCAACGCCCAGCGGCGCAGATACGACCTTCCCCCGGTCCGTCCCGACGCCCGGCTGCGGGAGGCCGCGCGGCGGCACAGCGCGGACATGGCGGCACGGCGCTTCTTCGACCACCAGAACCCCGACGGGCTGACGGCCATGGACCGCATGTTGCTGGCGCGGTTCCCCGATCCGGCCGCCGAGAACATCGCCATGGGGCAGCCCCACCCGGCGGAGGCCATGCGGGCGTGGATGAACAGCCCCGGCCACCGGGTCAACATCCTGCTGCCCACCGTCCGGTGGCTCGGGGTGGGGCTGGAGCCCGCCGGGCCGGGCGGGGGCCCCTGGTGGACGCAGAACTTCGGCTACTGACCGCCCGGCGGAACCGCGGTCATTCCGGCAGACCCGGGTCCGTGGGCACCGGACGCTCACGGGAACAGGCGGACACGGCCGGGGAGTAGCGGAACGCCTCCAGGTAGTCCATCACGGAGGAACTGTTGGCGAGGGTGTCCGCGAACGAGCGGTGCGCCCGTGCCTCGTCCGGCCGTCCGGCGGCCTCCAGGAGCCGGGCGTAGTCCCGTTCGGCGGCGAGCCAGTACGGCAGGTCATGCATCGCGCGTGAGCGTTCGATGACCTCCAGCAGACAGGGCTCGGCCGCCTCCAGGTCCCCGAGCGCCCACAGGGCGTCGGCCTCGTTCAGGAGGGACATGACGACGGTGAGTGCGGTGGACCCGGGCAGCAGCGCGCGGGCCTCACGGGCGGCGCGTACGGCTCCGTGGGGGTCGCCGTCCTTGAGCAGGAGGTGCGCGAGGTCCGTCGTCGCCAGGGCCTGCGCGTACCGGTTGCCCAGCTGAGCGGCGTCCTCGATGGCCGCCCGCAGCTGGTCCTGGGCGGCAGCGAGGTCGCCGAGGGTGAGCCGGCACCAGCCGACGCCGAGGCGCACCCGCACATGCTGGAGCGAGAGGGGCAGTCCCTGTACGACGCCGAGCGCGCGTTCGAGAAACTCCAGGCCCTCCGCCGGGCCGACGAGGATGCGGGTGGCGGTGCCCCGGATGAACAGCATGCGGGACTGGCCGTAGCCGTCGCCGCACTCCTCGGCGCGGGCGAGTCCGGCCTCCGCGAACGTCATATGGGCGGGCAGGGGGGCGCGGTCCAGGTGGATGTTGATGGTGTTGTCGGCGAGCTGCCAGGCCCGGACGGGGTCGACGCGCGGGTTGCGGATGAGGGAGAGGACGGTGTGGCTCTCGGCGCAGAACCATTCCCATGCCTCGTCGCCGTCGCTCAGCAGGGGCAGGGCGTGCGGCTGCCATTCGTGTGGGCCGTTGAGCCGTTCGTCGGCCATGTGGTTGAAGGAGACCGCGTGGGCGGTCGCCGCGAGCAGATAGTCGACCAGCCGGTCCCTGGCCTCGTCGCGCAGGGTCCCGGGCAGTTCGGCGAGGAGTCCCTCGCTGTAGAGCCGTACCAGGTCGTGGCGGCCGTAGCGGCTGGGGCGGGTCTCGGCGACCAGATGGTGGGAGGCGAGCATGGCCACCGCCGCCTGTGCCTCCTCGGGGCCGCTGTCCAGGAGCGCCGAGGCGGTGTACCGGTCGGTGTCGGTGCCGGGGTGCAGGGCGAGCAGCGTGAGCAGCCGGGCGGCCTGCGGGGTGAGCCGGGAGCAGCTGCCCTTGAGGGCGGAGGGGACGGAGGCGGCGCCGGTGGTGGCGAGGGACTGGAGGCGGAAGCGTTCGTCCTCCAGTTCGCCGACCACGTCGCCGATGCTCCACTCCGGGTTGGTGGAGAGCCGGGCGCCGACGATGCGCAGCGCCAGCGGGAGCCGGTCGCACAGGGCGATCAGCCGGCGTACCTCGGCTCGTTCGCGGGCGCAGCGGTCGGCGCCCGCCATCGCCGCGACCAGGGAGAGGGCTTCGGGCTCGGGCAGCGGGGCGAGGGAGCGGACGGCGGCGCCGTCGTGGATGACGAAGTCGTCCAGCATGACCCGGCTGGTGACGACGGTGGCGCAGCCCGCCCCGGCGGGCAGCAGCGGCCGGACGGTGTCCTCGCTGGAGGCGTTGTCGAGGACGACGAGGACCCGGCGCCGTTCAGTGAGTTCGGTGTAGGCGTCCTGGCGTTCCCGTTCGGTGGTGGGGATGTCCCAGTCGCTCATGCCGAGGGCGCGCAGGAAGCCGCCAAGGGCGTCGTGGGCGCTGATGCGGCCGTCGGTGTCGAAGCCGCGCAGGTCGACGAAGAGCTGTCCGTCGGGGAAGGCGTCGGTGGCGGAGTGGGCCCAGCGCAGGGCGAGGGCGGTCTTGCCGACGCCCGCCGGACCGGTGACCAGCGCGACGCCCGCGCCGTCGGCGTCCGGCCCGCACTCGCGTTCCAGCCACTCGGTGTCGGTCTGCCGGCCGACCAGTCCGTGCGGGAGGAGCGGTAGATGGCAGCGGGAGAGGGCGGGGGACTCGGGTGCCCCGGCCGTCGCGGTCGGTGCGCCGGGGGGCGCGATGTGCGCCTCGACGGCGGCGGCTTCCTCCCCTTCGCCAGGTTTCCCCGCTTCTCCCGCTTCTCCCCCTTCTTCTGCTTCTTCCGCCTTCTCCGCCTCCTGCGCATCCTCCTCCATCACCGCGGTGAACGCGCTCTGGAGGTCCGCGCCGGGGATGACGCCGAGTTCGGTGCGCAGCCACCGCCGGGCGGTGTCGTAGACCTCCAGTGCCTCGGTGCGGCGGCCCGCCTGGTGCAGACAGCGCATCAGCAGCGCGGCCAGCGGCTCGCGTTCCCGGTGGTCCTCGGCGCCGCTCGCGGTTTCGAGGGCGGACACGGCCTCGGCGCCGCGGCCCAGGGCGAGCAGCCGCGCGGCCCATTCCTGGGTGGCCGCGAGATGGCGTTCCTCGAGTTCCGGGCGCCAGACGCGGAGCAGTTCGCCGTCCGGGACGCCGAGGAGGGGTTCGCCACGCCAGTGGTCCAGGGCGGTGCGCAGGATGTCGGCGGCCGTGCCGTCGTCGCCGTGCCCGGTGCCCTCGGCGGCGAGCCGGGTGAAGGCGTGCACGTCCACGTCGTCCGGGGCGCCTTCGAGGCGGTAGCCGCCGGGGGCGGTGACGATCTGGAGGGGCGCGCCCTCCAGGGCCTTGCGCAGTCCGGCGACATGTCCCTGGAGGGCGGCTCGGGCCTGCGGCGGGGCGTCGCCGTCCCAGACGAGGTCGAAGAACTGGCCCACGGACACGGTCTCGTTGAGGCGTAAGGCGAGCAGCGCCAGGACGGCGAGCCGCTTCCCGGACGGCATGGTGATCGCCGTGTCCCGGGCGTCCCGCAGTTCGACGGGCCCGAGCAGTGTCAGGCGCATACGTCTTCTCCCCCACTCTGTTCTGTTCTTGTTCTTCTGTACTTCATTCCCCGGCTCCGGGCGTGCTTACAGCAGGGGCCGCTGGGCGTCCTCCTCCGCCCGGTCCGCCGTCCGTCAGGACGGGCCGTCGGACCACACTCCCCCGCCGCGCCAGCGGCGCCGCGCGCCCCGGGGGGCGACCATGATCGCGACGCCCACCAGGAAGACCACCGCAGCGCCGACCGCGACCACGGCGAGGGACTCGCCGCGGGCGGACCGGTCAGGCAGCGGCGGCAGCGCCGAGGGACGGGCACCCTGAGGGGTGTCTACCACTGCCCCCCTTTCCTCCGGAAGGTGCGCGGTGACGGCGGCGACGGGGTCGACGATCCCGTACCCGAGGAACGGGTCGGGTTGGATGCCGCCGGTGTGGCTCGCGGTGGCCAGAAGACGGTGGACGAGCCGTGGGGCATCCAGTTCGGGGTGGCGGGCGCGGACGAGGGCGGCGGTGCCCGCGACCAGCGCTGCGGCGGCCGACGGTCCACCGCCCACGAGATGGCCGCCCGCGCCGGGGCCGATGCTGACCACGCCGAGGCCGGGCGCGGCCAGGTCGACCGGCGCGCCGCCGCCCCCGGTGCCGGCCGGCGGGGGCGCTCCGGCCTCGTCCACGGCCGTCACGGACAGGACGTACGGGTAGGCCGCCGGGTAGTAGGTGTCGGCGTCCCGGCCGGACGCGTCGGGTGCGGCGGGCGCGACGACGGGGACGCCGTCGCGTTCGGCGCGGGCCACGGCCGCTTTCAGCGCGTCGGACGGGGTGGGCGTGCCGACGGCGAGCGCGATGACGGCGACCCCGGCGTCCAGGGCGGCGTCGATGCCCTTGGCGAGGAGCCGGGCGTCGGTGTCGCCGAGGCCGTCGGTGACGGAGACGGCGAGGACGCGGGCCTCGGGTGCCAGGCCGGCGAAGCCGGCGTCCGCGCGCCGGGCGGCGGCGATCAGTCCGGCGGTGAAGGTGCCGTGGCCCACGCAGTCGTCGCCGCTGTTTCCGCCGCCGTGCGCCTTGGGGCCGAGGTCGAGGCGCCCGCTGAGGGCTTCGGCGCGGTCGTCGACGCCGGAGCCGAGGACGGCGACGGTGACGCCGTCGCCCCGGGTGAGCGGCCAGACCTTCTCGGGGCGCAGATACCGCTGGGCCCAGGGCAGTTGGTCGGTGCTCAGCGGGGAGCGGCGGGCGCACTCGTCGGCGCCCGGGGGGAGGGTCTGGGTGACGGGGGGCAGGTCGGCGGGGGACGTGGCGGCGGCCGGGGCGGCGGCGAGCACGGTGGCGAGCGCGGTGAGCAGCGCCACCAGGCAGCCGAGGGGTCCGAGGCGGCGGCGGTCTCTCATCCCGTCTCTCATACCGGGCTCGTGGTGGGCAGTGCGGGCAGGTCCTGCGGCAGCAGCAGGCTCAGGTCGGCCACCGAGGCGTCGGGGTCGCGGCTGAGGCGGCCCGCCTGGCGGGTCATCATCTCCTCCAGGGTCTTGCGGGCGGTGCGGCCGTTGCCGAAGTTGGCGTCCTTGGGCAGGGCGTCGAAGTGGGCGTGCAGCAGGACACGGGTCTCCTCGGCGCACTGGTAGCCCGCGCCGGTGGCGTGCCGTTCCACGATGGCGACGAGTTCGTCCGCCGCGTAGTTCTCGAACTCGACGGTCCGGGAGAAGCGGGAGGCGAGACCGGCGTTGGAGTCGAGGAAGGAGGTCATGTCCGCGGTGTATCCGGCGGCGATGACCACGATCTCGTCGCGGTGGTCCTCCATCAGCTTCACCAGGGTGTCGACGGCCTCCTGCCCGAAGTCGGAGCCGCTGCCGTAGCGGGGGGTGAGGGCGTACGCCTCGTCGATGAAGAGGACCCCGCCGCGGGCGCGGTCGAAGGCTTCCTTGGTGCGCTGCGCGGTGTGGCCGACGTACTGGCCGACCAGGTCGGCGCGGGCGACCTCGACCATCTGGCCCTTCTTGAGGACGCCGAGGGCGCGCAGGAGGCGGCCGTAGAGGCGGGCGACCGTGGTCTTACCGGTGCCCGGTGGCCCGGCGAAGATCAGGTGGTGGCTGATGTGGGCGGCGGGCAGGCCCGCGTCCCGGCGGCGGCGGGCCTGGGTGAGCAGGTTGACGACGTCCTCCACCTGTCCCTTGACGCCCTGGAGGCCGATCATGCCGCGGAGTTCGCCGAGGAGTTCGGGCACCTCCTCGCGGGACGGGCCGCCGTCGCCGGAGGTCTGGTCCGCGCCCACGTCGGCGGGCTGGAGGCGGGCCAGGTCCTGGACGGTGGTACGGCCCTGGACGGCGAGCCGGGACGCCTGCCGGTCGATCATCTCCTCGAACACCTTGCGGGCCTCGCGGCCGTTGCCGAAGTCGGCCTCCTTGGGCATGGCGTCGAAGCGGACGGCGAGGGCGTCGGCGGTGCCGTCGGCGAGCCGGTAGCCGTGACCCTCCGCCATGGAGCGGACGATGGTGACGAGTTCGTCGGTGGCGTAGTTCTCGAACTCGATGGCGCGGGAGAACCGGGAGGCGAGTCCGGGGTTGGAGTCCAGGAAGCCGGCCATCTCCTGCGAGTATCCGGCGGCGATCACCACGATCTCGTCGCGGTGGTCCTCCATCAGCTTCAGCAGGGTGTCGATGGCCTCCTTGCCGAAGTCGGCGCCGGAGCTGCCCTTGGACGCGGACAGGGTGTACGCCTCGTCGATGAAGAGCACACCGCCGAGGGCCTCGCGGAAGCGTTCGGTGGTCTTGATGGCGGTGCCGCCGACGACGGCGGCCACCAGGTCGGCGCGGGCGACCTCCACGACGTGACCGCCGCTCAGGACGCCGAGGGAGGCCAGGATCTGGCCGTAGAGCCGGGCGATGGTGGTCTTGCCGGTGCCTGGTGGCCCGGTGAAGACGAGATGGCGGCTCATCGGGAGCACGGTCATGCCCGCCTGTTCGCGGCGGCGCGCCAGGCGCTGCACATTGACCAGGGTGGTGACCTGTTCCTTGACGCCCTGGAGGCCCACCAGTTCCCACAGCCGCTTCAGGGGTCCGTCGGTGTCCTCGTCCTCCTCGTCCTCGTCGTCGAAGATCTCGGCGTCGTCGGGCAGCGCGTAGGGGGTGCTCTCGGTGACCTGGTCGCCGTGCGCGTCGGGGGTCCGGTTGTCGGTGCTGGTGAGGCGTTCCACGGTGAGTGCGGCGCCGGGTTCGGTCTGGCGCAGGCCGCTGCCCCGGTTGTCGCGGACCGTGCAGGCGGTGACCCGGCAGGGCTCGGTGGACTCGACCCGGATGCCGTCGGCGGCGTTGTCGTACACCTCGCAGCCGGTGAGGGTGGCGCGGGCGCCCTGGTGGAGGCGGACGCCGGTCCGGCGGTTGCCGTGCACCCGGGTGCCCTGGGCGGTCAGGGTGCCGTCGGCGGTGACCGCGATGCCCTCGGCGGAGCCGCCGCCCGCCTCGCCGTCGCGCAAGGAGAGTTCGGACCGCTCGCCGACGACGATCCCGGGCTGCCGGGCGCCGGTGACCGTGGTCCGGGCGGCCTGGACGTGGCCGCCGTCGGCGAGGTGCAGTCCGCTGCCGCGCGGGCCGGTGATCTCGACGGAGTCCATGCGGACACGGGCGGTGCCGGTGACACTGATGCCGTGGCGTCCGGTGTCCTTGAGGGTGGAGCGGCGCAGCGCGGGTCCGGCGGTGTCCTCGACGGTGATGCCGTCGCCGGTGGTGCCGGTGACGGTGAGCCGGTCGAACTCGGCGGTGCTGCGCCCGGTGAGCCGGACCCCGCCGGTGCCGCGCACGGTGACCTCGGTGAAGCGCGGTCCGGCGTTCTCCTGGACGTGGACGGCGGCCTTCTCGGTGTCGCTGATCTCGCACTGCTCGACGCTGCCCCGGGCGCGGGCGGTGGCGTGCAGGCCGTCGCCGCGGACGCCGGAGATCCGGCAGCGGCGCAGTACGGGGTCGGCGACATCGGCGAGCAGCACTCCGTGTCCGGAGGTCCCGGTGATGACGCACTCGTCCAGCTCGACCTGCCCGGACGCGGAGATGTACACACCGACGGTGGTGTCCCGGACGGTGGTCCGCAGGAAACGGGTCGTGCTGCCCTCCTCCAGGGCGATGGCGGGCTTGTCGGTGTGGGAGATCTCGCAGTCCTCCACCGAGCCGCGGGCCTCGCCGTTGGCGCAGACCCCGTTGCCGCGCGCGTCACGCAGCACACTGCGGCGTACGACGGGGGCGGCGCGTTCGGAGATGACCAGGGCGGAGGCGCCCACGTTCTCCAGGACGCTGTCCTCGATGACGCTCGCCCCGTCCCCGGAGTCCACGATGGCGGCGCCCTCGGGGTTGGTGACCCGGCAGCCGCGCATGGCGAGGGAGCCGCGGTGCCGGGTCAGGACGGCGGTCCAGGCGGCGCCGGTGATCTCGCAGTCCTGGAGGGCGCCCTGGCCGAGCGGCAGGTCGACGACCGGCATCTCGGCGTCACGGCCCACCAGGGTGAGACCGGTGAGCTGGACCGCCTCGGCGATCAGCTGGACGGCGGCGCCCGTGCGCGGGGAGACGGTGACGGTGCCGGGTCCGTCCTCCGCGGTCATCGACACCATGGTGTCGATGACGAGGTTCTCCTCGTAGCGGCCCGGTCCGACGCTGATGAGCGCTCCGGCGCGGGCCGCCTTGAGTGCCTCGCCGATCGTGCGGAAGGCGCCCTCCCGTTGGTCTGCGCGGACCTTGAGCACCTGGCGGCCCATGACGCCTCCCCATCTCCTCGTACTGTCTGCGTTCCGTCCCCGGCGGTCCTGGCCCGCCCCTGCCCCGCCTCGCTCAGGAGGACCCGGCGCCGTCCTTCTTGCACTCCACATATGCCTCTGCGGCGGCGATGTGGGCCTTCTCCTTGCCCCGTTGGGTCGTGTCGGTGCCGCGGTCGTGCAGCTTGATGGAGAGGCCGTTGCCGGAGCCGGGGACGGTGATGCCGTTGATCCACACGCCGCCGGCGTCGGTCTGGTTGATGTCGAACCGGGTGAGCAGCGGACCGTCCGGACCCATGCCGTCGAGGACGCTGTAGTTGGCGGCGGTGGCGCCGACGGCCTCGATGTCGTCGTTCTTGGGGATGTAGACCTCCACATCGCAGATCTCGCCCGGCTGCCCGGCCTTGAACGACCAGAGCACATGGCGGTCGCCGTCCTGCTCGCTGCCGGTCATGGGCATGGCCACGTACTGCCCGTCGCAGCCGCCCCAGTCGGTCTGGCCGCCCTCCCGGTGCCGGGTCCAGCCGTCGTCCCCGTCCTCGACGAAGCCCGCGTACTCGACGGAGGCGCCCGGGTCGGTGCAGCGGTAGCCCGCGGTGCCCACGTAGCCCGGCTCGATCTGCGGGCGGGGCGGCGCGGTGGTCGCGGGCGAGCCGGCGTTCTCGCCGGTGCCGCCGTCGCCGCCGTTGGCGTCGTCGGTGGTCACGCTCTCGGCCGCCGGGCGGGTGCTGTCCCGGGAGTCGTCGTCGCCCGCGAGGAGCGCCACGACCAGCGGCAGCCCGATCAGGACGAGTCCGCCGAGCAGCGCACCGGCCACGATGGGCTTGGGGATTCTCCGCGGCGGTTCGCCGCCGTCGCCGGTGTCCTGCGCGGTGGCCACCCGGCCCCGGGTCCGCGCGGCGACCGCCTGGCGGGTGCTGGCGAGCGGCGCGGTGTCGGCGGCCTGCTGCGCGTCCCCCTGCGCGCTCTGCTCGGGTCCTGCGGTGGGTACGGCGGTGGTGGCGTCGGCCGCCGTCCTGGTGGCGGGCATCGCGGCGGTGGCCGCGGGGGCGGGGCCGGACCGCTCCTCGGCCGGGGCGGCGGGCAGCGCCGGTACCGCCCGGTCGGGGCCGGGGGCCACGGCCTGTGGCTCCGGGTCGGTCCGCCGCGCCGCGCTGTCCGGGCCGCCCTCGTCGGCGGTGTCCGGTGACACCCAGGACATCGGGTAACTGATCTCGCCCGTGTCGTCCCCGCGTATCGCGCCGTTTCCACTCATCGCTGCCGCCCTGTCTCCCGGTGCTGGTCGGTGGGGTCTCATGGGGATCCACGGGCCGGTGCGGGCCGGGGGTTCACGAGTCCCTCACCACCGCGCTCCGGCGTACGCGACCGGGCGCGCACGGACGTGGGCGGCTGGGCGGACTCGCGGACGTCATGGGGTCCAGAACGGCCCCGTGTCGTCGTCCGGCGGAGTGAGGATGAACTCGGCGGCTTGGCGCACGGTGTCCTCGTCCACCTCGGTGCCGGGGCCGCCCCGGTCGAGGATGTGCGCGAGCAGTCCCGCCTCGGGGGCGAGTCCGTACTCCCGCAGGTAGTAGGCGACGCTCTCGGTCCACACCCACAGGCCGTCGGTGCGGTAGCCGAGCGGGACGACCGCGCCCAGTCCGGGGGCGAGGACGTCGTCCATGAGGGCCGGGGTGAACAGCACCTCGTCGCCCGCCTCCAGAAAGGCGAGGATCTGCTCGCGCAGCTCGGGGTCGTCGATCAGGGGGTGCTCCGGGTCGAACCATGGCCCGCTCTCCGGGTCGGCGCCGTCGAAGACGGCCGCGAGCTGGAACGGGGGTGCCGGTGGGGCCGGGGCGTCGGTCGGGTCCGTGGTGCTGGCGGGCATGGCTCCTCCTGGGCCGGGGGCGGGGCCGTGCCTCCGGGTGGGCACGGCCCCGTACGGGGAACGGCGGTCGGGTGGGGGTCAGTTCACGAGGTGACCAGGGCCGGTGAGTGGCCGTAGGCGTAGAAGCGGGCGAGGGCGATCGCGTCGGCGGTGTCATGGGTGCCGTCGGGCTTCTTGGGGTGCCGGGCGAGGAACAGGGCGTACTGGACGCGCATCTGCTGTTCGGGGGTGAACTTGGTGAAGTCGATCCCGTACAGCGGATGCCCCGGCAGCAGTTTCGAGGTGTTGGAGAACATCCTCCACTGCATGGTGACTCCGATGTGCTCGGTGTCGTCGACGAGCTGGCGCGACAGCTCCATGTAGCGGTAGGGCACCTGGGCGGCGAGGCTGGCGTTGTACGGCAGGCTCTGGCGTTCTGCCGGGTCGGTGGTACCCGTGCCCAGCTGGGTGTCCCGGCCCTCGATGTTGGTCCGGCCGGCCTTGAGGTTGCGGACGGCGCTGTAGTGCTTCTGGAAGATGTCGGCCGCCTCGGGGCTGTCGGGCGGTGTGCCGTTCATGATCATGCGGATGAGCCGCCGTTCCTGCTGGATCAGGTCCAGGACCGCCATCAGCCGGTCCTGGTGGCCGCTCGGCTGGTGCTTGGCCTGCTCCAGCTTCGACACGAGCAGCTCGATCTGGGACTCGCTGCTGCCGGAGTACATCAGTGTCGGCAGCGCCTTGAGCACGGAATGCGCCGCCCCGATGGTGTGGTTGGCGTCGATCGCGCCGTTCTCCTGCACCGCCAGCTTGCCGATCCAGTCCTGCACCTCCCGGACATGGGTCTGGTACTGGGTGACCCGCTTGGCGCCCAGGAGCCGGTCCGTCGGCCAGCCCACGAGTTTCTGGACGAACGAGTTCCACTGCTGGGGTGCGGCGGGGTTGTGGGAGGCCGCCATGCTGCTGGTGGACATCTCGTAGCCGGACGTCCACAGCCGGGAGGACACCACCGTCCGGAGGTTGTTGAAGTGCGCCGCGTTCTCGTCGCCCGCGTGGCGCTCCGCCGCTTCCCGCACCCACCGGTCGAAGTGGAACGTCTGCCAGAAGTCGTGGCCGTTGAGAGGGGTGCTGACCCATCGGTATCCGGTGATGCTGCTCAGCGTCAGATCCGACCTGCTGTCGTTACCGCCCACCACGAAGACCGAGAGGCTGGCGCGCTGGGTGATCCTCTGGCGCGTGTTCGACATGAACTGTTCCGGCAGATCGGTCAGCTTGCTGAGATCCTGGAGTATCCGGTCGAATCTCGCCTTCAGCTCGTCCGCGGTGATCCTGTTCTGCTTCACCAGGTCGGCACCGAAGAGGAGCTGGGCCTCGGCCTGGACCTCCAGTTCACTCCGGGCGCTGTTGGCCACGTTGAACCGCTGATCCTCGGTCAGCGGGGGCTGGTCCCGCTGCGACCCGTCGTTCTCCTGCTCGGTCTTGCGCTGCTCGTCGGCGAGGTACTTCTGCCACATGGACTCGGCGAGGTCGGCCCGTACCTGGGCCAGCCGGGTCTTCTCGGCGTCCTTGGCCGCCTTGGTGGTGTCGGGTCCGAAGGCGGAGGTGATGAAGCGTTCGATGTACGCCAGCATCCGGAAGTCGTGTCCGCGCATGATGGTCCCGTCCTCGACGCCCGTCATCAGCAGGTCGGCGGAGAGCAGGTCGAGGACCGTGCGCGCCTTGGCCAGTTTCTCCTGCGGAGTGGCGTCGGCCATCTGGGCGAGGGCGTCCACCAGCGCGAGGACCTTGATCTCGTTCTCGGTGAACTCGCCTGCGAAGAGCTTCCTGTTCTCCGCGATCTCCAGTTGGATCTTCTTGTACCGCCATCCTTCGGGGTGCACGGCGCCGGCGTCGGAGACGACTTGCCGGAACCGGCGATGACGGGTCTCCGGGTCCGCGTGCTTCTCCTTGTCCAGCGCGTCCATGGTGATCTTCATGGTGGTGACCGTGTTGTAGCCGCGCATGGACCTTTTGCGCAGGTCCTCGTACTCCTCGGTCACCCGGTGCGTTCTCCCGAGCAGGGCTTGCATGTACTGCTGCAACTGGTCGTGCTGCACCTCGTAGGACGCGATGGCGTTGTTCAGCTCCTCGCGCAGCAGGGCGACCTCCGGCACGGAGTCCAGCGCGTCGAGAATGTCGGGTGCCGACTCGTCACCGGACGGGGCTTCGGCCGTGTCCAGGTCCGCGAGATGTGCCTTGATCAGCCCCATGGTCATGTCACGGTCGTACTGCGCGTGCTCCAGTACGGTGTCCGCTTTCGCGGCGGCGGACTTCCAGTCCGTGGGCGCGTCGGCGCCGCCCTTGGCGAGGAACTGGTTCCAGACGATCCGCGTGTTCACGGCCGTGAGCCGGACGATCGCCAGGTCCGCCTGGCGCGGGGTCAGGAACGTGGTGGTGGGGTCCTCGGGATCGCGGGGCCGGGACAGTTCGGTGGCGATCTCGCCGATGGTGGCCGCCATGGCCACGGCGTCGTCCTTGCTCATCAGCCCCTTGCCCACGAGTTCCGGAAGGTTCCGGGCGACGGTGCCGGCGTCCAACTGGAAGTCCTGCGCGGTGTAGGAGTCCTGCTGGGCGCCCTGCTTGGCCTGGGCGATCCGGAACTGGGCCCGGAGCACCTCGACGGCCTTGGTCATCGTGTCGGACGGGCCGTCGAGGGACTGGGTGAGGTGGTTGATCCGGTGCTCGGCGGCGGCGAAGTCCGTGGTGTGCTGGAGCACCTCCCATCCGGAGGTGAGCAGGTTCATGACGCGGGTCTTCTGGTAGGGCTCCGGTATCCGCCCGTCGTACTTCCGCTTTGCCGTCATCGCCTGGAACAGCGCCTTGTCGTCGTCGAAGAGGCGGCCACGGTGGAACTCGGTCTCGGTGTCCGTGTCGGTGTCGGAGAGCGGGCTCAGCCAGAGTGCGGCGAAGCCCTTCTTGATGTCCTGGAGCACCTTCCTGGTGGCCTTCTGGTCCTGGTCCGGGTTTTCCGTCCAGTACTGGTCCGCCAGGTCGTAGAGGTCCGTGAGCGTCGTCGGCTGGAGTGCGCGGGGCCCGGTGCGCGGGGCCGGGCGCTGCGGGGTACTGACGGTCTCCGGAACGTCCTGGGTGTTCTGGGTCGTCTCGGTGGTCCCGGTGCTCCGGATGGGCTGGACGGGCTGGGCGGGCTGGACGGGCTGCTGCGTGTCGGCCGGTGGCCGGGACTGCCCGCGGATCGGCACGCTGGTCTGTACGGGGCGGCCGGTCGTGGGGGTGGTGCTGGACAGGGAGGGGAAGTTCTGCTCGTTCACGAGCAGTTGGCGGGCGGTCTCGGCCTCCTGGGCGGCCCTCACCTCGGCGGCGTGGTCCTGCATCGCCTTGATCCAGGGGTTCTGCCTGGTCTGGACGCCCGGTTTCGTCATCAACGGGTAGAAGTAGAGCAGCTTGCCGTTCTTGGTGACACCACCGATCCCGTTCCCCCATCGGTCCGTCGCCCGGAAGGTGCCGTCGGCCGGGATCTTCCCTTCCCGGGCCATCTGGCGCAGGGAGGCGGACACCACCTTCCAGGTCATGCCGGGGCCGAAGAACGTGTGCAGCGGCTTGGTCCACACGAACGGGTGCCGCGCCTTCGGACCCGGAGCCAGACGCGCCGGGAAGACCCCGTTCCAGGTGGGGTTCTCCTGGCTGTTCTCGTACCGCGGGTCCGGCATCACATGGATCTCGTCGCCCCTTCCCGGGTCGACGATGTGATAGCCCTTCAGCTCGTAGGTCGCTGTCGCCGGGTCGAAGCGGTAGTGACCGCGGATCATGTGGAACACGGCCTCACCGACTTCGACGCCGTCCTCGGTGAGCCGGGGCGACTCGTCTGGCCCCTCCGGGGTGTCGGTGAGCGTCATCACGGTCTCGACCTGGTCGCCCAGTGCCCGCAGATCGGCGTCGAGGGAGCGGGACGGCCGGTTCGTGGCCCGCACGTCACCGGCGCCGGAGTTGCCGCCGGTCCCTGTCGTCCCGGAGTTCGCGGGGTCCGTCAGGCCCCGTTCCAGTACGTCGGTGGCGTCGGTGGTGGTCGGGGGCGGGTTCGGGTTCGGGGGCAGAGGTGGGTTCGGGTTCGGGGGCGGGGCAGGTATGTCCAGCCCGAAGAAGTAGCGGGCCAGGGCCGTCGCGGGGCCGGTGTCGTGGTTCGTGTTCGACAGCGGGTTGCGGCCGAGGAGCAACGCGAACTTCAGGCGTTGCTGCTTGCTGTAGCTGAGCAAGTCGAGGTTCAGCCCGTACAGCGGGTGCTCGGCACCGTACTTCTTCCTGTCCGTGAACACCTTCCACTGATCCTCAAGGTACTTGTGCAGGGGGTCGGAGAGGCTGGCGAGCTTCAGTTCGACGTAGCGCAGGTTCAGCGCGGCGGCGTTGTAGGCCCTGGTCTTCAGATGAGCGATGTCAGAGCCGCTGGTGTAGTCGGGCATCAGATAGCTGCTCTGATGCGCCAGACCCACGCCGCTGCTGACCGCCTTCAGCACGGTCGAGCTGTGCTCCTGGAACAGCAGCACAGACTCCATGGTCACCTCCGACTTGCCGTCCAGCACGAAGGAGATCACCCGCTGTTCCGCCTCGATCAGTTCCAGTACGGCCCTGAGCTGTTTCTGGTAGCCGTGGTCCTGCTGCGCGGCCTGCTCCAGCTTCTTGATCAGCAGGGTGGCCTCGGGGCCGAGGTCGCCACGGGCCAGGAGGACGGGCAGCGCCTTGAGGACGGCATGGGCACCTTGGATGGCGGTCGTGCCGTTCAGTGCGCCGTTCTGCTCCACCGCCAGCTTCGCGGTCCAGAACTGGATCGTCTTGATGTGCTCGCGGGCCGCGGCGGCCCGGTCCTTGTGCGAGACCCGGGGCGTCGGCCAGCCGTCCACCGCCTCGAAAGCGGTCTGCCAGGTCGGCGAGTTGTTGTAGTCGGAGGCCTGCATGCTGGTGAGCGAGAGGTCCTTGCCGTTCCAGGCGTCCCGCGCGTTCGTGTTGCGCAGCTCGTTGAGGCTCTTGGTGAGGTCCGGGTTCTTCCCGTCGTCCATCGTGGCGAGCTGGCGCAGCCATCTGTCCAGGTACATGGGCTGCCACTGGGAGTAGATCCCGTACGGCGTGGTCGACCAGTTCTGACCGTAGGACACGGCGGTCTTCACACCTGACGCGAAGTCCTGCGCCAACGGAATCTTTGATACGTAGATCCTGTTCTTGATCTTCTTTTCCGTGTCGCTGACGTCGACCTTGTAGAAGGCGCCCCACTCCTTCAAGTGCCCCATGAGGTCGAAGAATCTACGGTTCAGATCGTTCGTGGTGATCTGACCGTTCTTCACCGCTTCGATCCCGAAGAGCAGCTGGATCTCCGCGTTCCTCTGGACGTCCATGGTGAAGGTCACCTGCTGATAGGGGGTGAGGGTGGGTTCCTCCGCCTCGCTGATCTTCGACTTGTTGCGCTTGCTCTTTCCCTTGTTCTGCCTCTCCTTGGCGGCCTTCGCCTCCTTCGCGAGCCTCGCCTCCTTCGCCTTGGTGGCCGCTTCCGCCTTCGTCGCCCGGTCGGCCCTCTCCAGCATCGTCGTGGTTCCGTACTGCGCCCAGGTGCGCTGTGCGTAGTCGGCGCTGAGGGTGGACAGCCGCTGGAGTTCGACGTCCTTGGCGTCGTCGGTGGCGTCCGGCCCGGTCGCCGTGGCGATATGGCGTTCGATGTTCCCGAGGAGCCGCCACACGTGCTCCGGGTAGATCAGGACTCCGTCCTCGCCCGCGATGACGGCGTCGAGGTCCAGCGCGTCGAGCACGGCACGGGCGTTCGGCAACGCGTCCGCTCTGGTGCTGTCACCCATGCGCGCGGCGGCGTCCAGCAGGGTGAGCAGCTTGGCCTCGGTATCCGTGATCTGGTCCCCGAGCGAATTCCTCGTCTGCTCGATATTGCGGTGCATCCACTCATATCGGAAGTTCTCGCGAGCGACCCGGGCCGCGTCGGAGATGTGCTTCGTCATGAGGGTGGACCTGATCTTGGAGTCGCCCTGGAGCTTCGCCGGGATCAGCAGGGCGTGATTGCTCTTCGCCACCGAGACCAGGGACTTGACCTCGCTCGCCTGCGTGATGATCGCGTTGTGCGCTTCCGCCTCGTGTTCGCTGTAGTGCAGGGTGGCGATGAATTTCAGCAGGTTGTCGGCCTGCTCGTCGAACAGTTCCACCGCGATGGCCCGCTCCTGGAGCAGCCGGGTGAACTCGGCTGACTGCCCCGGGTCCTGCCGCAGCGACAGAAGCAGCGGGAACATCAGGTCACGCTCGAAGGTCAACTGCCTGCTGAGGACGTCGAGGTACTTCATCGCGGCGGCCGAGCTGTTCAGCACCGTCTGCTTCGACCTCGTCCCGGCCATGAACGCGCCCCATTCGATGCGCTGGGGCACCATCGCGAGTTTCACGGCCGCCTGGTCCGCCTGGTCCTGGGTGAGCCAGGGGTCGCCGGTCGTGTTGTCGGAGGTGGGCTGTGCCAGGTCGTTGGCCATCTGCACAAGGGCGAGGCTGTGGTCCTGGGCCTCGTCGCCGGTGAGCATCTTCCGCCGCACCATGCCGGGCAGGTTGCGGGCGATGGTGTCGACGTCCGTCTGGAACTGCGTGACAGTGGTCTGCGGCGGCTGTGGACCCCTCAGGGCCCGCACGATCCGCACCTCGGCCTCCAGGACGTCCAGCGCCCGGTTCATGTCGTCGGTCGGCTTGCTGACCGAGTGGCGCAGATGCCGGACACGGTTGTCGAAGGCGTCCACGTCGGTGCCGCTGTCCTTCAGCACGGTCCACCCGGCGACCAGCAGCGTCCGGGCCCGGTTCCAGAGCTGGTCCGACGGTACCTTCCCGTCGTACGTCGGTGCCTGGGCCATCATCTCGATGAGTGCGCTGTCGTCGTCGAAGAGGACACCGTGCTGGAAGTCCAGCTCGCTCTTCTTACCGCCACCGGCGACGATGCCCCCGAGGGTCAGCTCCCCGAAGCCGTCGCGGACCCGGGTGCTGACGTCCTGCCCGGCCTGCTTGTCCCGGACGGGGCCGTTCCGCCAGTAGTCGTCCACCAGGTCGTAGAGCGACGTGAGCGTCACGGGTACCGGCTCGGTCGGCGCCGTCGTGATCGTCCCGGAGCCGGGCGTGTCCTCGGTCGGCTCGGTCAGCACTGTCGTGGTCGGCCCGGAGTCGGGGATGTCCTCCGTCAGCACGGTCGAGGTCGGCCCGGAGTCCGGGGTGTCCTCGGCCGGCTCGGACGACGGCATGTCCTGCGGCGTGGTCGGGGACACCGATCCCGGCGAGGGGACC
The DNA here is from genome assembly GCF_040652095.1 of Streptomyces sp. NPDC048290. NCBI lineage: Bacteria > Bacillati > Actinomycetota > Actinomycetes > Kitasatosporales > Streptomycetaceae > Streptomyces > Streptomyces sp. NPDC048290. The sequence goes on from NZ_JBEZLM010000046.1 coordinate 25,771, forward strand.
TCGGCCGGGGCCGGGGTCACGGGGAGCGCGGGCGGTTCCGTGGTGCCGGGGAGGTCCGGGGCAGTCGGCTGGCCGGAGACGCTGGATGTGACCGGGGCGCTGGACGTGGGCAGCCCGGGGAAGTTCTCGGTCGTCATGGCCAGTTGCTGGGCCGCGAGCGCGTCGGCCATGGCCTTCAGCTCCGCCTCGTGGTCCAGTTGGGCCGCGATCCAGGGGTTGTCCCTGGTCGTGACGCCCTGCGGTGTGACATAGGGGTAGAAGTACCGCAGCCGCCCGTTCTTGGTGACACCGGCGAGGCCGTTGCCCCACTGGTCGGTCACCCGGAACGAGCCGTTGTGCGGGATCTTTCCGTCGTCGACCAGTTCGAGCAGCGTGTTGTACACCACCGGCCAGGTCATGAACGTGCCGAAGAACGTGTGCTCCCGCTTGTGCCAGACGAAGCGGTAGGGAGAGTTCGGCCCGGGGGACAGCTTGGCGTGGAAGACACCGTTCCAGGAAGGGCTGGCCATGGTGTCCGCGAAGTCGGGGTCGTCCTCGGACCTGACCTCATCGGTCCAGTCGGGGTTGTAGAGGTGGTAGCCCTTCAGCTCCCAGTAGCCCGTCTCCTCGTTGAACACATAGTGGCCCTCGGTGACATGAGTCATCGCCACCACCTGATTGGCCCCGGCCCTGGTGAGCGGCGGCTGCTGGCTCGTCTCGCCCCGCTCCAGCGGTTCGGTCGGCGCGTCGTCCATGTCCTCCGATTCGGACAGGCCGTCCGTCGGCGTCTCCTGGAGGCTGTCGCGGGCGGACGAGTCCTCGTCCACCTCGGTCAGGCTGGACATCAGGTCGAACAGGCCGCTGAACCGGGAGTCGACGCCGCCGCGCGAGCCGGTCCCCTCGTCCGGGTCGAGCAGCGTGGTGCCGCTGTTCGCGCGGGTCGGGGTGTTCCCCGAGAACATGCTGCCGCCGCTGTTCGCGCTGTTCATCCGGGCGGCGCTCGTGGTGCGGCGGGACCGCGGCGGTGTGCCGCCACTGTTCGCGCGGCCCGAGCCGGACGGTCGACGGCGACTGTTCGTCGGGGCGCGCAGGGCCGCGACGAGGTCCCCGATCCTGGCCTGGTAGGCGTTGACGTCCTTCGCAGCCTCGATCAGCCGGTGCACGTCGCCGTCGGTGAGCCCCGCCAGATCCGGGGCGGCGTTGCGCACCCGGCGCAGGACGTTGGTCAGCGAGGGAAAATCACGGTCCATCAGATGCCACATCGAGCGCACCGCTCGCAGCCCCGCCATGTCCACCGGGGCGTCGATCCGGGCGAGCAGGGCGGTGAAGGTGAACACCTTCGCCTGGTCCTGCTGGGACACCGGCTCGCCCCGGCGCTTGTCCAGCACGTCACGGACGACGTTCCGCAGCCCGTCCGCGTTGGCCCGCCGCCGTCCCTCCTGCTGCCGGACGACGTCGAACAGTTGTCGTGCGACGCGCAGGTTCTCCATGTTCCGCTTCCAGGGGAGGCTGCGCAGTGACTCGCCGAGCCACGCCAGCCGGGTCACCTGGTCGCCCTGGTCCTCCGGTCCTTCGCCCTGGAAGACCTCGCGGGCCAGCGTGACGAGTGCCTCGTCGTCGGAGGTGTCGTCCGTCAGGCCGAACTGCTGCCGGGCGAGTCCGGCCAGCTCACGGCGCGCCGCCGCCAGGCCACCCGTCGACTGGGGCCTCGGTGTCGCTGCGGGGTCCTCCGGCGACTCGGACCGGTTCGTCCGGGTGCGGCCCGCGCGGCGCGGGCTGGGGATGACCGGTGTCGTCGTGGAGGGCTGTGTGGGGTCGGTGGAGTCGGTGGAGTCAGTGGCGTCGTCGGTGTCGGTCCGGTTTTCGGTGTCGGTCCGGTCGTCGGTGTCGGTCCGGTCGTCGCTATCGGTCGGCTCGACGTTCTCGCTCGTGTCGTCGGACGCGTCGGGCTCGTCCGTGTCGGCGGGGAGGTCGGGCTCGACCGGATCGACCTGGTCGTCGGACGCGTCGGACTCGTCCCTGTCAGCACGCAGCGCAGGATCGACCGGGTCGACCGGGTCATCGGACGTGTCGGGTTCCTGGGCGAATCGCCGCAGCCATTCGTCCGCGTAGCTGGCGTCGAGCCCGACGTCCTCGGCCTCGGTGCGGACCGTGTTCCGTACCGCCTCCTGGTCGGTGTCCGTCGTCGACCGGTAGGCGTCGCGGGCCCGCTCGTACGCCTGCTGGTAGGTCTGGGAGAAGCCCAGCAGTGCGGTGTGCACCTGTTCCTCGGTCAGCTTGCGGAGGGCGGCGAGGACGGGCAGGGGCGTGGAGTCGCTGCCCTTCGGGCCGCGGAAGGCCAGGATGGCGAGGACGGTCGCGGTGCCGACCGTGCTCACGCCCGCCGGGTACTGCGGGGCCCGGTCGCGTTCCTCCTGGTACCGGGGGTTCTTCCAGCCCTCGCTGATGTCCTCGTAGCTGCGGAAGCCACGGGACGGAGGAGTCACCGGGGTCTCGTCGGACTCGCCGTCCTGATCGCTGGTCTCGGAGGTGACGGAGGCGGGCTTCTTCAGCACGGGCGGCGGCTGGTCGGGGTCCAGGAGGACCCAGGTGGGCAGCCAGTCCTGGTGGTCGGAGAGCTGGTTGACGCTCACCTCCACACCGCCGTCCGTACCCGTCGGCTGCACCCAGCCCACCGGCGCGACGACCTTGACGTGCTTGCCGCCCGCCTTCGCGAAGGCCATGGCGGGGGTGTCGGAGAAGTCGGCGACCAGTTCGCCGTCGACCTCCTTGATGGTCGGGGTGCCCGCGTGGTGCGTGGCCAGCACGACGGTGTCTCCGCCGTCCTCCAGCAGATCACGGACCGCTGGGTCGTTCTTGACCTCCTCCATGGTGAGGTTCACGTTGTCGGACGTGTCCTGGCTGCTCGGATTGGGGATCTGCACGCCCTTCCCGTGCCAGCTCATGTCCAGGAACGCCGCCTTGTTCCCGCCGAGCACCGCGGCCAGCGAGGTGGACGGCTGGACCTGCTTGCGGAAGATCGCGTCACCACGGTGGCGCAGGGAGAGTCCGGCGCTGAACGAATCGGGCGCCACGGAGATCGTGGCCCGCTGGTTCGAGGGGTCCTCGATGAGCTGGTAGCGCTGGTCTCCCGGGGTGCCCTTGTCCGCGCGCACCCCGACGTTTCCCCTGGGCGAGACCTGGGTGCGGCGGGCGGTCGCGTAGAGCCTGACGTCCGGGGACTGCTCCTCGGTGTGTTCGGGCCCGAGATTGAGGTACTGGCGGAGCTGGGGGCCGGTCATCGGGGAGGGCAGGTCGCTGTCCTCCATCGTGCGGCAGGCGACCAGTACGACATACAGCGGCTCCTTCGCCGTGAACGCCTTCTGCGCGGCGGCCGTGGCCTCGGGCACCTGCTGGAGCAGTTCGGCGAGGTGCTGCGGGGAGACCGTCGCATGGCCCGGCTTCTCACCGCCGGGGACCAGCGACGGCTGGGTCAGCGCCGCCATGAATCGCTGCGCACCGCCGTGGGTGTCGATGAACAGGACGTGCTGGTCCCGCCAGTCCGCGTCGGTGGCGTCCTCGATGTGCCACTCGGTGGACTTCCCGTCGTTGACGACCGAGTACGTGACGACGGACCGGGTGTCGGTCTCGGAGAGCCGCTGCGAACCGTACAGCTCGGCGTCTCCGAACAGGGAGAGCACGGTGACCTTCGGCGACGGATGATCGATCTCGGTGAACCGGACGACATCGGGGCCGGCCGAACTTCGGCCGTTCTCCATCTCCTTGGCCCGGTCCACGGCACGGCTCAGATCGACATCACCGCCCTGCTCACCCTCGCGGACCAGATGCGCGATCTCGATGACGCGCTGGTGGTGCTCCATGTGCTGCTGGTCGGTGAGAAGCCGGCGCATGATTCCCTGGGTACTGGGGAGGACCATGTCCCTCGGCCGGATCTTCTGGTGTGAGGGGTGGAAGGTGTCCATCAGGGTCCGAGCTCGCTGGAGGAGGGGCGTCGCCTCCTCCGCGTCGAGCAAGGACAGTTCGTACTCACGCGCGTAGTGGTCGGCCAGGTAGGTGACCGCGTCCGCCGACATGTTCAGGGCGACCAGGGTCAGCCGGTTGATGATCGCGTCCGTCACATCGTCCGGGGCCTGCGACCAAAGATGGGGATAGATAAGAGCGCCACCGGCACGCAGGGCCTCTTCGACGGCGTCCACCTCCGCCGCGTCGGTGGCGCGCAGATCGTCCAGGTACTGCTGGTCCTCGGCGGCGTTGCGGAGCAGGGTGTCCAGGGAGAACCGCGGCGCCTGAGGCTGGGGCCCGGACCTATCGTTCTGGTCGGTCGGTGTGACGGGGGTGTCGGTCGCCTCGGTGGTTGCGTCGGCGTCCCGCTGACCGGTCCGGCCTCGCTGGTCCCGCCGGTCCGGGGAGGTGTCCGTGCTCCGGTTCGAAGGCGGTGGTGTGTTCCTCCCCGGCGAACCGTTCTGTCCGCGCTCCCGCGCGTCCGAGTCCCGGTCCGGGTCGGGACGGTCGTGCCCGTCCGGGTTGTCGTCGTCGCCGGGCTGGTCGCTGCGGTCCCAGTCCGCCACCAGGCGGTCGAAGAACTCCGCCCGGCGCGGTGCCTTCGCACGCAGCGTGTCCGGGGCGAGGAAGTACTGCTGGGCCGTCTCGGCGAGGTCGTCGGCCGCACTGGCGTTGCTCTTCGCGCCGAACGGCTTCTCACCGGCCGTGTTGAGCGCGCCGTCGGTGTCGAAGGTGCCGACCTGGGCGGTGAAGGCGTCCAGTTCGGAGGCCAGTTGCTGGGCGATGCGCGGTGCCGCCCGCAGCACCGACTCGCTTCTGCCGCGTACGAAGGCACCGGGGTGACGGGCCGCCAGCTCCCGGATGGCAGCCGCGTGCCGAGGCCGTTCGGCCATGAACTGTTCGGTCCGCATCAGATAGGACCGGATGGACGCCACGAAGTCGGCTTCCGGGGTCGTCGCACCGTGCGGCGGCTCCACACCCTCGCCCAGGACCGGGCGGCCGTCGGCGTCCCAGGTGCCGAAGGCGGAGGTGAACTCGGGCAGCGCGTACGACAGCAGGCCGTGGGCGAGGGCGCGGACCGTCGCGCCCTCGGTCTCCTGGGCGTCCGGGCCGGTCCCGTCCCCGCCGGAGGGATCGGCGTAGAGGTTGAGGGTTCGGTGAGAGGCGATGTACTGGCTGGTCTCCGGGGTGCCGAGGAAGCCGTTCCCCGTGGTCACCGCGCCGAGCGTGGTGACCTCCTGCTCGGTGCCGGATCGGTTGGAGGTCTGGCGTTGTGCGCCGAGCAGCGGGGCGAAGTGCTCCAGTGCGGCGTTCACGCCCTGGATCTCGGTGTCGGTGAGCGCCCGGTCGCGGACCTGGGCGCGGTTCTCCGGGGAGAGTCGGGGGTTGGTCTCCAGCGCCGCCGTGACGCCGGCCTGCGAGTCGAGGGTGAGGCCGAAACGGTCCTGGAGGGAGGACAGGACCGCGGCCGGGGTGCCCGCGGGCTGCACCTGGTCGTCCCCGTTCTCGTCCAGATCCTCGTTTAGGTTCTGGTCCAGGTCCTCGTCCAGGTCCTCGTCCAGGTCCTCATCGACGTCCTGGTCGCTGTCGCCGACCTCGCTCTCCGGCCCGAAGTGCACGATGTCGTAGGTGTCCTCGACGGTCGCCCACTCGGTGACCGGCGGAAGGCTGGAGAGGGCACCGGAGCCCTGATCCGCGGGTTTCGGAGGGGTGGTCGGCTTGGATGTGCCGTCCGTCGAGTTCAGGTCGACGCTCTCCAGCTCCTCCTGGGACATCACCAGCTCGACCTCCTTCGGCACCGGCTGGAGTGTCTGGGGGGCCTTCGATTCGCCGGCGACACCCACGGGAAGGATCGCGAAAGTCTTGGTGAACCGGTACGACCCGTCCTTCCCACGCCGTTCGGCGATCTCCCACTCGTTCACGTCATGGAGCACAGGAGTGCCGCTCTGGGAGATGGAGACCTTGGGTGTGCCGGCCAGGAACTGGCCCGGCTCCAGGCTCCCCTTCTTGGCCGCGAGCCACAGCGTGCCGAGCGGGTACTGCATGTCGCTCTTCTCACCCCGCGTGGCCAGCAGCTCCATCACCCGGAAGACGAAGGGGCGGTTGAGCGCGCCGATCCCGCAGTTGAGCAAGGTCAACCGCATCGTGCCGTCCCAGCCGCTGTTGTCCAGCAGGGCGTTGACCATGCGTTCGGCGGTGATCAGGTTGCCCTGGGAGTCGATCGGGCGCCCCTGCTTGTCGGTGTCGGAGATCAGCAGGAACGTGTTGTCCGTATTGGCGGGCAGCCGCCGGAAGGCATTGCGGCTCTGCAGGTCGCGTGCGTGCTTGCCATTGAGATCGCCGAAGTACAGACCCGGCCGGTCCGAGCCGAGGTCGGTGAGCTTGGTGGCCGGTGTGCTGTTTCCGAAGCGCATGACGTCGTATGCGTCGGTGCCCTCAGGCGGGTTCGGGAAGACCTCTCCGGTGCTGAGGCCGGTGATGTCCAGCGGCTTCGCGTTGTCCTCGCGGGCCAGCTCGGGCAACGTCCGCTTGTAGCTGAACTGCAGCTCTTCGGACACGTACGTGTTCTGCCAGCCTTGCATCTGGGACAGTACGGGCTTGCCGGAGCTGTCGAAGTTGATCACCGAGTGGGCCGCGATATGGCCGGAGTCGGTGCTGCCCTTGCCGCCGATGAACCAGACGTCGGTCAGTGACGCGACGGCGTGACTGTCCACGCCCGCCTGCATCAGACCGAGCTGCACATCCTGCACGAGGGAGGAGCTGATGTTCGCGAGGTTGCTGTTGAGGAAGACCAGGCTGCTCTCCCGGTCCCAGTCGCTCTTGTGCAGCAGGGTGTACACGATGTGGGCGGCGGGGATGAACTCCCCGCGGGAGTCCACGGGCAGCCCGGTGTCCGGGTCGGTGTCCGCCAGCAGGTAGTACACCTTCCCCCGGGTCTCCTGGCCGTCCTCCGTGCGCCCCTTGATCTCGCTCTGCGGGAGCCGCGCGAAGACGTTCAGCTCCTGCATCCGCTTGCCCTGCGCCGAGTCGACGCTGCCGAAGTACAGGCCCTGGACCGAGGCGCCCAGATCGGTCAGCTTGGTGCCGCGCAGGGCCGATTCCGCGATCTGCTCCTGGATCTCACGGGTGGCCTTGACCTCGGTGGCGTTGAAGTCGTCGATCACCTCGTTGCGCTCCTTGAGCGCCTGGAAGAACTCCTGGGCACGGGGGTCGGCGGAGTTCTCGTACAGATCCTTGAGCAACGGCACCAGGGGGTCGGTGGAC
>NZ_JBEZLM010000047.1:0-26771 GCF_040652095.1 Streptomyces sp. NPDC048290
GGCGGCCCTCGCTGCCGACCGCCCGCCCCAGGCTCAGGACGTACGGCCCACGACCAGCCATTGCGAGGGCAGGGTGAGCCGGGCGCCGTCGGGGGTGTACTCCGTGGTGGTCAGCGGGAGTTCACCGCTGGCGAGCACCGTGAGACCGGCCGCACCGAGGTAGACGGGCACCGCCGCGTCGGCCACCTCGCCCGGCGCGATGCCGTGCCGGAAGATGGGCGCGAGCTTGGCGGGCGGTCCCTCCGGGCGCTGCGCGAGCCCCTTCAGCACCGCCCCCGCGGCCTCCGCCAGTTCCACCAGGATCGCCCGGCCACGGGTGCCGAGCAGCGCCGCCATCCCGTCGACCAGGGCCTGCCGGTCGTCCGGCGCGCACTGGTGCAGGACCCCGCGCAGATAGACATTGGCGTCGCCCAACTCCGCGTGCAGGGCCCGGGTCGCGGTGGTGTCGGTGGCGTCGAGCACCCGGTAGGCGGCCTGTCCGGCGGGGTCGGCGGCCTGGGCGCGGGCCACCGCCGCCTCGGACAGATCGGCGCCCAGCACCCGGGGGAAGCGTTCGGCGAGGTAGCGGGTCTGGGTGCCGTTGCCGCAGCCCAGGTCGACCATCGGCAGCCCCGGGTCCACGATCCGCGGCTCGAACAGCGCCAGATGGGCCCCCGCGGTCAGCACCGGCTCCGCGTCCCAGAACACCGCGCCGGGTGTGTCCGGCGCCTCCTGCCAGAACCCTTCCCAGGACTCCCGGTACCGCGCGGTCACACTCATGCCCAACTCCCCACCGGCGACGCCATATCACCGTAAGTAACGGTCGAGTACGGTCATATCGCGCCACGGGGCGGGCTACAAGGTGTGGGTCGATTCCTTCACGGCCTTCACGGCGCCTGCCGCGAACACCCTCCGGTCCCGGGCCCCTCGGTGGGTCAGTGGCGGGCGGGGCGGCGGCGGGGCAGGGTCAGTTCGCACCACACCGTCTTGCCGACGCCGGTCCGGCTCGCGCCCCACTCCCGGGCCAGGGTGCTCACCACCCGCAGCCCCCGCCCCTCGTCGTCCAGCGGCCCGGCGCTCAGCAGCGTCGGCAGCTCGTGGTCGTCGTCGTCCACCTCGCACAGCAGGGTCTCGCCGCGCACCAGCCGCAGCTCCACCGGCCCGCGCCGGGAGTGCCGTACGGCGTTGGTGACCAGCTCGCTCACCAGCAGCTCGGCGGTCTCGGTCAGTTTGCGCGGCAGCTCCCACTCGTGCAGTTGCTCACGGACCACCGCGCGGGCCCGGCACACCTCCGAGGGGTCCACGGCGAACCGCCACTCGGCCACGTCCTCGGGGGCGATGCCGCCGAGCCGGGCCATCAGCAGCGCCACGTCGTCCTTGCGTCCACCGCGGGTGTTGAGGGCGCGGATGATGGTGTCGCAGGCGTCGTCCATTGAGGCGGCCGGATGGGCGGCGGACTCGCACAGCGTGGCCAGGCCGACGCCGATGTCCTCGCCGCGCATCTCCACCAGCCCGTCGGTGCACATCACCAGCCGGTCGCCGGGCTCCACCGGGATCCGTACCGTCTCGAAGGGCACCCCGCCGACGCCGATCGGGGCGCCGGTCGGCAGATCGAGCAGTGCGCTGCGCCCGTCCGCGGCGTGCACCAGCACCGGTGGGATGTGCCCGGCGTTGGCGATCGTCAGCTCCCCGGCGATCGGGTCGTAGACCGCGTAGAGGCAGGTGGCGAGATAGGTGTCGCCGAGCCGCTGGGCGAGGTCGTCGAGATTGCGCAGCAGCCGCGCGGGCGGCACGTCCAGCGCGGCCATGGTCTGTACGGCGGTGCGCAGCTGGCCCATCATGGCGGCCGAGTGGAGGCCGTGGCCCATCACGTCACCGACGACCAACGCGGTGCGGGCGCCGGGCAGTTTCACCGCGTCGAACCAGTCGCCGCCGATCCGGCCGAGCAGGGTGCCCGGCAGATAGCGGGTGGCGATGTCGCAGCCCGCCAGGTGCGGTGCGATGTGCGGCAGCATGTTGTCCTGGAGGGTGTCGGCGACGGCCTCCTGGAAGGTGTACATGCGCGCGTTGTCCAGCACGAGGCCCGCGCGGGCGGCGAGTTCGGCGCCGGTGACCCGGTCCATGTCGTTGAACTCGGGGCGCTCCGGGTGGCGCAGCAGGATCATGAAGCCGAGCACCACGTCCCGCGCCTTCAGCGGGACGACCAGCATGGAGCGGTGGGTGATCAGCGGCCGGATGTCCCGCTTCTCGAACTGCGCGGCGATGGCGTGTCCCATCTCCTCGCCGATCCGGGGCACGAGGACGGGTTCACCGGTGGTCATGCACTGGAAGAACGGGGTGTGCGCGGGGAACGGCATGGCCTCGCCGACCGGGACGACATCGTCCCAGCGGCCGGGTTCGTCGGTGTGCTCGACGGCCACCCGGTGCCACATGGTCGTGGTGTCCGGCACTCCGGCCGCGAACCCCTCGCCCGCGACGACCTGTTCGCGCAGATAGGTTCCGGCGACATCGGTGAAGCGGGGGACGACGGCCCGGCTGACCTCGACGATGGTCCGGGACAGATCCAGTGACGTGCCGATCTTCCCGCTGACCTCGTTGAGGAACTCCAGGCGCTCGCGGACCGCCGCGTACTCCAGGTCCTCGGCCTCGTCGGCGAGGTCCTCGGGGACCGGCAGGCCGTGCGCCCTGGCCCGGTCGGCGCGCTCCCGGCGGGCCCGGCGCTCGGCGCGCCGGGGCACACCCCAGTCGGGGGTGACCGGCACCCGTTCGTGACGGCTGAACTCCAGCACGGGATAGCCGAGTTCGAGGATCTGGGTGACGATCCGGGCGGCGTCCCGCACGCTCATGCTGGGCAGGATGTCGGGCAGTTCACGGGCGAGCCGCTCGGCGCCGGGGAAGTCGGTGTGCAGGGCGAAGCCGGGGGCGATGTGCTCCAGGGTCCGTGCGCCGACGGTGTCCGGGCGGCGCGGGGCCCCGGGGTCGGGGGCGCCAGGTGGGCGCAGTGCCGCGGCGTCGGCGGCGAGCACCAGCAGCCGCTGCGGTCCGGGGCCGACCAGCGGATAGGCCCACCACAGGACGTCGATACGCCCGCTGCCGGGCACGGTGAGCCGGGCGCGTCCGGCGGCCGGGTAGGACAGCCGTCCGCCGAGCGAGGACTCCAGATCGGGCCCGGGGTCGTCGTACCCGCCGCGTACCGGGTCGCCGGGGGCGGGCCGCTCGGCGTCGTCGGGCAGGGCGCCGGAGACGGGCAGCAGATCGGTGACCGGGCGCCCGATGGCGGCGTCCTTGGCGACCCGGAAGATCCGGCGTGCGCCGCTGCTCCAGTGGGAGACCAGTCCGCCGCCGTCGACCACGACGACGGCGAGGGGGATGCGTCCGGCGGTGGACCACTCCCCTGGTGTGTCCGGTCCGGGGGCGCGGCCGGGTACTTCCCGGTCGGTGCCATGGTTCATGGCCCAGCCTCTCTCCCCGTGCCTGCGCAAGATCTGTTCCCGCGACCACGGTACGGCGACGCCCGCTCACTATGTGTGCCAATACCTGAATTCCCCGCGACGGTCCGCGCGGCACCGCTCCGGCACACTCAGGCGTGCGTGGAGGCGCCCGGGTGAGCGGTGCGCGCGGGGGGGGTGTGAACCGTCGGAACCGTCAGTCCTCGTGGCCGAGTTGCAGGTCGCGTTCGGTGCGTCCGCCTCCGGCGACCTGGAGGACGGTGGCGACCGGCGGGTATCCGGCGGCGATGACGGTGTACTCGCCGGAGGAGAGGTCGACGAAGCGGAAGGTGCCGTCGGGACCGGTGGTGAGGGTGTCGACGACATTCCCCGCGGCGTCGAGCAGGGTGACCCGGGCGTCCTCGACGGGTCGTCCGCCACCGGCCCGGACCGTGCCGCGCAGCACGGCGCCGCCCGCGAGTTCGATGTCCTGGCGGGTCTCGCGGGACGCCTGGACGGTGACCGGGAGGGCGGCCGGGCGGAAGGCGGGGGCGCTGGCGGCGAGGGTGTACTCGCCCGCCACCAGTTCGGCGATGACATAACCGCCCTCGCGCCCGCTGCGGGTGCTGGAGACGACTTCGCCGTGCACATTGGTGAGGGTGACCGTGGCGTCCCGTACGGGGCTGCCGTCGGCGGTGAGCACCGCACCGGCGAGCCGCCCGGCGCCGCCGAGGACCACGTCGAGTTCGACGGGGCGTTCGCCGACGCTGACGGAGACGGCCTGCGGCTGGTGGCCGCCCGCGGCGGCGATCAGGACATAGGCGCCGGTGCCCGGGGTGGCGAGGGCGTAGCGCCCGTCCTCGCCGCTGGCGCCCCGGCCGACCTGCTTGCCGGCCACGTCGATGAGGGTGAGCGCGGCGCGGGGCACGACGGTGCCGTCGGGATGCTGGACCGTGCCGCAGACCGGAATCCCGGCGCTGTGCGGGACGCGGGCGGCGGGGACGGTGACGGTCACCTCGGTGATGTGCGGCTCGGCCGTGGGGGCGTTGTGGGACACCAGGGGTTTCTCCTTGAGGAAGAAGGCGATGAGCAGACCGAGGACGAGGACCGGTACCAGGTACAGGAAGATCCTCGGCATGGCGTCGGCGTACGCCTGGATGTAGGCGTCGCGCAGGGCGGGCGGCAGCGCGTGCACGGCCTGTGGGGTGATCGACTCGGCGTCGGGCAGGGCGGTGCCGGGCGCGCGGGGCAGCCGGTCGGCCAGGGCGTCGGTGAGCCGGTCCGCGAAGAGCGTGCCGAAGACGGCGGCGCCGACGCTGCCGCCGATCTGCCGGAAGTAGTTGTTGGCGCTGGTCGCGGTGCCGAGGTCGGCGGCGCGCACGGAGTTCTGCACGGCGAGCACGAGGACCGGCATCACCATCCCGATCCCGGCGCCGAGCACGAACATCCAGACGCTGTACTGCCAGCGCGGGGTGCCGATCTCCAGCCGGGAGAGCAGATACATGCCGACGACGGAGAGGGCGCCGCCCAGGATGGGGTGGATCTTGTAGCGGCCGGAGTGGCTGATGAGCTGTCCGGAGACGATGGACGCGCCGACGATGCCGCCCATCATGGGCAGCATCAGCAGCCCCGACTCGGTGGCGGAGGCACCGTCGACCATCTGGAGGTAGGTCGGCAGATAGCTGGCCGCGCCGAACAGGGCGACCCCGATCACCAGGCCGACCAGACCGGTGATGTTGAAGACGGAGTCACGGAACAGCCGCAAGGGGATGAGGGGTTCGGCGGCGAACCGCTCGGCGGCCAGGAAGAGCAGCGCCGAGACCACGGCCCCGGCGGCGAGCGCCACGATCGTCCGCGAGCCCCAGGCGTACTCGGTGCCGCCCCAACTGGTCAGCAGGACCAGACAGGTGGAGGCGGCGGCCAGCAGCAGCGTGCCGAGCACGTCGAAGCGGGCTTTGGCGGCGGGCTTGGGGAGTTTGAGGACGACGGCGACCACGGCCATGGTGAGCAGGCCGAAGGGGATGTTGATGTAGAAGCACCAGCGCCAGGAGAGATGGTCGGTGAAGTAGCCGCCGAGCAGCGGTCCGGCGACCGAGGCCAGTCCGAAGGCGGCACCGATCAGGCCCATGAACCGGCCGCGTTCCCGGGGCGGCACGATGTCCGCGATGATCGCCTGGACGCCGATCATGAGGCCGCCCGCGCCGACGCCCTGCACCGCGCGGAAGGCGATCAACTGGTCCATGGTCTGGGCGCGTCCGGCGAGGGCGGAGCCGATGACGAACACCACGATCGCGAACTGGAAGACGCCCTTGCGGCCGAGGAGGTCGCCGAGCTTGCCGTAGACCGGGAGGCCGACGGTGGAGGTGAGCAGATAGGCGGTGATCGCCCAGGACATCCGGTCCAGGCCGTGGAGTTCGCCGACGATCTTCGGCAGCGCGGTGGCGACGATCATCTGCTCCAGCGCGGCGAGCAGCAGCGCGAGCATCAGCCCGAAGAAGACCAGTCGCACCCGGCGCGGGCTGAGTCCGCCGGGGGCGGCTTCGGCGGCCGGGGCGGAGGGGGGCGGCGCGGGAGGTGCCGGGGACGCTCCGTCCCGCACCGGTCCGTCCTGCACCAAGGTGATCCCGCCCACGTAACGCTCCCCTCGTCGCGCCTGCCGCACATGTCCCGCGTGAAGCGAGAACTCACGGCAAGCGCTACGAGTTACGACAGGACGGGAGATCAGGGGGCGATCCACTCGAACCGGTGAGAATCAGCGATGTTCGGTTTGAATCGACTCACGGTGTTTCGCGTCACGGGAGGCCGCGGGAGGGGTCAACTCGCTTACGGCCAGGGGCCCTTGAAGCCGGTGAGCCAAGAGCCCCGCGGTCCCGGGACGGCTACTTCTCGACCTCGGCCGCGAGCCGGGCGAGGATCGCGTCGTAGATCCGGCCGAGGCCCTTGGGGGCGAAGGTCCGCTCGAAGAAGCCGCCGATGCCCCCGGCGCCGGTCCAGGTGCTGGTGACCACGACCCGGGACGCGCCCTCACCGGCCGGGGTGACCCGCCAGACGGTGACCATGGACGAGTTGCGGTCCTTCTCGACCAGTTCGCCGTCGCTGGGCTCGGTGACCTCCAGCAGACAGTCGCGGATCCGCTTGCTGGTGGCCTGGAGCTTCCAGTGGACGAGGCTGCCCTCGCCGTCGCCGCCCTCGCGCACCTCGTACTCGCTGAACTGTTCGGGCAGCAGCTTCGCGCGCGTTCCGGTGTAGTCGGCGAGGGTGTCGAACACCGTCTCCGGGTCCGCTGCGACGACCCGCTCGGTAGTGGCCTCGACCTGCGCCATCGGCTTCCTCCAGGACATGCGTACTCGGGGCTTGCTCGGGACGCGACCACCCAACCACCCCGGTCGCCGGGCGCCCAAATCGGGGTGCGGAGGCGGTTACGGAACTGATCGGTCGAGTGACACGCCGTACCCGGAAGTGGCGTTCGCACGATCAAGGGAACAGATGTTCTATTCTGTGCCGCAGTGCTACCGAGGAGGCGTCATGCGCTGGGAGAACCTCACCGTCGAGTCCGGCGGCCACAGCCGGGCGGCGGACGCCGCGCTGTTCGGCGCGGACGCCGTGGTCACCCGCACCTTCGACACGCCCGAGTTCCGCGGCATCACCTTCCACGAGGTGCGGGCCCGCTCGATCGTCAACCGGGTGCCCGGGGTCTCCCGGATGCCGTTCGAATGGACGGTCAATCCCTACCGGGGCTGCTCGCACGCCTGCGTGTACTGCTTCGCCCGCAAGTCGCACAGTTATCTGGACCTCGACACGGGCCTGGACTTCGACTCGCAGATCGTGGTCAAGGTGAACGCGCCGGAGCTGCTGCGCCGCCAGCTCGGCTCCCGCCGCTGGCAGGGCGACCACATCGCCATGGGCACCAATGTGGACTGCTACCAGCGCGCGGAGGGCCGCTACCGGCTGATGCCGGGCATCCTGTCCGCCCTGCGCGACCACGCCAATCCCTTCTCGATCCTGACCAAGGGCACGCTGATCCTGCGCGACCTGGACCTGCTCACCCAGGCCGCCGAGGTCACCGACGTCGGCATATCCGTATCCGTCGGCTTCACCGACCCGGAGCTGTGGCGCACGGTCGAGCCGGGCACCCCGGCCCCGGAACGGCGCCTGGACGTCGTGCGGGCGCTGGCGGACCGGGGCATCGGCTGCGGGGTGCTGATGGCGCCGGTGCTGCCCTTCCTGAGCGACCATCCGGCCCAGTTGCGGGCCACCGTGCGGGCGGTCGCCGCCGCCGGGGCCACCTCGGTCACGCCCCTGGTGCTCCATCTGCGGCCGGGCGCCCGCGAGTGGTACGCCGCCTGGCTGGCCCGCCACCACCCGCACCTGGTCCGCCGCTACGAGCGGCTCTACGCGGACGGGGCCTACGCGCCGAAGTGGTACCAGCGCCGGATCACCCGTCAGGTGCACGACCTGGCCCGGGAGTACGGGATCGGGCCGACCCGCGCGGGTATGCCCCGCCGCGTCGTGGAACCGGCCCCGGCGGCCCCCCTGGCGGAGACCGGCCCGACCCAGCTCTCGCTGATCTGAGCCCGCGACACGCCCGACCCGCCGCCACCGCGCACCGGGCGGCCACCATGCACACCGCGGCGTGTCGGAAGACATCGGCGCGCACCGGAGGGCGCCGCGAGGCATTCGGCGCGCACCTGAGGGCGCCGCAGGGCATCAGAGGGCATCCAGCGGGCATCAGAGCGCATCTGAACGCATCCAGCGGGGCAATTGGGTTAATTAGTAAGTAAACAGGTTCTTTCGGATGGCTCGTCCGGGACGATGCCGCGCGGGACCGTGACACGCGCGGTCCGATTCCCCGCCTCCGGGAGGCCCCATGAGAAGTCGCGCAGCCGTGCTCTGCGGCGCCGCGGCCGTCGTCCTCGCCGGTACGGTCACGGCCCCGCCCGCCACCGCCGACCCCTCCGCCCCCGCGCCCCTGACCTGGCAGAAGTGCGGCACCACCGCCTACCCCGCGCTCCAGTGCGCCGCGCTGGAGGTGCCGCTCGACCACGGCGACCCGGACGGCGAGCAGATCACGCTGGCCCTGTCCCGCGTCCCGCACACCGCGAAGACCTTCCAGGGACCGCTGCTGGTCAACCCCGGCGGCCCCGGCGGCAGCGGCCTCAGCCTCGCCGGACACGTCGCCTCCACCCTGCCCAGGGAGGTCGCCGCCCAGTACGACGTCATCGGCTTCGACCCGCGCGGGGTGGGCCGCAGCCGCCCCGCCCTGGACTGCTCCCCCGGCCACTTCGCCCCGGTCCGCCCGGACTCGCTGCCCGCCACTCCCGCCGCCGAACAGGCCGGACTCACCCGGGCCAAGTCCTTCGCCGACGCCTGCGCGCGCAAGCACGCGTCCCTGCTGCCGCACCTCGACACCCTCAGCGCCGCCCGGGACATGGACCGGATCCGGGCCGCCCTGGGCGCCGACCGGATCAGCTACTTCGGCTACTCCTACGGCACCTACCTGGGCGCCGTCTACGCGAGGCTCCGCCCCGAGCGGGTGCGCCGGGCCGTGCTGGACTCGATCGTCGACCCCACCGGCGTCTGGTACGCCGACAACCTCGCCCAGGACCAGGCGTTCGACATCCGCCACCGCGCCCTCATGGCGTGGATCGCCCGCCACGACAGCACCTACCGGCTGGGCACCGACCCCGCGCGGGTCACGGCGGCGTGGTACGAGATGCGCGCCGCCCTCGCCGCACACCCCGCCGAGAAGAAGGTCGGCGCCGCGGAGCTGGAGGACACCTTCCTGCCGGGCGGCTACTACAACGGCTACTGGCCCCACCTCGCCGAGGCGTTCGCCGCGTACGTCAACGACCGGGACCCCGGCCCGCTGGTCGACGCGTACGAGGACTTCGCCGCCGTGGACGCCGCCGGGGACAACGGCTACAGCGTGTACGCCGCGGTGCAGTGCCGGGACGCCCACTGGCCGCGCGACTGGGGCAGCTGGCGCGAGGACAACTGGCGGACGTACGCCGGGGCGCCCTTCATGACCTGGAACAACGCCTGGTACAACGCGCCGTGCGCGTTCTGGCCCGTGGAGCCGCTGCGCCCGCTGGACGTGGCCAACGACAAGCTGCCCCCGGTGCTGCTGTTCCAGGCGACCGGCGACGCCGCCACCCCGTACGCGGGCGGCGTACGCCTGCACCGGCTGCTGGGCGGCTCCCGCCTGGTCGTCGAGGAGGGCGGCGGCAACCACGGTGTCTCGCTCAGCGGCAACAGCTGCCTGGACCGGCATCTGGCGGCCTACCTCACCGACGGCACGGTCCCGCGCCGCGAAGACGGCACGGACGGCTCCGACGGCGCCGACGCCGTGTGCCCGGCGTCGCCCGAGCCCGCGCCGCGCACGGCCAGGGCGGCGGACGGCTCCGCCGACGGGGCGGCGCTGCACCGACTGCTGGGGTTCCGGGGCTGACACCGCCCGGGGCGGGGCGTTGTCAGACCCGTGATCCATGATGGACCCATGAGTGAGCTGACGAGGATTCCCGCCCCGGCCGGGGTCGCCCCCGCCGCCCAGTACACGCACGTGGTGGCGGCCACCGGCCGTCTCGTGGCCGTCTCCGGGCAGCTCCCGCTGGACGAGCGGGGGGAACTGGTCGGCGAGGGCGACCCGGCCGCCCAGGCCCGCCAGGTCTTCGAGAACCTCAGCCGGTGTCTGACGGCGGCGGGCGCGGACTTCGACGACGTCCTCAAACTCACCTACTTCGTCACGGACATGGCCCACATGCCGGCCATCCGCGCGGCCCGCGCCGCGCACATCCCCGACGACCGGCTCCCGGCGGCCTCCGCCCTCCAGGTGGCCGCACTGGTCCGCCCCGAGTTCCTGATGGAGATCGAGGCCCTCGCGGTGGTGACCGACCGATGACAGCGACCGCCACCCGGGTCCGGGAGATGCGGTACGAGGACTGCGACCGGGTCGCCGAGATCCGCACCGAGGGCTGGCGCTCGGCGTACCGGGGTCTGATGCCGCAGCCCTATCTCGACGGTCTGAGCGCCACCGAGGACGCCGAGCGGCAGCGCGCCCGCCTCACCGGCCCCCCGGCCACCGTGGTCGACCTGGTGGCCGAGCGCGACGGCGAGGTGCTCGGCTGGGCCTGCCACGGCCCGTACCGCGCGGACACGGGCACGCCGTCCGCCGACGCGGAGCTGTACACGCTGTATGTGGACCCGACCCGGCAGGGCGAGGGCGTCGGACAGGCACTCCTGCGGGAGTCCCTGCGCCGCTGCGTGGCCACCGGCCACCCCCGGATGCTGCTCTGGGTGGTCGAGGGCAACACCCGAGCCCGCCACTTCTACGAACGCGCGGGCTTCACGCCAGACGGCACACGCGAGCCGTACGAGGTAGCGGGCTCGCAGGTCCCAGAACTGCGCTACACGAGAACCCTGCGGGACTGAGGCCTTTTGGGGGCGCGGGGAACTGCGCGAAAAGCGACCACAACCCGCACCCGCATCGAATCACCAGCCCAGGTCTCCCAGGGGCGCTGGGGGTACCCCCTCTGGGGGAGGAACTGCGCGAAAAACGACCACAACCCGCACCCGGAAACGAAACACCAGCCCGGCACACGCACCCCGGCCCCCACAGCCCGCGGCTACGCGCCCCGCTGCTCCGGAATCCTCGCCAACGCCACCATCGCCGCCTCCGCGAGCGCCGGGTGCGCCAGAGCCCGCTGAAGCACCGGCCGCGCCCGTGGATCACCGAGCGCGGCCAGCCCCTCCACACAGGCCAGCGCCACCCGGCGGTACGGATCGTGCGGACCCAGCCGCCGCTGGAGCGTGGTGACCAGCGCGGGGACGGACTCGGGCGCCCGCAGCGCGGTGAGCAGCCGTACGGGGTGCAGGGCGTAGGCGACCCGCAGTTCATTGGTGGCGAGGGCGGCTGCCGCGCGGGCCGTACGCGGATCGCCGAGCCGGGACAGGGCCTCGGCGGCGGAGGCGCAGCGCGCCGGGTCGCGATGGTTGAGCAGCAGGACGAGCGCTTCGAAGGCCCGGCGGTCACCGGCCAGGCCCAGCCGGTAGGCGACCAGTTCGCGGGCCCACAGCGGCTGTCCCGGGGCGGTCAGCAGCTCCGCGAGTTCATCGGGGTCGTGGGTCGCCGCGAGCCGTTCGTAGAGGGCCGAGGGGCCCGACTCCTGGCGCAGCCGCGCCAGGACCGACGGCTCGGCGGGTTCCGCGTGATCCACCTGTTCCACTTCTTCCATGAGGCCGCATCACTCCGGTCGGTAGGGAACACCAGTGACATACCCGGCGCCGTGACATCAACTCCGGTGGTGGGCACGGGGACACGGGAGCCAAGGGACACCGAGCGACACCGAGCGACACCGAGCGACCCATAGGCACAGGGACGCAGCGCCACAGCGCCACAACGCGACGGCGTCGAGGCGTAGGCCACATTCCCAGGGACTGGCGCGCTCGTTACTCGCCGGTTAATCTCAGAGGAGCGGGCCACCCCCCGCATCCCCGCTCGTGACGGCCTGGTGACGCAGCCGCGGCGAGCTTCGACGATCCGGCCACGGGACAGGGCCGGTCGGTCTCACCGTTCCCCGGACATCTGTGTGTCCGGCGTGACGGAACCGGGCGTGTGCGCTCCGTCGCCCGACACCTCACCCGCACCACACGCAGCCGCACTGCACGCAGCCGCACCACACGCAGCCGCACTTCAGGCAGCCGCACTTCACGTACCCGCACCGCACGCACCCGTGCCCCGCGCACCGGTGCTCCACCGCACCGTGCTCCACCGCACCCGTGCCCCACGCACCGTGCTCCGCGCGCGCTCAGCGACGCGCGTTCCCAGTCGTCACCTCACCCTCATCTCTGGAGAGTCCGCGATGGCCACTCCCCTGTCCCCCTCCACCCCCGCCACCCCCGCCCCCGCTCTGCCGACCGTCGCCGTCGTCGGTCTCGGCACGATGGGCACCGGTATCGCCGAGGTCCTCGTCCGCGCCGGGCGGACCGTGATCGGCATCGACGTCAGCGAGGCCCAGGCAGTCCGCTGCGGCGCCGCCCTGGAGGCGTCCACCGCCCGTGCCGTGGCACGCGGCCGGCTCACCGAGGAGCAGCGCTCCGAGGCGCTGGCCCGGCTGACCACCGGCACCGATCTGCGGGCGGCGGCCGACGCCGACCTGGTCATCGAGGTGGCGCCGGAGTCGTACGAGATCAAGCAGGGCATCTTCGCCGAGCTGGACACGATCGTGCGGGCCGACACGATCCTCGCGACCGGCACCAACGCGCTGTCGGTGACCCGGCTCGCGGCGGAGTCGGCGCGGCCCGAGCGGGTGCTCGGGGTGCACTTCTTCAACCCGGCGCAGGCGATGAAGCTGGTCGAGGTGGTCTCCTCGGTGCTCACCGCGCCGGCCGCGGTGGACGCGGTCACCCGGCTCGCCCTGGACCTGGGCAAGGAGCCGGTGGCGGTCGGGGACCGGCCGGGATTCGTCGCGGACGGGCTGCTGTTCGGCTATCTCAACCAGGCCGCGGCGATGTACGAGGCCAAGTACGCGTCCCGGGAGGACATCGACGCGGCGATGCGGCTGGGCTGCGGGCTGCCCATGGGTCCGCTGGCGCTGCTGGACCTGATCGGGGTGGACACCGCGCGGACGGTCCTGGACGCGATGTACGCCGAGTCCCGCGACCGGCTGCACGCGCCCGCGCCGATCCTCAAGCAGCTCAGCGAGGCGGGCCTGACCGGCCGCAAGGCGGGCCGCGGCTTCTACACGTACGACGCCCCGGGCGGCGCCACCGTGGTGCCGGACGCGCTGACCCCGGCCGCCGGGGGCGTCGGGGCGGTGGGGCGCGATGTGCGCACGGTCGGCGTGGCCGGGTCGGGCACCATGGCGTCCGGCATCGCCGAGGTGTTCGCGAAGGCGGGCTACGACGTCGTCCTGGCCGCCCGCACCGCCGACAAGGCGGAGGCGGCCCGCGCCCGGATCGGGAGGTCCCTGGCCCGCTCGGTCGACAAGGGCCGGATGACCTCCGAGGCCGCGGCGAAGACCCTGGACCGGATCACCCCGGCCGGGTCCTACGACGCCTTCGTGGACGTCGATCTGGCGGTGGAGGCGGTCGCCGAGGACCTGGAGGTCAAGCGGCAGCTGTTCGCGACGCTGGACAAGGTGTGCAAGCCGGGCGCGGTGCTGGCCACGACCACCTCCTCGCTCCCGGTCGTCGCCTGCGCCCGTGCCACCTCCCGGCCGCAGGACGTCATCGGTATGCACTTCTTCAACCCGGCCCCGGCGATGAAGCTGGTCGAGGTGGTCCGTACGGTGCTGACCTCCGACGAGGTCCACGCGACCGTCCGGGAGGTGTGCGGGACGCTGCGCAAGCACCCCGTGGACTGCGGCGACCGGGCCGGTTTCATCGTGAACGCGCTGCTGTTCCCGTATCTCAACAACGCGATCAAGATGGTCCAGGACCACTACGCCTCGCTGGACGACATCGACGCGGCGATGAAGCTGGGCGGCGGCTACCCGATGGGCCCGTTCGAGCTGCTGGACGTGGTCGGCCTGGATGTCTCGCTGGCCATCGAGAAGGTGCTGCACCGCGAGTTCCGCGAGCCGGGCCTCGCCCCGGCCCCGCTGCTGGAGCATCTGGTGGCGGCGGGCTGCCTCGGCCGCAAGACGGGCCGCGGCTTCCGCGAGTACGCCCGCCGCTGACCATGCGCCCGACGTCCGCCCCCGCCCACGGCCCCGGAGGGGACGCGACCGGCGGGGCGCGCGATCCCGGGGCGACCGGGCCCCCGGGGGCGGGTTCCCCCACACCCGCCCCCGGGCCACTCACGGGCACCGGGCCCGGCACCGCCGGCCCCGGACACGAGTCCCCCAGGACCGGGAAGCCCGGGGCCCCCGAGCCCAGGACCACTGAGCCCAGGACCACTGCCCCAGCAACACGCAGCCCCACAGGCACCGGCCCCGAGACGCCCCACCCCCCGAGCGCCACCCCCGGCAGCCCTGCCGACGACACCCCCACTCCCGCCGCACCGCCCGCCACCCCCCACCCCCGCCCGGAACGCCTCCAGGACCGGATCGACGCCTGGTTCGGCGCGGGGGCCGAGTGGGGCGGGCTGCTCGACCCGGCCGCCGCCCGGCCGCCCGTACCGCCCGCCGCGCCCGCGCCCGCGCGAGGCCGGGGAGACCCCCGGCACGCGCATCAAGCTGCGCACATGCAGTACGTTCAGGTCATGTCCCAGCCCGCCAAGTCCTCACGTACACCCGCCACGCCCGACGCACCGGAGAGTGCGGCGGGCAGCCGTGCGGCCAGCCAGCGGCTGAAAATGCGCCGGGAACTGGCGGCGGCGGCGATGGAGCTGTTCGCCACCAAGGGGTACGAGGCGACCACCGTCGACGAGATCGCGGCCCAGGCCGGGGTCGCCCGCCGCACCTTCTTCCGCCACTTCCGCTCCAAGGAAGAGGCGATCTTCCCCGACCACGACGACACCCTGATCCGCGCCGAGGCGGTCCTCAACGCGGCCCCGGCGCACGAGCATCCGCTCGACACGGTGTGCCGGGGCATCAAGGAAGTCATGAAGATGTACGCGGCCCGCCCGGAGATCTCGGTCGCCCGCTACAAGCTGACACGTGAGGTGCCCACCCTGCGCGAGGCCGAGATCGCCTCGGTGGCCCGTTACGAACGCCTCTTCACCCGCTATCTCCTCGGCCACTTCGACGAGCACGCGCACGACGACGACGCCAACGACGATCCGCTGCTCGCCGAGGTCGCCGCCTCCGCCGTGGTCACCGCCCACAACCACGTCCTGCGGCGCTGGCTGCGGGCCGGTGGACAGGGCGATGTGGAGGCACAGCTCGACCACGCCTTCGCGATCGTCCGCAAGACGTTCGGCTCCGGCATCATGGCGGGCCGCGCCACCCCCGCGAAGCCGGCCTCCTCGGCGGCCTCGGCGCACGGTGAGGTCCTGGTCACGGTGGCCCGTACGGACGCCCCGCTGGACGAGGTGATGCGCACCATCGAAGAGGCGCTGAAGGAACGGTCGTAGCGAGCACGGTCCGCCCCGACGGGGGGGCAAAGGGCCACACAGGGGCCGCGGTCATCGGACCGCGGCCCCTGTCCCGTTTCCCACCCCTTTTCCCCGCTCTCCGGCCTTCACCCACCCCCCATCTGATCGATCATCGCTCACTTGTTACGTAAAGATTTCACCTGAGCGCGATTCTTGGCACTCAGTGCCTTGTCAGCTGACACGGGGTGTCATACGTTGAAGAGGTCCGGCCCGTCCCGGTGAGTACACCCCTCGCCCCGTCGGACGCCTGCGTCACAGGCACCCTCCCGCGCCACAAAGCGCTGCCGAACAGCACCACCACCGCCCGCCGGAACGGCGGCGCACCCCCCTCACCCTCAGCAGCACCACCGACGTCCCCTCAGCGCCCCTCCCTCAGGGCGCCATTCGCCGGAGGCAACACCGTGACCGTGAAGGACATCCTGGACGCGATCCAGTCGGCCGACGCCAGCGCCGCCGACTTCGCCGCACTGCCGCTCCCCGAGTCGTACCGCGCGATCACCGTGCACAAGGACGAGACGGAGCTGTTCGCGGGTCTGGAGACGCGGGACAAGGACCCGCGCAAGTCGATCCACCTGGACGACGTCCCGGTGCCCGAACTGGGCCCCGGCGAGGCCCTGGTGGCCGTGATGGCCTCCTCGGTCAACTACAACTCCGTGTGGACCTCGATCTTCGAGCCGCTGTCCACCTTCGGCTTCCTGGAGCGCTACGGCCGCCTCAGCGAGCTGACCAAGCGGCACGACCTGCCGTACCACGTCATCGGCTCCGACCTCGCGGGTGTGGTGCTGCGCACCGGACCCGGGGTCAACGCCTGGCGGCCCGGCGACGAGGTCGTCGCGCACTGTCTCTCCGTGGAGCTGGAGTCGTCCGACGGGCACAACGACACCATGCTCGACCCGGAGCAGCGGATCTGGGGCTTCGAGACCAACTTCGGCGGCCTCGCCGAGATCGCGCTCGTCAAGTCCAACCAGCTGATGCCCAAGCCGGACCATCTGAGCTGGGAGGAGGCCGCCGCGCCCGGCCTGGTCAACTCCACCGCCTACCGGCAGCTCGTCTCCCGCAACGGGGCCGGGATGAAGCAGGGCGACAACGTGCTGATCTGGGGCGCCAGCGGCGGCCTCGGCTCCTACGCCACCCAGTTCGCGCTGGCCGGCGGCGCCAACCCGATCTGTGTGGTCTCCAGCGAGCAGAAGGCGGCGATCTGCCGGGCCATGGGCGCCGAGGCGATCATCGACCGCAACGCCGAGGGCTACCGGTTCTGGAAGGACGAGCACGAGCAGGACCCGCGCGAGTGGAAGCGGTTCGGCAAGCGCATCCGCGAGCTGACCGGCGGCGAGGACGTCGACATCGTCTTCGAGCACCCCGGCCGGGAGACCTTCGGCGCCTCGGTCTATGTGACCCGCAAGGGCGGCACCATCGTCACCTGCGCCTCCACCTCCGGCTTCCAGCACGAGTACGACAACCGCTATCTGTGGATGTCGCTGAAGCGGATCATCGGCTCGCACTTCGCCAACTACCGCGAGGCGTGGGAGGCCAACCGGCTGGTCGCCAAGGGCAAGATCCACCCCACGCTCTCCAAGGTGTACGCCCTGGAGGAGACCGGCCAGGCCGCCTACGACGTCCACCGCAATCTCCACCAGGGCAAGGTGGGCGTGCTGTGCCTGGCGCCGGAGGAAGGTCTCGGGGTGCGGGACACGGAGAAGCGCGCCCGGCACATCGACGCCATCAACCGCTTCCGGAACGTGTGAGGGACCGCGGATGACGGAGCGTCAGCCGGGCCCCGAGCGCCCGGAGAAGGACCGGCCATGGCTCATGCGCACCTACGCCGGCCACTCCACGGCGGAGGCGTCCAACGAGCTGTACCGGCGCAATCTCGCCAAGGGGCAGACCGGTCTTTCGGTGGCGTTCGACCTGCCGACCCAGACCGGCTACGACTGCGACCACATCCTGGCGCGGGGCGAGGTCGGCCGGGTCGGCGTGCCGGTCGCGCACCTCGGTGACATGCGCCGGCTGTTCCAGGACATCCCGCTGGAGCAGATGAACACCTCCATGACCATCAACGCCACCGCGATGTGGCTGCTGGCGCTGTACCAGGTGGTCGCGGAGGAGCAGGGCGTCGACATCACCCGCCTCCAGGGCACCACCCAGAACGACATCGTCAAGGAGTACCTGTCCCGGGGCACCCATGTGTTCCCGCCGGTCCCGTCGCTGCGGCTGACCACGGACATGATCTGCTACACGGTCAACAACATCCCCAAGTGGAACCCCATCAACATCTGTAGCTACCACCTCCAGGAGGCGGGGGCGACCCCGGTCCAGGAGATCGCGTACGCGATGTCGACGGCGATCGCGGTGCTGGACGCGGTGTTCGCGTCGGGGCAGATCGCCGAGGACCGCAAGGGCGATGTGGTGGCGCGGATCTCGTTCTTCGTGAACGCGGGCGTCCGGTTCATCGAGGAGATGTGCAAGATGCGGGCCTTCTCCCGCATCTGGGACACAGTCACCCGGGAGCGCTACGGCATCGAGAACCCCAAGCAGCGCCGGTTCCGCTACGGCGTCCAGGTCAACTCGCTGGGGCTGACCGAGGCGCAGCCGGAGAACAACGTCCAGCGGATCGTGCTGGAGATGCTGGCGGTCACCCTCTCCAAGGACGCCCGCGCGCGGGCCGTGCAACTGCCCGCCTGGAACGAGGCACTGGGCCTGCCCCGCCCCTGGGACCAGCAGTGGAGCCTGCGCATCCAGCAGGTGCTGGCCCATGAGAGCGACCTGCTGGAGTACGAGGACATCTTCGCCGGCTCCTACGTCATCGAGGAGAAGGTCACCTCGCTGGTGAAGGAGTCACTGGCGGAGATGGACCGCATCGAGGAGATGGGCGGCGCGATGGCCGCCGTCGAGTCGGGCTATCTCAAGGCGCAACTGGTCTCCTCGCACGCCGAGCGGCGCGGGCGGATCGAGTCGGGCCAGGAGAAGATCGTCGGGGTCAATATCTTCGAGACCACCGAGCCGAACCCGCTGACCGCCGATCTGGACACCGCGATCATGACGGTGGACCCGCAGGTGGAGGCGCGCGCGATACGGGCCATCGAGGAGTGGCGGACCACCCGTCAGGAGTCCTCGGACCGGCAGGGCGAGGGCGACCCGTTCCACTTCCCGACGGTGGCGCAGACCCTGGAGCGGCTCAAGGAGGCCGCCGCGGGCGCGGAGAACCTGATGGACGCGACCCTGGAGTGCGTCCGGGCGGGCGTCACGACCGGTGAGTGGGCGGGCGCCCTGCGCGAGGTGTTCGGCGAGTTCCGCGCCCCGACCGGGGTGTCGTCCGCGCCGATCGCGGTGCCGGTGGAGGAGGGCAGCGCACTGGCCGGGGTCCGCCTGAAGGTGGAGCGCACGGCCCGCGAGCTGAACGCGGGCAAGCTGCGCTTCCTGGTCGGCAAGCCGGGCCTGGACGGGCACTCCAACGGGGCCGAGCAGATCGCGGTACGGGCCCGGGACGCCGGTTTCGAGGTGGTGTACCAGGGCATCCGGCTCACCCCGGCGCAGATCGTGGACGCCGCCATCGCCGAGGACGTGCACGCGGTGGGCCTGTCCATCCTGTCCGGCTCGCACGCCCAACTGGTCCCGGACGTGCTGGTGCGGCTGCGCGAGGCGGGCGCCGGGGACATCCCGGTGATCGCCGGCGGGATCATCCCGAACGCGGACGCCGAGCAGCTCAGGGCCGCCGGAGTGGCCGCCGTCTTCACCCCGAAGGACTTCGACATCACCGGGATCATCGGCCGTATCGTCGACGAGATCCGCACAGCGAACCAGCTCGACCCCCTGGAGGTCCCCGCATGACAACGCCCGTGAACCGACTGCGTCCGCGGCGTTCCTGCCTCGCGGTCCCGGGCAGCAACCCGCGCTTCCTGGAGAAGGCCCAGGGGCTGCCCGCGGACCAGGTGTTCCTGGACCTGGAGGACGCCTGCGCGCCGCTCGCCAAGCCGGAGGCACGGCACACCATCGTCAAGTTCCTCAACGAGGGCGACTGGACGGGCAAGACCCGTGTGGTGCGGGTCAACGACTGGACGACGGAGTGGACGTACCGCGATGTGGTGACCGTGGTGGAGGGCGCGGGCCCGAACCTGGACTGCATCATGCTGCCGAAGGTGCAGGACGCCCAGCAGATCGTGGCCCTCGACCTGCTGCTCACCCAGATCGAGAAGACCATGGGCTTCGAGGTCGGCCGGATCGGCATCGAGGCGCAGATCGAGAACGCGCGGGGGCTGAACAACGTCAACGCGATCGCCGAGGCCAGCCCGCGGGTGGAGACCATCATCTTCGGCCCGGCCGACTTCATGGCGTCCATCAACATGAAGTCGCTGGTGGTGGGCGAGCAGCCGCCCGGCTATCCGGCGGACGCCTATCACTACATCCTGATGAAGATCCTGATGGCGGCCCGCGCCAACGACCTCCAGGCGATCGACGGCCCCTACCTCCAGATCCGCAACGTCGACGGCTACCGCGAGGTCGCCGGCCGGGCCGCGGCACTGGGCTTCGACGGCAAGTGGGTGCTGCACCCGGGCCAGGTGGAGGCGTCCAACGAGATCTTCTCGCCGTCCCAGGCCGACTACGACCACGCCGAGCTGATCCTGGACGCGTACGCGTACTACACGTCCGAGGCGGGCGGCAAGAAGGGCTCGGCGATGCTCGGCGACGAGATGATCGACGAGGCCAGCCGGAAGATGGCGCTGGTCGTCGCGGGCAAGGGCCGGGCGGCGGGGATGTCCCGCACATCGACGTTCGAGATCCCGGAGGACTGAGCACAGATGCAGTTCGGACGCACCTACGAGGAGTTCGAGGTCGGCGCGGTCTACAAGCACTGGCCGGGCAAGACGGTCACCGAGTACGACGACCACCTCTTCTGCCTCCTCACCATGAACCACCACCCGCTCCACCTGGACAGCCACTACGCGGAGCAGACCACCGACTTCGGCAGGAACGTCGTCGTCGGCAACTACATCTACTCGCTGCTGCTGGGCATGAGCGTGCCGGACGTGTCCGGCAAGGCCATCGCCAACCTGGAGATCGAGTCGCTGCGCCATGTGGCACCGACGTTCCACGGCGACACGCTGTACGGCCAGACCACGGTCCTCGACAAGTGGCCGTCGAAGTCGAAGAACGACCGCGGGATCGTGCACGTCGAGACCAAGGGCTACAAGCAGGACGGCACCCTGGTCTGCGTCTTCCGCCGCAAGGTCATGGTCCCCACCGAGACGTACATCAAGGAGCGCGGCGGAGAACAGCCCGGCCGCCCGGAGCTTCAGGAGAGCTGAATGAGCCGCCTCGCCCAGACCGCCGGTCTCACCGACATCCAGCGGGAGATCCTCGCGACGGTCCGTGACTTCGTCGACAAGGAGATCATCCCGGTCGCCACCGAGCTGGAGCACCGCGACGAGTACCCCCAGCAGATCGTGGACGGCCTCAGGGAACTCGGCCTGTTCGGCCTGATGATCCCGGAGGAGTACGGCGGTCTGGGCGAGTCCCTGCTGACGTACGCGCTGTGTGTGGAGGAGATCGCCCGGGGCTGGATGTCGGTCTCCGGGATCATCAACACGCACTTCATCGTGGCGTACATGCTCAAGCAGCACGGCACGGAGGAGCAGAAGGCGCACTTCCTGCCGAGGATGGCGGCCGGGGACGTGCGGGGCGCGTTCTCGATGTCGGAGCCGGCTCTCGGCTCGGATGTCTCGGCGATCACCTCCAAGGCGGTGCGCGACGGCGACGCGTACACCCTGACCGGCCAGAAGATGTGGCTCACCAACGGCGGTACGTCGTCGCTGGTGGCGGTGCTGGTACGGACCGACGAGGGGTACCCGGAGGGCACCGCGCCGCATCGGTCGATGACGACGTTCCTGGTGGAGAAGGAGCCCGGCTTCGGCGAGGTCCGCCCCGGACTCACCATCCCCGGCAAGATCGACAAGATGGGCTACAAGGGCGTCGACACCACCGAGCTGATCATGGACGGACTGCGCATTCCGGCCGATCGCGTGCTCGGCGGCACCACTGGCCGGGGTTTTTACCAAATGATGGACGGTGTGGAGGTGGGCCGGGTCAATGTCGCGGCCCGTGGCTGCGGGGTCGCCCAGCGTGCCTTCGAGCTGGGTGTGAGCTACGCCCAGCAGCGCCATACGTTCGGCAGGCCGATCGCCCAGCACCAGGCCATCCAGTTCAAGCTGGCGGAGATGGCCACCAAGGTGGAGGCGGCCCATGCGATGATGGTGAACGCGGCACGCAAAAAGGATTCCGGCGAACGAAACGACCTTGAAGCGGGGATGGCGAAGTACCTCGCCTCCGAGTACTGCAAGGAGGTCGTGGAGGACGCCTTCCGTATCCACGGCGGGTACGGCTTCTCCAAGGAGTACGAGATCGAGCGCCTCTACCGGGAGGCCCCGATGCTGCTCATCGGGGAGGGCACCGCCGAGATCCAGAAAATGATCATCGGGCGCAGGCTGCTCGAAGAGTATCGGTTCCAGGGCTGAATGCCGGAGACAGGGTGTTTTGTTCGAGAAGAAGATCACACCCCGTAGGCGGTGTCCGGCCGCCGACTCGGCTTCCTGGCTTACCCAGTTGTGGCCATGAACCGCTACGATCGCCGGACAGCCGCCGTCCCCCGTCCAGTGCGGCATCACCCGCTACGAAGGTCATCCATGCCCCACAGCCAAACCTCTGCACACCGAGACAGCCTGGCCGGCGTACGCCTCGCGCGCGGAGCCTCGCCGTGGCTTCTCCCTACCGTCGCCACCGCAGCCGTCAGCCTGCTGCGCGCCCGCCGCTCGGGCGCCGCCAAGGCCGTCGCCGTCCCCGCCACCGCCCTCGCGGCGGGGATGCTGTGGTTCTTCCGCGACCCCGAGCGTGAGATCGCCACCGGCACGGTCATCTCCCCCGCCGACGGTGTGGTGCAGAGCATCATGCCGTGGAAGGACGGCCGGACCCGGGTCGCGATCTTCATGAGCCCACTCAATGTTCATGTCAACCGCGCCCCGCTGTCCGGCACGGTCACCTCGGTCGAGCACATCCCCGGTGGCTTCGTTCCCGCCTTCAACAAGGAGAGCGAGAACAACGAGCGGGTGGTGTGGCACTTCGACACCGAGCTGGGCGACATCGAGATGATCCAGATCGCCGGCGCCGTCGCCCGGCGTATCGTGCCGTACGTGCCCGAGGGCACCAAGGTCGAGCAGGGCGACCGGATCGGACTGATCCGCTTCGGCTCACGTGTCGACCTCTATCTGCCGGAGGGCGTGGAGGTCGCGGTCGAGGTCGGTCAGAAGACCGTGGCTGGGGTGACTCGCATTGACCGTGATTGACCCGGAGACCCAGGCGGGCTGGGTGCCCGAGGCCGAGGAACCCGACGAAGACGAGGAGATGCCGCTCTCGCTCCGCCTGTCGATAGCGGACACCCTCACCCTCGGCAACGCCACGTGCGGCTTCATGGCGGTGTACTTCACCACCACCGGCATCCTGATCCCGCACCTCACCGGCAGCCAGGAGACCGGCATGGCCCGCCACAGCGCGGCCACGGCGGTGATCCTGATGCTCTGCGCGGCGGTCTTCGACCTGTTCGACGGCCTGGTCGCGCGCAAGCTGCGCTCCTCCCCCATGGGCGCCGAGCTGGACAACCTCTCCGACCTGATC
This sequence comes from Streptomyces sp. NPDC048290, assembly GCF_040652095.1. Lineage (NCBI taxonomy): Bacteria > Bacillati > Actinomycetota > Actinomycetes > Kitasatosporales > Streptomycetaceae > Streptomyces > Streptomyces sp. NPDC048290. Next base: position 23,104 of record NZ_JBEZLM010000047.1, read on the forward strand.
AGCTTCGGACTGGCCCCGGCGTACTTCGTGCTGGTCTACGGCATGGTCGCGGACGACGCGCACCAGAGAGTGGCCGCGGTCGGAGCGATCGTGGTGCTGCTCGCCGTGGTCCTCAGGCTGGCCCGGTTCTCCTGTGTGACCCCGCCCAACGGCATGTTCCAGGGTATGCCCAGCCCCTTCGGGGCGCTGACGGTGGTCTCCATCGTGCTGCTTGAGCTGCCCTTCGTGGCGACGCTGCTGGCGATCCTCGGGACGGCCTGGCTGATGGTGAGCCGGGTCGAGTACCCCAAGCCGCGCGGGCGGCTCGCCGTCGCGATGCTGTCGTGGATCGTGGTCAGCATGGGGTTGCTCGCGGCGTGGGCCTTCGACGCGCCCAGCGGGCAGCTGCTGCTCCAGACCGGGTGCGCGCTTCAGCTGGTGATGGGCGCGGTGATTCCGCTGTTCGCCACGGCTCGGCGGGTGAACAACTTCCGTGACAATCGGCGGGAGTCTCGGGCGGCGCAGTTGCCGTAGCGCTCCGCTGGGTGCCCCGGACTGGCGAGGTTGCTGGTCCGGGGCCTTTTTGTGTGCGGAATCGGGGCTGGCGGGGCTGGTCTGTGGGTGGGTGAGTGAGTGAGTGCGGGTTGGTGGGGGCTGGGTGCGCGGTTCCTCGCGCCCCTGAGGGGGTTCCTCGGCCGTGGGTGTCATGGGGCGGGTTGGTGGGGGCTGGGTGCGCGGTTCCCCGCGCCCCTGGGGGGGTGTCCCTGGGGGGGGTGTTCCTGGAGTCAGGTCAGGTAGTCGTGGGCGATCTTCTGGGCCACGCGTTCCAGGAGGGGGCCCGCTTCCGTGATGCAGCGGGTGATGTCGGGTTCCTCGGCGGTGAGGGGGTAGGCGCGGCGGATGCCCGCGCGGCCCAGGGTCTTCGGGGGGAGGGCCAGGCGTCCGCAGACCGCTACGACGTCCTTGCTCGCCGCGCGGGCCGCAGCCGCCACCCCGGCCGGGGCCTTGCCGTGCAGGGTCTGCTCGTCGAGCGAGCCCTCGCCGGTGATGACGAGATCGGCGCGGGCCAGGGCGGGGGCGAAGCCCAGGACGTCGAGCATGACCTCGATACCGGGGCGGAAGCGGGCACCGGCGATCAGGGCGCCGTACCCGAGACCGCCCGCCGCGCCCGCGCCCGGGGAGACGGCGAACCCGGCCGCCTTCGGTCCCGCGGTCTCTGTCAGTACCTCGGCGTAGTGGGTGAGCGCCGCGTCCAGCCGGGCCACGTCGTCCGGGGAGGCGCCCTTCTGGGGGCCGTACACCGCCGGGGCGCCCTTGGGGCCGGTCAGGGGGTTGTCGACGTCGCTGGCGAGGACGAGGTCGATATGGGTGAGGCGGGGGTCGAGGGCGGTGAGGTCGGCGGTCGCCAGCGTGGTGAGGGCGCCGCCGCCCGGGGGGACCGGGTGGCCGTCGCTGTCCAGGAAGCGGGCGCCGAGTGCGGTGAGCATGCCCGCGCCGCCGTCCGTCGTGGCGCTGCCGCCGACGCCGAGGACGACGGTCCGGGCGCCCGCGTCCAGCGCGGCCTGCAAAATTTCGCCGGTTCCGTAGGTCGAGGCGCGCAGCGGGGCGAAGACGCCGTCGGGGAGGCGCTGGAGTCCGCTGGCCTCCGCCATCTCGACCACGGCGGTGCCCTCGCGCAGCGCGAACGCCGCGGTCACCGGAGCGCCGAGCGGCCCGGCGACCCGTACCTCGTGCCGTACGAAACCGGCGGCGAGGGCGGCGGCCACCGTGCCGTCGCCGCCGTCGGCCACCGGGAGGGACTCCACGGTGAGGTCCGGGACGACCCGGCGCAGTCCGGCGGCCACCCGCTCGGCGACCTCGACCGCCGTCAGCGACCCCTTGAACTTGTCGGCGGCGACCAGTACCCGCCGGGTACCGCGCACGCCAGCAGCGTCTGCCACGTTGCTCTCCCCTCGCTCTTCGGGCCTTGAGCGGATCAAGGCAGTCGCGCCGCTGCGACCTTAACCGGAGCGCGGCCCCGCCGTCATGCCCCCCGGCGGGCGGCGGGGGCTGGCTACCCTTGCCGGGTGACCACTCCTGATTTCGCCACGTACATCGCCGGGCTGCCGCGTGTCCTCGCCGGTGCCGCCGCGCTCTTCCGGGACGCGGAGGGGCGGGTGCTGCTGGTCGAGCCGAACTACCGGGACGGCTGGGCGCTGCCCGGCGGCACCATCGAGTCGGACGACGGCGAGACGCCCCGGCAGGGCGCCCACCGCGAGACGCTGGAGGAGATCGGCCTCGACCGTCCACTGGGCCGGCTGCTCGCCGTGGACTGGGTGTACCGGGCGGGCTGGCCGCCGCTGGTGGCGTATCTGTACGACGGCGGGGTGCTGAGCGAGACGGACCTCAAGGCGATCCGGCTCCAGGAGGAGGAGCTGGTGTCCTGGCGGCTGGTGCCGCCCGCCGAACTGGACCCCTACCTGCTGGGCCCGCTGGGACCCCGGGTCCGGGCCGCGCTGGACGTCCTGGCCGACGGCTCGGGCACGGTGGAGCTGGAGAACGGCGAGCGGATCGCCTGACCGCCTCAGCCCTCTTGGAGGCGTGGCTTGATGTCGATGGTCCGCAGCGCCTCGTCCCGGGTGGCGGTGCGGGCCTCCGTACGGTGACCGCGCTGGATGTAGTCCCGGACGACGAGTTCCACGGCGTCCTGGGGGTTGCCGACACCCGCCAGGACCATGACTTCCACGACGAGTTCGGCATCGAGTTCGACGGTGACCTTGGCCATGGACGGACGCTAACACCCGGGTCGGCGGGATACCCCGGTCTCGGGGAGATCGGGCGGGGATATCTGTTCGCCCGCCCGATCCCCCCGCCCTACCCTCGACCCCATGACCAAGCCCCTCGTCGCCCTGCTCAGCGGGGCCGGTATCAGTACCGACTCCGGAATCCCCGACTACCGGGGGCCCAATGGGGTGTGGCGGCGTGATCCTGAGGCCGAGAAGTTGGTGACGTACTCGTACTACATGGGGGATCCGGAGATCCGGCGGCGGGCCTGGCGGATGCGGCGGGAGGGGCGGGCGCTGAGCGCCGAGCCCAATGACGCGCACCGGGCCGTGGCCGCGCTGGAGCGGTCCGGGGTGCCGGTGCGGGTGATCACGCAGAACGTCGACGGGCTGCACCAGCTCGCCGGGATGCCCGCCCGCAAGGTGCTGGAGCTGCACGGCAGTGCCCGGAGCGTGGTGTGCACGGGGTGTGGTGCGCGCGGGTCGATGGCGGAGGCGCTCGCCCGGGTGGCGGCCGGGGAGGAGGACCCGCCGTGCCGGGAGTGCGGGGGCATCCTGAAGTCCACGACGGTGATGTTCGGGGAGCGGCTCGATCCCGGGGTGCTGGCGGAGGCGGTGGCCGTCACCAAGGCGTGCCAGGTGTTCTTCGCCGTCGGCAGCAGCCTCCAGGTCCAGCCCGCCGCCGGGCTCGCGGGGCTCGCCGCCGACCACGGGGCCCGGCTGGTCATCGTCAACGCCGAGCCGACCCCGTACGACGACCGCGCCGACGACGTCGTACGGGAGCCGATCGGGACGGCCTTGCCGCGGCTGCTCGGGGCGCTCGCCGAGGGGAGCTAGGGGGTGTCTGATGGATCTCCGTGGGAGAAGGAGCGGCGTTCGGTGCGTGCTCTCGGTGTGCCGGGCGGAAGCCCTCGTAGCGGAGCTACT
>NZ_JBEZLM010000048.1:0-26277 GCF_040652095.1 Streptomyces sp. NPDC048290
AGGCTGGAGCGGGCGCTCGCCCGGCATCTGCGCCAGCGGTCCGGTCCCGACGGGCCGCGAGGGCCGCCCGCCCGCCACCCGGTCCCCGACAGCGCCCGGACACGTCCCCCACATGTGCCCGACAGACAGTCCACAGGGATCGGAATCGACCGCCCCGAGTGCCCCCTACGCGCTTATGCTCGACGGTATGACCGCTCGGCGCAGTGCCTCCGTCACCGTCGCCGCGGCACTCGCCTTCTTCCTCACCGGGTGTGTGGACTCGGCCACGCCGAGTGCCTCCGCCTCGCCCCCGTCCGCCACCCCGGCGGCCACCCCCGCGGATGTCCCCGCCGACGTCCCCGCCCCCTCGGCGTCCTCGGAGCCGTCCCCCGCCGCCCCGACGCCGGACGCCGACCCCCGCACCGAGTCCGCCTCGCTCGCCATCCCGGACATAGGGCTCGACGCCCTGGAGATAGTCCCCTACGAGGGCACCACGGACGACCGGCCCGGGACCGACCTACAGAACGAGGGCGTCGGCGCCAGCCCCTACGGCGATGACGGGGGCGTCGGCCCCGGGGAGATCGGCAACTATCTCGTCACCGCCCACCGGCTCAGCGCCGGAGGACCGCTGCGCGACCTGCCGGACCTCGCGGTGGACGACACCGTGACCGTCGACTTCGACGGCGTGCGCTACACCTACCGGATCACCGAGACCCGCGAGACGTCCTTCCGCACCCCCGCCTCGCTGGAGGCGCAGCGCGCCGCCGTCCCGGGCAGGCCCGGCGAGACCCCCACCGAGGCCATGATCACGGTGTCCACCTGTGCCACGCCGGAGGACGACGCGGCGGGCAACTTCTGGCGGGACGAGATGGGCAACCCGGAGCACCGCATCGACAAAATCGGTGTCTTGGTGGACACCACCGCTGTTTCTGGCGCCGATCAGCCGTCCTGACGGAAAATCTTCGGTAGCCCCCTCCTGGTCCGGTCCCAGGTCACCGCGTAACGTGCGCACCATGAAAATCCTGATCAGTGCCGACATGGAGGGCGCCACCGGTGTCACCTGGCCGGCCGACGTGCTGCCCGGGACACCGCAGTGGGAGCGGTGCCGGTCGATGTTCACCTCCGACGTCAACGCCGCCGTGCTCGGCTTCTTCGACGGCGGCGCCGACGAGGTGCTGATCAACGAGGCGCACTGGACCATGCGCAATCTGCTCCTGGAGCGCCTCGACGAGCGCGCCGAGATGCTCACCGGCCGCCACAAGCCGCTCTCCATGGTCGAGGGCGTCCAGCACGGCGACATCGACGGCATCGCCTTCATCGGCTATCACGCGGGCGCCGGGGACGAGGGCGTCCTCGCCCACACCTACCTCGCCAACTCCATCACCGGCGTCTGGCTGAACGGCGTCCGCGCCAGCGAGGGCTTCCTCAACGCGCATGTCGTCGCCGAGTACGGCGTCCCGGTCGTCCTGGTCACCGGTGACGACGTGGCCTGCCAGGACGCCCTGGGCTACGCCCCCGAGGCCCGCAAGGTCGCCGTCAAGGACCATGTGTCGCGGTACGCGGCCGTGTGCCGTACGCCCGCCAGGACCGCCGCCGACATCCGGGCCGCCGCCAAGGAAGCCACCGCGCTGGCCGTGCGGCACGAACCGGCCGCCGCCGGGCCGCACCGCATGGAGCTGGAGTTCGACGCCGAGCACCTCGCGATGGCCGCGACCGTCGTGCCCGGCGTGGAGCGCACCGGGGAGCGCAGGATCGGCTACGCCGAGCCGACCATGTACGCGGCGATCCGCACCTTCAAGGCGGTCACCACCATCGTCTCGGCCGCCGTGGAGGAGCAGTATGGCTGACCAGCGGGCCCTGGACGAGGTCGTCGAGTTCACCTCCGACCTGATCCGGATCGACACCACCAACCGGGGCGGCGGCGACTGCCAGGAGCGGCCCGCCGCCGAGTACGCCGCCGAACGGCTCGCCGACGCCGGACTTGAGCCGGTGCTCCTGGAACGCGTCCCCGGCCGCACCAATGTCGTCGCCCGCTTCCCGGGCACCGACCCGTCCGCCGACGCGCTGCTCGTCCACGGCCATCTGGACGTCGTCCCCGCCGAGGCCGCCGACTGGAGCGTGCACCCGTTCTCCGGGGAGATCCGCGACGGCGTGGTCTGGGGGCGCGGCGCCGTCGACATGAAGAACATGGACGCGATGATCCTGGCCGCCGTCCGCTCCTGGGTCCGTGAGGGCGTGCGGCCCCGGCGGGACGTGGTGATCGCGTTCACCGCCGACGAGGAGGCCAGCGCCGAGGACGGCTCCGGGTTCCTCGCCGACCGGCACGCCGACCTGTTCGAGGGCTGTACCGAGGGCGTCAGCGAGTCCGGCGCGTTCACCTTCCACGACGGCTCCGGACGCCAGATCTACCCCATCGCCGCAGGTGAACGCGGTACCGGCTGGCTGAAGCTGACCGCGCGCGGCCGGGCCGGACACGGCTCCAAGGTCAACCGGGAGAACGCGGTGACCCGGCTGTCCGCCGCCGTCGCCCGGATCGGCGCCCACGAATGGCCGACGCGGCTCACCCCGACCGTGATCGCCGCCCTCACCGAACTCGGCGCCCTCTACGGCGTCGACCCCGACCTGGACGACGTCGACGCCCTGCTCGGCAAGCTGGGCCCGGCCGCCAAGCTGGTCGAGTCGACCGTCCGCAACAGCGCCAACCCGACCATGCTCAGCGCCGGATACAAGGTCAATGTCATCCCCGGCGAGGCGGTCGCGTACGTCGACGGACGGTATCTGCCCGGCGGCGAGGACGAGTTCCGCACCACGCTCGACGCGCTGACCGGCCCCGACGTCGACTGGGAGTTCGCACACCGCGAGGTCGCCCTCCAGGCGCCGGTGGACTCACCGACGTTCGCCCGGATGCGGGCCGCCGTCCAGGAGTACGCGCCCGAGGGCCATGTGGTGCCCTACTGCATGTCCGGCGGCACCGACGCCAAGCAGTTCTCCCGGCTCGGCATCACCGGCTACGGCTTCGCCCCGCTGAAGCTGCCCGAGGGCTTCGACTACCAGGCCCTCTTCCACGGCGTCGACGAACGCGTGCCCGTCGAGGCCCTGCACTTCGGCGTCCAGGTCCTCGACCGGTTCCTGCGGACCGCGTGAGCGAGAGGGACCCCGACATGACGACCCTTCCCTACGGCTCCTGGCCGTCCCCCGTCGACGCGGCCCTCGCCGCCGCCCACGACGGCAACCCCGAGTACGTGGGCATCGTCGGCGACGAGATCTGGTGGACCGAACCCCGGCCCACCGAAGGCGGCCGGCGCGCCCTGGTCCGCCGTCGCGCCGACGGCACCACCGAGTCCGTCCTGCCCGCGCCCTGGAACGTCCGCAGCCGGGTCATCGAGTACGGCGGACAGCCCTGGGCGGGCGTCCCCACCGACGGTGGACCGCTGATCGTCTTCACCCACCTCGCCGACCAGCGGCTCTACCGTCACCGGCCCGGCGGCGACCCCGTCCCGCTGACCCCGCTCTCCCCGGTCGGCGGCGGACTGCGCTGGGCCGACCCGCAGCTCCACACCGACCGGGGCGAGGTGTGGTGCGTCCTGGAGGAGTACACCGGCGACCGCCCCGCCGACGTCCGCCGCGTCCTGGCCGCCGTACCGCTGGACGGGTCCGCCGCCGAGGACCGGTCGGCGGTACGGGAACTCACGCCCGAGCGGCACCGGTTCGTCACCGGGCCCCGGCTCTCGCCCGACGGGCGGCGCGCGGTCTGGCTCGGCTGGGACCATCCCCGTATGCCGTGGGACGGCACCGAGCTGCTGCTCGCCGACGTGAGCGCCGACGGCGCCCTCACGGGGGCGCGCACGGTCGCGGGCGGGCCCGAGGAGTCCATCGCGCAGGCCGAGTTCGCCGCCGACGGCTCCCTGCTGTACTCCAGCGACCGCACCGGCTGGTGGAACCTCTACCGCGACGGACGGCCGCTGTGCCCCCGCGAGGAGGAGTTCGGCGGACCGCTGTGGAAGATCGGGCTGCGCTGGTTCGCGCCGCTCGCCGACGGCCGGATCGCCGTGCTGCACGGCCGGGGCGGCGCCGCGCTCGGACTGCTCGACCCGGCCACCGGGGAGATCGCCGACGCCGCCGGACCCTGGACCGATTTCGGCGGCACCCTCGCCGCCGACGGCGAACAGGTCGTCGCCGTCGGCGCGAGCCCGTACACGGCCGCCGAGGTCGTCGCGCTCGACACCGTCACCGGGCACACCCGGGTCGTCGGCGCCCCGCACCACGACGCTGTCGACCCCGCCTATTACCCGCGCCCCGAGGCCCGGGTCTTCCAGGGCCCCGGCGGACGGGACATCCACGCCCATGTCCACCCGCCCCACCACCCCGGGCACACCGCGCCCGACGGGGAACTGCCGCCGTACGTGATCTGGGCGCACGGCGGGCCCACCAGCCGCAGCCCCCTGGTCCTGGACCTGGAGATCGCCTACTTCACCTCACGCGGCATCGGTGTCGCCGAGGTCAACTACGGCGGCTCCACCGGATACGGCCGGGAGTACCGCGACCGGCTGCGCGGCCAGTGGGGCGTGGTCGACGTCGAGGACTGCGCGGCCGTCGCCCGCGCCCTCGCCGCCGACGGCACCGCCGACCCGGCCCGGCTCGCCGTCCGGGGCGGCAGCGCGGGCGGCTGGACCACCGCCGCGTCCCTCGCCACCACCGACGTCTACGCCTGCGGCACGATCATCTACCCCGTCCTCGACCTCACCGACTGGAGCGCCGACGGCACCCATGACTTCGAGTCCCAGTACCTGGAGAGCCTGGTCGGGCCGTTCGCCGAGGTGCCCGAGCGGTACGCCGAACGCTCCCCGATCGAGCACGCCGAGCGGATCACCGCGCCGTTCCTGCTGCTCCAGGGCCTGGACGACGTGATCTGCCCGCCGGTCCAGGCCGAGCGGTTCCTCGCCCGGATGCGCGGCCGGGGCGTCCCGCACGCCTACCTCGCCTTCGAGGGCGAGGGCCACGGCTTCCGCCGCGCGGACACCATGATCCGGGCGCTGGAGGCCGAGCTGTCGCTGTACGCCCAGGTGTTCGGGCTGCGGCTGCCCGCGGGGGCCGCTCCGCTGGAGTTGACCGGGTGACGATCCGCGGGGGCCGCTTCGCTGGAGTGGACCGGGTGACGATCCGCGGGGGCCGCTCCGCTGGAGTGGACCGAGTGACGATCCGCGGGGGAAGCCGAGCGTATGGGGACCGGTCCGGAGCGGACGGTGGGCGGGCTCGTCCGGAGCGCGGCCGTGTGAGGACCCGTCTGGAGCCGCCCTGTAGGTGGGCTCGTCCGGAGCGCGGCTGTATGAGGACCCGTCTGGGGCCGCCCTGTAGGTGGGTTCGTGTGGAGCGCGGCTGTATGCGGACCCGGCTGGGGCCGCCCCGTGTGCGGGCTTGTCCGGAGCGCGGCTGTATGCGGACCCGTGTGGAGCCCGGTCGTATGGGGGCTCGTGTGGGGCCGCCCCGTAGGTGGGTTTGTGTGGAGCCCGGCCCTATGGGGGCTCGTCTGGAGCCCGGCCGTGTGAGGACCCGTGTGGAGCCGCCCTGTAGGTGGGTTCGTGTGGAGCCCGGCCCTATGGGCGCTCGTCTGGAGCCGCCCCGTATGTGGACCCGTCTGGAGCCGATCGTATGACGTACACCGTTCCCGCGCTGCGCCGACCGTCCCGGCTCGTGCCCGGTGCCCGGGTCGCCGTCGTCGCCCCCAGCGGGCCCGTCCCCGAGGACCGGCTCCAGGCCGGGCTCGACCTGCTGCGCGGCTGGGACCTCGACCCGTTCGCCCTGCCCCATGTCCTCGACCGGCACCCCCGGTTCGCGTACCTCGCGGGCAGCGACGCCGACCGGGCCGCCGACCTCCAGCGCGCCTGGTGCGACCCGTCCGTCGCCGCGGTGCTCTGCGCCCGGGGCGGCTATGGGGCGCAGCGCATGGTGGAGCTGCTCGACTGGGAGGCGATGCGGGCCGCCGGGCCGAAGGTGTTCGTCGGCTTCAGCGACATCACCGCGCTGCACGAGGCGTTCGCCACCCGGCTCGGCCTGGCCACCCTGCACGGACCGATGGCGGCGGGCGTCGACTTCCTCAAGAACACCCGGGCCCAGGACCATCTGCGGGCCACCCTGTTCGCCCCGGAGACCGTGCTGACCCTGGCCTCCGGCGGACCGGCGCTGGTGCCGGGCCGGGCGCGCGGTGTGCTGCTCGGCGGCTGTCTGTCGCTGCTGGCCTCCGACCTCGGCACCCCGCACGCCCGCCGCTCCGCCGCCGGGGGCCTGCTCTGTCTGGAGGACGTGGGGGAGGAGCCGTACCGGCTGGACCGCGACCTCACCCATCTGCTGCGCGCGGGCTGGCTGGACGGGGTGCGCGGGGTGCTGCTCGGGTCGTGGCAGGACTGCGGCCCCTACGACACGGTCCGGGCCGTCCTCGCCGACCGGCTCGGCGCGCTGGGCGTGCCGGTGGTGGAGGAGTTCGGGTTCGGCCACGGCGAGGGCGCCCTGACCGTGCCGTTCGGCCTGGCGGCGGACCTGGACGCGGACGCGGGCACGCTGACCCTGACAGAACCCGCGCTGAGCTGACCCCGGGTCCCCGGGGGACCGTGGCCCGCGCCGCGCGGGCCGACGTACGCTGGCCGGATGCCGTACGACGCCGCCCCTCCGTATCTCGCCGAGGGCCCCCGCGTGGGCATCCGGCCCTTCACCCGGGGCGACGGGGAGGAGTTCACCGCGCGGGCCCGGGAGAGCAAGGCGCTGCACCAGCCCTGGCTGTTCCCGCCCACCACGGCCGCCACCTACGCCGCCTATGCCCGGCTGGTGACCGAGGACCCGGCGAAGGCCGGGTTCCTGGTGTGCGAGCGGGCCGGGGGACGGCTCGCCGGATTCATCACCATCAACAACATCGTGCTCGGCGCCTTCCAGAGCGGCGCGGTCGCCTATGGGGCGTTCGCGCACGCCGCCGGACGGGGGCTCATGGGGGAGGCGCTCGGCCTGGTGGTGGACCACGCCTTCGGCCCGATGCGGCTGCACCGGCTGGAGATCAATGTGCAGCCCGGCAACACCGCGTCCCTCGCGCTGGCCCGCAGCCAGGGGTTTTGGCACGAGGGGTTCTCACCGAAGATGCTCTTCATCGACGGCGCCTGGCGCGATCACGAGCGGTTCGCGCTCACCGCCGAGCTGCGCGGGCCGCGGCCTTCCGGTTGATCTTCATGGTGTCCAGGTCGGTCACCGTCGACCGCAGCCCGGTGAAGCCGTAGCCCAGGGCGCGCAGCGCGCTCTCCGCGCGGTCCTCGGCGAGCGCGGCGGCCATCTCGTCGCCGTCCGCCGGGTCGGAGACCACCACATAGCGCATCGAGAAGTGCTTCAGCGGCACCGGCTCATAGGACAGCGAGCCCTCCTCGGAGAACCGCATACTGGTCATCCCGTGCGCACCGGCCTCGGCGAGCAGCCGCTCGCGCGCGGTGTCGGTGAGGTCGTGCCAGGTGCCGCGGACGATGACCCGGTAGGTGTGGAGGTCGCTCATGGGCTGCTTCCGTCAGAGGGCGCGCGGACGCTCCGCGCGCTGCTTCGCCGGTCGACTGTAGGCCGTCGGGGGCGGGGCGCGCGGGGAATTACCGGGCGGCCCGTTGATCCCGTACCCGACCTGGCGGAGGATGGCCCGTATGCGCAGCCTCGTGGTCGTCGACGCCCCCTCCAACCTCGGACTCCGCCCGCCCGCCCCCGGTACCGTCCCCGGCTGCTACAAGCTCGCCGGGGCCCTGCGCGAGCAGCGGATCGTGCGGCGGCTCGGCGCGCAGGAAGGGGGCGTGGTCGTACCGCCCCGCTACGACCGGGGGGACTGGCGGGAGGGCGACGGTGTGTTCAACGCCGCCGCGCTCGCCGCGTACACGCCGAAGCTCGCCGACCGGATCGAGCACCATGTGCGGGCCGGGAACTTCCCCGTGGTCCTCGGCGGGGACTGCTCCATCCAGCTCGGTGCCTCCCTCGCGCTGCGCCGCCTCGGGCGGTACGGCCTCGTCGCCCTCGACGCCTCCCCGGACTTCCGGCACACCGGAAACTCCGACCACATCGGCGCCGCCGGCGGCGAGGAGGTCGCCATCGCGACCGGACGCGGCCCGGACGACCTGTCCGACCTGGAGGGGCTGCGGCCCTATCTGCGCGACGACGACCTCCGGTTCTTCGGGATCAGGGACGAGTTCGAGGACGACCGCGCCGAACTCGCCGCCCTGAAGATCCCGGTGGTGACGGTGGGGGACGTACGGGAGTGGGGCGCCGAGGCGCTCGCCCGTGCCACGGCCCAGGCGTTCGACGTGCCGGAACTCGACGGGTTCTGGGTGCATCTGGACGCCGATGTGCTCGACCCCACGGTGATGCCGGCCGTCGACAGCCCCGACCCGGACGGGCTGCTGCCGGAGGAAGCCGTCGCCCTGCTGCGGCCGTTGCTCGCGTCCAGCCGCTGCGTGGGGCTCAACGTCACCATCTACGACCCCGATCTGGACCCGGCGGGCACGGCGGGCGCGCTGCTCGCGGACATCGTGGTGGACGGCTTCGGGGAACGCGGCTGAGCCGAGCCGGGGCTGATCCGGGCCGGGCCAGATTGGGCTGATCGAGCTGAGCCAGGTCGGGCCGGGCTGATCCGAGCCGGGCCGAGCCAGGTCGGGCTGATCTGAGCCGGGCCGAGCCAGGTCGGGCTGATGCGAGCTGAGCCGGGGCTGATCCGGGCCGGGCCAGGTCGGGCTGATCTGAGCCGGGCCAGGTCGGGCTGATCGAGCTGAGCCAGGTCGGGCCGGGCTATCCGAGCCGGGCCGAGCCAGGTCGGGCTGATCCGATCCGGGCCGGGCCAAGCCAGGCCGGGCCCGACCCGGGGTGAGTGACCCCCAAGGCGCGGCCTTTGCGTAATCCTGACCCGCCGCGACCCTGGCCGAGCGGCGGACGGCCCGCTTCCATGGTGATCGTGACGACGATCCGACGTGCCGCAGTGACCCTGCCCGCCGCGCGGCCGGGGCCGGACAACCCGCTCCCGCCGCTGCTGCCGCTCGACGAGGTCCACACGGTCGACGAACGCGACCGGGACGACCTGCCCCGCGACATGGCCCGCCAGATCGGCTACGAACCGCTGGGCAGCCTGCTCCCGGTCCGGGTCCGGGACGGCTACGGACGGACCCGTGAGCCCCAGGAGTTCGAGGCGGTGGTCCTGGAGAACGACCGGCTGCGCGCCACCGTCGTCCCCGGACTCGGCGGACGGCTCGTCTCCCTCGTCCAACTGTCCACCGGCCGGGAACTCCTCTACCGCAACCCGGTCCTCCAGCCCGCCAACTTCGCCCTCAACGGGGCCTGGTTCTCCGGCGGCGTGGAGTGGAACATCGGCGCCACCGGCCACACCACCCTGTCCTGCGCCCCGCTGCACGCGGCCCGCGTGTCCGCCCCCGACGGCACCGAGATGCTCCGTCTGTGGGAGTGGGAACGGCTGCGTGACCTGCCCTTCCAGGTCGACCTGTGGCTGCCCGACGGCTCCGACTTCCTCTACGCCGGGGTGCGGATACGCAATCCCCACGAGCGGGCGGTACCCGTGTACTGGTGGTCGAACATCGCGGTGCCCGAGGAGTGCCGGGTCCTCGCCCCCGCCGAGGAGGCCTGGCACTTCGGCTACGAACGCCGGCTGCGCCGCGTCCCGGTCCCCGTGTCCGGGGGCACCGACCGGACCTACCCCGGCAACAGCGAGTTCGCCGCCGACTACTTCTACGCGCTCCCCGACGGGCGGCGCCGCTGGATCGCCGCGCTGGACGACGGCGGGCACGGGCTGGTGCAGACCTCCACCGACGCGCTGCGCGGCCGGAAGCTCTTCGTCTGGGGCCGGGGACCGGGCGGGCGCCGCTGGCAGGACTGGCTGACCGCCCCCGGCACCGGCGGCTACTGCGAGATCCAGGCCGGGATCGCCCGCACCCAGCTCGAACACGTCCGCCTCGAAGCGGAGAGCGAGATCTCCTGGCTGGAGGCGTACGGCCCGCTCGACACCGACCCCGAGGGCGCGTGGACGACCGTCCTGGACACGGCGGAACGGCGGCTGGAGACCGTACTGCCGCGCGCCGCCGTCGATGCCGCCTACGCCGCCTGGAAGCCGTACGCCGACACCGAACCCGGCGAGATCCTCGCCACCGGCTCCGGCTGGGGCGCCCTGGAGGTGCTGCGCGGCGACCTCAAGCTCCCCGGCACGCCCTTCGACCGGGCCACCCTCACCGACGCCCAGGCCCCCTGGCTGCATCTGCTGCGCGCCGGGTCCGTCCCCGAGCCGCGCCGGGTACGGCCGCCGGGGGAGACCCTGGTCGCCGCGCCCTGGCGGGACATGCTGGAGACCGCGCCCGCCACCCCGCTCGCCGAGTACCACCTCGGCATCGCGCAGTGGCACGCCGGGGACCGCGCCCAGGCCGTCCGCAGCTGGGAACGCGCCCTCCCGCTGGCCCCCTCCCTGTGGCCGCTGCTGCGCTGTCTGGCGGTCGCCGACCGGCTGTCCGGCAACCGGGAGCGGGCCGCCGAACGCTATGTGGAAGCCTTCGACGACCTGTGCCGGGAGCGCCGGGACGACGGCGAACAGTGGACGGCCGCCACCGCCGCGCTGGGCCGGGAGGCCCTGGAGAGCCTGGTCGCCGTCGGCCGCACCGCCGACGCCCGCGCCGTCCACGACCGGCTCCACCCGGCCACCCGCGCCCGGGGCCGCTTCCGGCTCATCGAGGCGGGGCTGCTCCTCGCGGAGGGCGACCGGGACGGGGCGCGGGCCGTCTTCGCCGCCGGTTTCGAGGTGGCCGACCTGCGGGAGGGCGCGGAGACGATCGGCCTGCTGTGGTCCCGCCTCACCGACGACCCGCTCCCGGCCCACTTCGACTTCCGGATGCGGCCGGAGGGGTAGCGCGGGGCGTCAGGGCGGGGTCCCAGGGGTCTCCCGGTGGCGGCCGGGCGGTCCGGGGCGCCCTCGGTCCGTCCGGCGGAGGCGCCCTCGGTCCCCAGGTGGCCGGCGTCGTGTTTGCCCGGTGGGCTGAGGGGCACGCGGAGGGTTCCGCTGCCGACCGTCATCGGAGGCGACCGTGACGCGTCCCCGTGTGGTGATCGTCGGAGCCGGATTCGCCGGGTTCCGGGCGGCCAGGGCCGCGACCCGGCGCCTCCGGCGGACCGCCGACGTCATCCTGCTGAACCCGACCGACTACTTCCTGTATCTGCCGCTGCTGCCCCAGGTCGCCGCCGGGGCCCTGGAGCCGCGCCGGGTCACCGTCTCGCTGACCGACTCGCTGCCCGGCACCCGGCTGGTCCTCGGCGAGGCACGGCACATCGATCTGGACACCGGGGCGGTGCACTACCGCGACCCGGAGGGCGCCCGGGGCACGCTCCGGTACGACCGGCTGGTCATCGCCGCCGGAAGCGTCAACAAGCTGCTGCCCGTGCCCGGCGTCGCCGAGTACGCGCACGGCTTCCGGGGGCTGCCCGAGGCGCTGTACCTGCGTGACCACGTGACCCGGCAGATCGAGCTGGCGGCCGGTGACGAGGACCGTGAGACCCGTACCGCCCGCCGCACCTTCGTGGTGGTCGGCGCCGGGTACACCGGCACCGAGGTCGCCGCGCACGGGCAGCTCGCCACCCGCGAGCAGTTGCGCCGACACCGGCCGCGGCACCGCGCGGGACCCCGCTGGCTGCTGCTGGACATCGCCCCCCGGGTCCTGCCCGAGCTGGACGAACGGCTGTCCCGCACCGCCGCCCGGGTGCTGCGCGGACGCGGTGTCGAGGTGCGCACCGGGACCTCGGTCCGCGAGGCGACCCTCGACGGGGTGCTGCTCAGCGACGGCGAGTTCGTGCCCACCCGGACCCTGGTGTGGTGCGTGGGCGTACGGCCCGATCCGCTGGTCGACTCGCTGGGGCTGCCCCTGGAGCACGGACGGCTGGCCGTCGACCCGTATCTGCGGATACCCGGCCGCCCCGAGGTGTCCGCCTGCGGGGACGCCGCCGCCGTACCCGACCTGGACCGGCCCGGCGGCTACGCCCCGATGACCGCGCAGCACGCCTGGCGGCAGGGCCGTACCGC
This sequence comes from Streptomyces sp. NPDC048290, assembly GCF_040652095.1. Lineage (NCBI taxonomy): Bacteria > Bacillati > Actinomycetota > Actinomycetes > Kitasatosporales > Streptomycetaceae > Streptomyces > Streptomyces sp. NPDC048290. Next base: position 12,050 of record NZ_JBEZLM010000048.1, read on the forward strand.
CGCGCAGAACGTGGCCGCGTCCCTCGGGCTCGGTGAGGCGCGGCCCCACCATCACCGGGACCTGGGTTTCGTGGTGGACCTCGGGGGCGCCCAGGCCGCCGCCGATCCGCTCGGCGTGCCCCTGTCCGGGCCGCTCGCCGGGCTGGTCACCCGGGGCTACCACCTCGCCGCCCTGCCCGCCAACCGGGCACGGGTCGGCGCCGACTGGCTGCTGGACGCGGTGCTGCCGCGCCAGACCGTGCAACTGGGGCTCGTCCGGTCCTGGTCGGTGCCACTGGAGTCGGGCTCCCCGGAACTGGCCCGGATTCCCGACGGCACCTCCCCCTCAGCTTCCGATCCGGCCCCGCCGACCCGTGAGGAGCGCGATGAACACCCGTGAACTGACCGAACTCGGCCAGCAACTGCGTGTCGACAGTGTGCGCGCCAGCGCCGCCGCGGACTCCGGACATCCGACCTCGTCGATGTCCGCCGCCGACCTGATGGCGGTGCTGCTCGCCGGACATCTGCGCTACGACTTCGACCACCCCGGCCATCCCGGCAACGACCGCTTCGTCCTGTCCAAGGGCCACGCCTCGCCGCTGCTGTACGCGGCGTACAAGGCCGCCGGGGCGATCGACGACACCGAACTGCTCACCTTCCGCACCCTCGGCAGCCGCCTGGAGGGGCACCCCACACCCCGCAGGCTGCCCTGGGTGGAGACCGCCACCGGCTCGCTCGGCCAGGGGCTGCCGGTCGCCGTCGGCATCGCCCTCGCCGGGAAGCGGCTGGACCGCACCGGCTACCGGGTGTGGGTGCTGTGCGGGGACGGCGAGCTGGCCGAGGGCTCGGTGTGGGAGGCGGCCGAGCACGCCGCCTACGAGCACCTCGACAACCTCACCGTCGTCGTGGACGTCAACCGGCTGGGCCAGCGCGGTCCCACCCGGCACGGCCATGACCTGGACGCCTACGCCCGCCGCTTCCGGGCGTTCGGCTGGCACACGGCCGAGATCGACGGACACGACGTGACCGCGATCGACCGGGCCTATGTCGAGGCCGAGGCCACCCGGGGCCGGCCAACCGTGATCCTCGCCCGCACCCTCAAGGGCAAGGGCGTCGCGGGCGTCCAGGACCGCGAGGGACTGCACGGCAAGCCGCTGCCCGACCCCGAAGGGGCCATCGCCGAACTCGGCGGCCCCCGCGACCTGCGCGTCCAGGTCCATGAACCGCCCCCGGCGCCCGTCCCGCACCCCGGGTTCCACCCCGACGCCGAGGCACCCCGGTGGGAGCGCGGCGAGGATGTGCCGACCCGGGACGCCTACGGCCGGGCGCTCGCCGCGCTCGGAGCCGCGCGCGGCGATGTCGTCGCCCTGGACGGCGAGGTCGGCGACTCCACCCGCACCGAGTACTTCGCCAAGGAGTTCCCCGACCGCTACTTCGAGTGCTACATCGCCGAGCAGCAGATGGTCGCCGCCGCGGTCGGCATGGCCGCCCGGGGCTGGGTGCCGTACGCGGGCACCTTCGCCGCCTTCCTGACCCGGGCGTACGACTTCGTGCGGATGGCGTCGATCAGCGGCGCCGGGATCAACCTGGTCGGCTCGCACGCCGGGGTCGCCATCGGCCAGGACGGTCCCTCCCAGATGGGTCTGGAGGACCTGGCGATGTTCCGCGCGGTACACGGCTCCACCGTGCTGTACCCGTGCGACGCCAACCAGACCGCGTTCCTGGTCGCCGCCATGGCCGGGCTGGACGGCGTGCGCTATCTGCGCACCACGCGCGGCGCCACGCCCGTGCTGTACGGGCCGGGCGAGAAGTTCCGGGTCGGCGGCAGCAAGGTGCTCCGCGCCTCCGACCAGGACCGGGTGACGGTCGTCGCCGCCGGGGTCACGGTGGGGCAGGCGCTGGCCGCCGCCGACACGCTCGAAGCCGACGGCATCCCGGTCCGGGTGATCGACCTCTACTCGGTCAAGCCGGTCGACGAGACCACCCTGCGCCGGGCCGCCGCCGACACCGGCTGTCTGGTCACCGTCGAGGACCACCATCCCGAGGGCGGGCTCGGGGACGCCGTCGCCGACGCCTTCACGGACGGCGGCCCGGTGCCCCGGCTGGTCCGGCTCGCGGTCGACACCATGCCGGGCTCTGCCCTGCCCGCCGAGCAGCTGCGCGCGGCCGGGATCGACGCCGGGGCCGTCACCACCGCCGTACGGCTGCTGGTGGAGCAGGCGGTGGCGTCGTGAGCGCCGGGCACGCGCCGGGCGTGTGGGCCGCGTGTGACGCGGGTGGCGGGTGCGACGCGCGTCACGGGGCCGTCAGCGGGTAGGCCCCTTCCAGGAGGCTCCATGACCACATCGCGGTATGTGTACGCCGTCTGCCGGCCCTTCGGCGCGGCGCTCCAGGCCCAGCTCACCGGGGTCGCGGGCGCCCCGCCGCGGCTGCTGCGCCACCAAGGGCTGGTGGCCGTCGTCAGCCATGTGCCGGAGGCGGAGTTCAGCGAGGAGCGGCTGCGCGCCGGGGAGACGGACGAGGAGTGGCTCGCGGGCGTGGCCCGGCTGCACCAGGGCGTCGTCGACGCGCTCACCACCGTCACCACCCCGCTCCCGCTGCGGCCCGCGACCGTCTTCCGCGACGACAGCGGGGTCCGGCTGATGCTGGAACTGCGCGAGGACGAACTGCGCGACACCCTGGACCGGCTGGACGGCCGGGTGGAGTGGAACGTACAGGTGTACGGCGACGACAGCGCCCCGGAGCACGAGAGCGCGGACGGCGACCGGCGGAGCCTGGCCGAGGAGTTCTCCGTACGGCTGCACAAGGCGCTGTCCGAGCAGGCCGACGACTCCCACGCCTATCCGCTGCACCACCGCGCGCCCGGCGGCACCGCGAGCCGCAATGTGCTGAACGCGGCCTATCTGGTGCCCCGGGCACGGGCGGAGGAGTTCGTGGAGATCGTGGACCGGGCGCGGAGCGCCGAGCCGGGAGTCCTGGTGGAACTCACCGGTCCCTCGGCGGCCTACTCCTTCGCTGCCGAGGGCGCCTGAGCCACCGCGACCACGGGGGCGGTGGCGTACCGGCGATGTCAGATCGGCTTCCGGCAGAGGATCTCCCCGTGCGGGACGCAGAACCAGCCGTCGGGCGCGTCGCCCCACTCCCGCCACGCCTGGGACACCGCCCGCAGCTCCGCGTCGGTGGCGTGGCCGCCGCCGGTCGCCCGGTCCGCGTACGCCGAGGCGACCGTGCGGTCCGCCCACAGCCCGCTCCACCAGGCGCGCTCCTCGTCCGTGGCGTACGTCCAGGTGGCGGAGGTCGACGTGAGATCGGTCAGCCCGGCCGCCAGCGCCCAGGACCGCAGCCGCCGCCCGGCGTCCGGCTCCCCGCCGTTGGCCCGCGCCACCCGCCGGTACAGGTCGAGCCAGCCGTCCAGACCGGGCGAGGCCGGGTACCAGGCCATCGCCGCGTAGTCCGCGTCCCGTACGGCGATCAGCCCGCCGGGGCGGGTGACCCGGGCCATCTCGCGCAGCGCGCCCACCGGGTCCCCGACGTGCTGGAGCACCTGGTGGGCGTGGACCACGTCGAAGGAGGCGTCGGGGAAGTCCAGGGCGTGCACGTCACCGGTGGTGAAGTCGGTGTGGGTCAGCCCGCGCGCGGCGGCCGTCGCACGGGCCTGGTCCAGGATGCCGGGCGCGTGGTCCAGGCCGGTGACATGGCCCTGCGGGACCCGCGCGGCCAGGTCGGCGGTGATGGTGCCGGGGCCGCAGCCGACGTCCAGCACACGGTGGTGCGGGCGGAGCGCGGGGAGCAGATAGGCGGCGGAGTTCGCCGCGGTCCGCCAGGTGTGCGACCGCAGCACCGACTCGTGGTGGCCGTGGGTGTAGACGGCCGTCTCCCGCGCTTCCGGCATGGCTGAGCACCTTCCCCTGCTGAATCGATCAACGTCCCTTCACCCTAGGCACCATTCTGAATAATGAGACCCCGCGTATCGCTATGTGGGCTGATGGGGTGTTAGGTCGTGGTCGCGTACGGCCGTCGGATCGTGGCCGGGTACGGCCCTCAGGCTGTCGCTGGGTACGGCCCTCAGGTTGTGGCCGGGTACGGCCCTCAGGTTGTGGCTGGGTACGGCCCTCAGGTTGTGGCTGGGTACGGCCCTCAGGTTGTGGCTGGGTACGGCCCTCAGGTTGTGGCCGGGTACGGCCTTCGGGCTGTGGCCGGGTACGGCCCTCAGTCCTCGCCCCGGCCCGGATCGTGCGGCCGGTACACCACCAGCGCCCGGTAGTGCTTGCGCAGGATCACCTCGCCGCCGACCTCGGTGACCTCGCCGTCGTACGCCAGCAGCGTGCCCGGCGGGATGTCCGTCAGCCGCAGCGCGCCGACCTGGACGGCGGCATGTGCGGGGGAGCGGGTCAGCGGGCCCGCCACGGCCGCCGCCAGCAGCCGCAGCGCCGGACGCCGCCCCCCGTGCACCAGCCGCACGTCCAGCCGCCCGTCCGCCAGATCCGCCCGCCGCCCCGGCACCAGCCCCATCCGGTGGTACGTGCCGTTGCCCGCGAACAGCAGCCACATCGGCCGCACCCGCCCCCCGAACCCGGCGAGCAGCGGATGCCGGTCCGCGCGCAGCACCCGCGTGCGGCGAGAGTGCGTGCCGGGCGTCGCGACGCCACGGAGATCCGTCAGACACCCCCTAGGCCCGCTCGGCGGTCCCCGACGCCCGGTTCACGACCAGCGTCAGCCCCTCGCCCGCCACCAGGGCGGGTGCCTGCGCCCGAGGATGCGCGGGCCGCACCGCGGGCTCCCGCGGCGGCACCAGCGCCCGTACGGCGAAGGCGGCGCCCACGCCCAGCGCCGCGCCCGTGAGGACATCGCTCGGGAAGTGCACCCCGGTGTAGACCCGGGACATCGCCACCGAGTACGCGAGGGGCGCCACCACCGCGCCCCACTGCGGGGACTCCATCGCCACCCCGGCGGCGAACGCCGCCGCCGACGCCGCGTGCCCGGACGGGAACGAGGTGGTGATCGGCTGCCGTTTCAGTTGCCGGGCGGCCGGGACCGGCCCCAGCGACGGACGGGAGCGGCGCACACTGCGCTTGCCGACCGTGTTGATCGTCGCGGACGCCAGCGCCAGCGACACCAGCCCCCGCGCGGCGGCCCGTCGGCCCCTCGGGGTGCGGCTCGCCGCTATCGCCGCCGCCGTCACCCCCCACAGCACCCCGTGGTTCGCGAACCGGCTCAGCCGGGGCAGCACCCGTTCGGCGTACGGCCACTCCCGCTCGGCGGCGAACTCGAAGAGCCGGGAGTCGAGCGCGAGCAGCCTCTCGCGCAGTGCGTGGCGGCCGGGCAGCGGGGCGGTGAGATCGACATCAGGGTCCATGCGGTCACGGTTACCCTGAAGTGGCCGTTTCCGTCACCGCACGCGCCGCGACGCCGGTCACGGTCCCCCGGCCGCCCGGTCCGGGGCCACGGGTCGCCGCCCCCTTCGCCGGGGCCGGACCGCCCCGGGAACCGGCGGGAGGAGACCCGGTCCATGCGTCTGATCCTCATCCGGCACGGCCAGACCGGCGCCAACGTGGACCTGCTCCTCGACACCGCCGTACCCGGCACCGGCCTCACCGACCTCGGCCGCCGTCAGGCCGCCGCCCTCCCCGCCGCGCTCGCGGACGAGGACATAGGTGCCGTCTACGCCTCCACCCTCACCCGCACCCAGGACACCGCCGCCCCGCTGGCCGCCGCGCGAGTGCTCGGCGTACGGGTCCGCGACGGCATCCGGGAGCTGGCCGCGGGCGACCTGGAGATGCTGCCGGGCTACTTGGGCGACGGAGAGCGGTACATGCGCACGGTCGTCGCCTGGATGAGCGGCGACACCGCGCTGCGTATGCCCGGCGGGGAGACCGGCGACGAGGCCCTCGCCCGGTACGACGCCGTGGTCGCGGAGGCCGCCGCGAGCGGAGCGGGAACCGTCGCCATGGTCAGCCACGGGGCCGCGATCCGGCTGTGGGCGACCGTCCGCGCGGACAACCTCGATGTGACCTTCGGCGCCTCGCACCGCCTGGAGAACACCGGGATCGTGCTGCTGGAGGGCGCGCCCGGCACCGGCTTCAAGGCGCTGAGCTGGCAGGGCGAGGCGCCCGGACCGCACGGGGAGGGCGGACCCATGGGACGGCCCCTGAGGGCTGGAGGGGGTTTCTGACGGTGTGCCCCCGCCGTCCATAGCGGTGTGCCCCCGCTGTCAACGGCGGTGTGTCCCCGCCGCGATTAACGGTTTGCCCCCGCCGTCCGCCACGTCCCAGAATGCGGACCATGGGACATCTGGAAGCCGCGCATCTTGAGTACTACCTCCCCGACGGGAGGGCGCTGCTGGGCGATGTCTCGTTCCGGGTCGGCGAAGGCGCCGCCGTCGCCCTCGTCGGTCCCAACGGGGCCGGGAAGACCACCCTGCTGCGGATGATCTCCGGCGAGCTGAAGCCGCACGGCGGCACGGTCACCGTGAGCGGCGGCCTCGGGGTGATGCGCCAGTTCGTCGGCTCCGTACGGGACGAGACGACCGTACGGGACCTGCTGGTGTCGGTCGCGCCGCCGCGTATCCGGGAGGCGGCGCGGGCCGTCGACACCGCCGAGCACGCCATCATGACCGTCGACGACGAGGCCGCCCAACTGCGCTACGCGCAGGCCCTCGCCGACTGGGCCGAGGCGCGCGGCTACGAGGCCGAGACCCTCTGGGACATCTGCACCACGGCCGCCCTGGGCGTGCCCTACGAACGGGCCCAGTGGCGCCAGGTCCGCACTCTTTCGGGCGGTGAGCAGAAGCGCCTGGTCCTGGAGGCGCTGCTGCGCGGTACCGACGAGGTCCTCCTGCTGGACGAGCCGGACAACTACCTCGACGTCCCCGGCAAGCGCTGGCTGGAGGAGCGGCTCAAGGAGACCACGAAGACCGTCCTGTTCGTCTCCCACGACCGGGAACTCCTCGCCCGCGCCGCCGAGCGGATCATCTCCCTGGAGCCCGGTCCGGCCGGGGCGGACGCCTGGGTGCACGGCGGCGGGTTCGCCACCTACCACGAGGCCCGCCGGGAGCGCTTCGGCCGGTTCGAGGAACTGCGCCGCCGCTGGGACGAGAAGCACGCCCAGCTGAAGAAGCTGGTGCTGACCATGCGTCAGTCCGCCGCCAACAACGACGGCATGGCCTCCCGCTACCAGGCCGCCCAGACCCGGCTGCGCAAGTTCGAGGAGGCCGGACCGCCGCCGGAGCCGCCGCGCGAGCAGGACATCCGGATGCGGCTCAAGGGCGGCCGGACCGGGGTCCGCGCGGTGACCTGCGCCGCGCTGGAGCTGACCGGCCTGATGAAACCCTTCGACCTGGAGGTCTTCTACGGCGAACGGGTCGCCGTCCTCGGCTCCAACGGCTCCGGCAAGTCCCACTTCCTGCGGCTGCTGGCCGGGGACGAGGTGTCCCACACCGGCAGCTGGAAACTCGGCGCCCGGGTCGTGCCCGGCCACTTCGCGCAGACCCACGCCCACCCCGAACTGCTCGGCCGCACCCTGCTGGACATCCTGTGGAAGGAGTACGCCCAGGACCGGGGCGCCGCCATGAACCGGCTGCGCCGCTACGAGCTGAGCGGCCAGGCCGAGCAGACCTTCGACCGGCTGTCCGGCGGCCAGCAGGCCCGCTTCCAGATCCTGCTGCTGGAGTTGCAGGGCGTCACCGCGCTGCTGCTCGACGAGCCCACCGACAACCTCGACCTGGAGTCCGCCGAGGCGCTCCAGGAGGCGCTGGACGCGTTCGACGGCACGGTCCTCGCGGTGACCCACGACCGCTGGTTCGCCCGCTCCTTCGACCGGTTCCTGGTCTTCGGCGGCGACGGCCGGGTCCGGGAGTCGTCCGGTCCGGTCTGGGACGAGCGGCGGGTGCAGCGGGCGCGGTAGCTGGGGGCCTCGGCGGGTGGGCGGGGCGGACCGTCCTTTGGTGGCGGGCCGGGGCGGGGCGTGTCCTCTGCCGGCGTGTCGGGGCAGGCGCGTCCTTGGCGGGCGCGCCGGGGCGGGGCGTGTCCTTGGCGGGCGTACGGGGGGCGAGGCGTGTCCTTGGCGGGCGTGTCGGGGCGGGGTGCTTCCTCGGTGCGCGTGCCGGGGCGGGGTGCGCTGAATGTTCGTACAGTGGGAACACCACGGACGGACACGACGAGCGGGGCACCACATGACCGGAGTCGACCCTGGCCGGCTGGACGACCAGCAGCTGATGCGCGAGCTGGAGACCATCCACCGCACCCGCCACGACACCCTGCTGTACGGCTCGAACGACGCGCTGCGGGCGCACAACGAGCGGATGGCCCAGCTGGAGGGCGAGTATCTGCGGCGCAATCCGTCCCGGTTCGTGGCGGCGTCCCGCACCCGGGACGGCGCCCGGGACCGGGCCGCGCCCTGAGCGCGCCCGGCGGGGAGAGTAGGGCGTGACCCCGGTGCGGCGCGGCAGGGACACCGCCGGTTCACCCGGGTGGGCCCGTCGGGTCCCGCCAATGGATGCGGGCCGCGCGCGCGGCGGCGCGGGGCGGGCTGTGATGGGTGCGGGAGGGGGGAGTTCTCCCCTTCGCCGACCGTCCGAGGAGTCCGCCCCATGCGTCGCAGCCCCCGTTCCGTGTTCCTGGCCGTGGCGGCGGGTGCCGTCGTGCTCGGCGGAGCGCCGCCCGCCGCCGCGGAACCGGCCACCGAGGTGAGCCCGGCACGGGCCCGGCCCGGCGGCACCGTCACCGTCTCCGTCACCTGCGACCCCGTCGGCGGGACCGCGCCCAGGACCATGGACGCCACCTCGCGGGCGTTCGCCGAACGGACCGTCGCCCTGCGCCTGGAGCCGGGGGGCGGGCAGGACCGCGGCGCGCCCCGCTACCGGGGCACCGCGCGGATCGCCACGGGGGCCCACTTCGAGGACGGCGGGGCGAGGGCTGGGTCGGGCGGTGGGCACGGTGACGGTGGTGGGGCGGGGTCCGGGTCGGGCGGCGGACATGGCGATGGTGGCGGGGCGGGCTCCGGGGCAGGCGGCGGAATCGGCGACGTCGGTGCGCAGGGCGCGGTGTGGATGGTGGGCGGTGGTGGGGCGGGGTCCGGGGCAGGCGGTGGTCACGGTGACGTCGGTGCGCAGGGCGCGGCGTGGACGGTGGACGGTGGCGGGTCGGGTTCTGGGGTCGGCGGCGGTCACGGTGACGGCGGTGCGCGGGACGCGGCCTGGACGGTGGACGGCGAGTGCCCGGCGGCGCGCGGTGGCAAGGGCAAAGCGTGGAGCGCGACCTTCACCGTGCAGCGGGACACGAGCGGCGGGATCGGGGGAGGGATCGGCGGCGGTGACGGGGGCGTAACTGGTGGCGGTCACGGTGGCGGTCACGGTGGCGGTGATGGCGGCGGTGATGGCGGCGTCCACCGTCCGTGCCCGCCGGGGCAGGACCACATGTCCCGGGAAGAGCCCTGGTCCCGGGAGGAGCCCGGCTCGGACCGCGCCCCCGGCGATCCCGGCACCGGGTCCGACGACCGCCGGCCCGGCGAGTCCCGGGACTGCGCCCCGCCCCCGCGTACCGAGCACGGCGTCCACGCGGGCTCCGGCGGTACCTTCACCGACTCCGTGCCCGCGCTGGTGGCGGGCGGGCTGCTCATCGCGGGCGCCTGCACAGGCGCCGCGTACCGGCTGCGCCACCGGCTGACCCGCGCCCAGGGCTGACACCACCGGGCCCCACGGACGGCCCTCATCCACCCACGGCACCACACGGAGGTACGGATGCGGCGGACCGACCCGGAGACCCCGGAGGGCCACGGCCCCGTCCGCTACGGACCGCACCTGCCGGACGACGGCCTTCCGCCGCTGCCGGAACTGTCGGCCGTGCTCGCCGCCGCCGCTGCCCGCGCCCGCCCCGAACCGGTCGGCGGCGGCCGGGCCCTGCTGGAGGCCGCCTGCGGCTACTGGGCCCGCCGGGGCCTGCCCACCCGCCCCGGGCAGGTCGCCGCCGCCCCGGGCGCCCCCAGCCTGCTGCTGGCCCTGACCGCCGCGCTCGGCGGTGACGTCCTGGTGCCGCGCCCGTGCGCCGCCTGGTGGGCGCCGTACGCGCGGTTGCTGGGCCGTCCGGTGTTCCATGTGACGACCCCCGCCGAGTGCGGCGGTGTGCCCGACCCGTACGCGCTGCTGGAGACCGTGCGCCGGGTCCGGGACGAGGGCGGGCGGCCCCGGCTGCTGGTGCTGTCGATCGCCGACGACCCGACCGGCACCGTGGCCCCGCCGGAACTGCTGCTCCGGGTCGCGGAGGCCGCCACCGGCGAGGGCCTGCACCTGGTCAGCGACGAGACCTGGCGGGACACCGCGCACCCCGCGCCCGACGGCACCCCGGCCGCCGGGCGCGCCCCCGTGCTGCTCAGCCCCGCCGAGATGCTGCCCGAGCGGGTCACCGTGGTCACCGATCTGGCCGGGGCGCTGCTGCCGCCCGCCTGGCCGTCCGCCGTCGCCCGCTTCCCGGCCGGGCCCGACGGGACCGTCCTGCACGCACGGGTGCTGGACGTGCTGACCGCGCTGGGCGCCTCCGTCGCCGGACCGGTCGCCGCCGCCACGGGCTACGCGCTGAGCGAGCCCGCCCCGGTCACCGCCCGCGCCACCGCCGCCGTACGGCTGCACGCGCGCCTCGCGCACGCCCTGCACGCGGCGGTCGTCGACGCCGGTGCGCTGGCCCGGCCGCCCCGCGCGGGCCGCCAGCTGTACGCCGATCTCGGCCCGCTGCGGCCCGCGCTGCTCACGCACGGCGTCGGGGACGCCCAGGACCTGGAGGACTTCCTCAGCCACCGGCTCGGTATGCCCGCGCCGGGCGGGCACCGGTTCGGCGACGACCTCGCCGCGCTCCGGGTCCGGCTGACCACCGGACCGCTCCTCGGCAGCGCGGGGACGGAATGCCTGGACACGCCCTCGCCGTTGGAACTGCCACAGGTGCGACAGGCGTTGAGCACGGTGAGGTCGGTCCTCGGCGATCTCCGCGACGACGCCCAGCGACGGGAGCCTCCTCGATGACGCAGCAGTCCGAGAAGACCACGGGCCCGACCGCGCCGGTCACCGGCGACCCGCTGGCGCCCTATCCGCCGCTGGCCGAACCCCGCCCGCTGGCCGAACGCCGGGTGTGGCCGCGCGCCTTCCACGACCGGCTGACCGCCCCGCTGCCCGGCATCAAGGCCATGACCCGCTTCGCCCGCGAGGGCGCCGTCCGCCCCGGGCGCGAGGGTCTCGCCGACATCCCCCGGCTGCCGTTCGCGCCCGGCCCACTGCCCCGCGCGGACGCCCGCACACTCGCCGTGACCTGGGCCGGGCACGCCAGTTGGGTGGTGAGCGTCGGCGGCCTGACCGTGCTCACCGACCCGGTCTGGTCGCGCCGCATCCTCGGCACCCCGCCCCGTATCACCCCGGTCGGCGTCCCCTGGGAGTCACTTCCCCCGATCGACGCGGTCGTCATCAGCCACAACCACTACGACCACCTCGACGCCCCCACCCTGCGCCGCCTCCCGCGCACCACCCCGGTGTTCGCCCCGGCGGGGCTGGCCCCCTGGTTCCGCCGCCGCGGCTTCACCACCGTCACGGAGCTGGACTGGTGGGAGGCGGCCGAACTGCGCGGGGTCCGTTTCGACTTCGTCCCCGCCCACCACTGGTCCAAGCGCTCCCTGACCGACACCTGCCGCACCCTGTGGGGCGGCTGGGTCCTCACCGCCCCCGACGGCCACCGTGTCTACTTCGCGGGCGACACGGGCTACGGCCACTGGTTCACCCGGATCGGCCGCCGCTACCCCGGTATCGACCTGGCCCTGCTCCCGATCGGCGCGTATGAGCCCCGCTGGTGGCTGAGCGACGTCCACTGCGACCCGGAGGAGGCGGTCCGCGCGGCCCAGGACGTCGGCGCGACCCGCATGGCCCCCATGCACTGGGGCACGTTCATCCTCTCCGCGGAACCGGTCCTGGAACCCCTGACCCGAGTAAGAACGGCCTGGCACAACGCAGGCCACCCCAGAGAACACCTATGGGACCTACCGATCGGAGCATCAAGACAGTTGACCTTCTGAGCCACGACCCCTCGAACGCCCCCCAGGGGCGCGGGGAACTGCGCGATCACCCCCCACGGACCCGCACCCACCTCACGACCGTCACCGCCCCCTCCCAGGGGCGCTGGGGGTACCCCCTCTGGGGGAGGAACTGCGCGATCAACCCCCACGGACCCGCACCAACCCCACAACCGCCACCACCCCCCTCCCAGGGGCGCGGGGAACTGCGCGACCAGCCCCCACCGACCCGCACCCACCCGACCAGCTACCGCCCCCGAACCCGCCGCCAAAAACCAGGAACCGCACTGATGGCCAACGTCAACCCCACCGCCGCCACCACCCCCTCCCACGCCTCACTGAACAACGACCCCCCGAGCACCCCGATCAACTGATACGTCACCGCCCACGCCAGACAAGCCGGCGCATTCCCCCGCGCAAACCTCCGCAGCGGCCACTCCGCCAGCAGACACGCCAGCATCACCGGCAACCGCCCCGCCGGCACCAGCCGCGACAGCACCAGCACCAACACCCCGTGCTCGCGCAATTTCGACTGCGCCCGCTCCAGCCGATCCTCCGGCGCCCGCGCCCGGATCGCCGCCAGCCACCGCGACCCGTTCCGCGACCCCATCCCCCGCCGCCCCAGCCAGTACAGCGTGATGTCCCCGAGGAACGCCGCCAGCGACGCCGTCACGAACACCAGCGCCATCGAGAACGGCGCCGTCTGATGGAACGCCACCACCGCCGCCGAACTCACCAGCGCCCCCGTCGGCACCACCGGCACCAACGCCCCCAGCAGCACCAGCACGAACAGCGTCGGATAGCCGATAGCCTGCTGCGTACTCTCCGGCGGCACACTCTCCGCAGCCGCCGCCAGCCAACTCACCGCGCGACCTCCGGCCGCACCCGCTCGCCGTGTCCCAGCCGGTGCACCACGACCCCCGGCGCCCGCTCGGCGGCGAGCCGCACGAACTCGTCGCCCGGCGCGTGGAATTCATGCGGACGCACGGCGTCCATCCCGATCGGCCAGTACGTGCCGTAGTGCACCGGCACCGCGCTGCGCGCCCCCAGCCGGGCCAGCGCCTCGGCCGCCCGCCCCGCGTCGAGATGCTCCTCCCCGAGGTACGGTCCCCAGCCGCCGACCGGCAGCAACGCCACGTCCACCGGCCCGACTTCCTCGGCCATGGCGGCGAACAGCCCGGTGTCCCCGGCGAAGTACGTCCGCGCCTCGCCCGCCACGACATAGCCGAGCGCGGGCGCCCGGTGCGGCCCGACCGGCAGCCGCCGCCCGTCGTGGCGCGCGGGCACGGCCCGTACCACGACATCGCCGACGGCGACCGTGTCGCCCGGGGCGACCTCGGTGATCCGCAGGTGGGAGAGCCGGCGCAGGGCGGGCACCGCGCGGGTGGCGCCCCGGGGCACGAGCACCCGGGTGTCCGGGGCGAGAGCCGCCAGGGAGGGCACGTGGAGATGGTCCGCGTGCAGGTGGGAGACCAGGGCGACATCGGCGCGCCGGGCGTCGTCCGGGGGCACGGCGCCACGGCGGCGGCGCAGATGAGCGAGCCGGCGCGCGAACAGGGGATCGGTGAGGACGCGTACGTCCGAATCCTCGACCGTGCAGGTGGCGTGACCCCACCAGGTGATCTCCACCGGCACCCCTTTGCCTCCTTCGCGCGACTCCCCCGAAGCGTACGCGCAGCGGTAGGGTCGGCGGCGAAACCCGGAGGTGACCGGAGGTGAGGGGGACACCATGGGAGAACCGCGCACAACCTCCGGCACGCGTGTCACGGCCATCGCGAGTCTGACGCCGCTGGAGGAGCTGGACGCCGATCCGTTCCTGGTGGACTCGCGCAGCCAGCACGCCATGTGCGCCCGCTGGGCGGCCGAGCGGGGCTATGTCGTCACCCGCCAGTTACTGGTCTCCGGGCTCCGCCCGGACCACTGCATCCTCTGGGACGACGTGCGCCCCGGACACGATGTGTTCGTCGCCCCCAGCCGCCGGGTGCTGGAGAGCGCGCTGGCGTCCGTGGAGGAGTTCACCGAGGAGTGCGCGCGGCGCGGGGTGCGGGTCGAGACCGTCGGCCGCGCGGAACCCTCCTACGACGCCCGGATGAAGGCCCAGGTGCACCGCAGACTCTCCATGCCCACAGCCGGCTACGACGGTCAGTGACCGTCCCTGTACTCCCTGTACTCCCTGTACTCCCTGTACTCCCTGTACTCCCTGTACT
>NZ_JBEZLM010000049.1:0-24687 GCF_040652095.1 Streptomyces sp. NPDC048290
TCCTTATGGATGCCCAGGTCCTTCGCGACATGGGCGACCGGACGACCGGAGGTCTGGACTTCGCGGACGGCTCGCTCACGCAGCTCGTCAGGGTACTTCCGTGGTGCAGGCATCGGACCTGTTCTCCCATCTGCCGAGGCGATCATGCCTGGCTTCAGGGCCGCTACAAAATCCGGTTCAGCTCAGGCCGGCTCCTGACGTGATCAGCACGGTGCAGGCAGCGGGCGCGGTGTTACTGAAAGAACTGGACAGTGATGATTGCTGTGGCTCCGCCCGAGGGTCTGACTCAAGAACTGACTGGCGTTTCGACTGTCCGTGATTGGAAGCGTCGGCCTGCTGGGCGGAGCCACCGTGCGCGTGGCCGGTCGGGCATCTGTGACTTCATAGGAGCCCGGCCAAAGGTCCCATCACTGTCTCGTCCATCTGCCCGACCGGCGCGTGCCATCCCTCACGCGTCGTACAGAAGGACAGCAGGCTCCAGCATGGCAGCAGACGAGATAACGGTCATCGGTGGCATCGACACCCACACCGATGCCCACCAGGCCGCAGTGATCGACACGATCGGCCGGCACCTGGCCACCGAGTCGTTTGAGACCACCCCCGACGGCTACCAGCGGCTGCTGGAGTGGCTACGGTCCCACGGCGAACTCCTCGCCGTCGGTCTGGAAGGCACCGGCACCTACGGGGCCGAAATCGCTCGCCTCCTGACCGCGAACGGCGTCACCATCGTCGAGGTCGACCGGCCCGACCGCAAAGCCAGGCGGGACAACGGCAAGTCCGATCCAGTCGACGCCTACGCGGCCGCGACCGCCGTACTGTCCGGCCGCGCCACCGGGACACCGAAGGCCCGCAACGGGATCGTGGAGGCCATCCGCACTCTGCGAGTGGCCCGCGGCTCGGCGGTCAAGGCTCGCACTCAGACCATCAACCAGATCCGCACCCTGATCGTTACTGCACCCGCCGCGATGCGCGAGAAGCTGCGTGGCCTGGCCACCGGCGAGCTGATCGACACCCTGGCCCGGTCCCGTCCGGCCGGTGATCTCGCCGATCCGGCTTGCGCGGCCAGGGTCACGCTACGGCGGCTCGCCCGTCGTTATCAGCTGCTCTGCGAGGAGATCACGGACGCGGACAAGGAGATCGGCCCGCTGGTCACCCAGGCCGCCCCACGGCTCGTCGCGCTTCCCGGCATCGGCCCGGAGACCGCGGGCCAACTGCTGACCAGTGCGGGCGACAACCCCGACCGCCTGAAGTCGGAAGCGTCCTTCGCTCACCTCTGCGGAGCCGCCCCAGTCCCGGCCTCCTCGGGCCGCACAAACCGGCACCGCCTCAACCGCGGCGGCGACCGCCAGGCCAACAAAGCCCTCCACACCATCGTCCTGGTCCGGATGCGCTACGACCAACGAACACGGGAGTACGTCGCCCGGCGCACCGCCGAAGGCATGACCAGGAAGGACATCATCCGCTGCCTGAAACGGTTCGTAGCCCGCGAGGTCTACCGACACCTACCCCGTCCCCGCATCACCACTGAACAGGTCAAGCAAGCCGCTTGACGATCTATAGGAGCTTCCAGTACGAAAGCAGCGACGGCCAGCCGCTGGCGTTCGACTCCGAGGCGGAGGACCGTCTGGTGCGGCTGTGCCACGTCGCCTCGAGCTTCGAAGCGATCTTCCGCCACGTGGGATGGATACGCGGCAACAGCCTGGGCTCCAGCCTGCCAGGCGCAACGCTGGATGAAATCGTCGATGTTGTACCGCCCTACATCGTCGATGACATCCGCCAGCAGATGAGGTTGGCCGCACATCCCGGCCCCTTCGACAGCCTACGGCAACTGCCCGCCGCGCAGCGCGTCTGCGGGCCCGTCTTCGACGGCAGCCTCCATGTAGGAGGAGCCGACGCCGACTTCATCCTCCGCGACCGATCCGCGAGGAGGAGGACGCCGCTTCCCGCCCCGCCGTCGCATGCCACGGCGGCGACGGGTCCGGCCCGGTGGCAGCGACCGCTCCCCCGCATGATCCGCCGCCGCCCCGGCCGACGCATCGGGTCCGGCCCCACCGCCTTCCCGACCCTCCAGAGCCTCACTGTCCCCGGCCTCCTTGCCGACACCGTCGCCGGCGTCCAGGGCTCCGCCACCGAGGCCCTGGACGCCGGCGACGGCCACGCAGCCCCCTCGTCGAACACTCCCCGGCGCACCCCATTCCCACCCCGCAGACCCAGCGTGCTCTCCAGAGCCAGCGGCCGGGCCTTCCGGCACGACACCCCCACAACGGCGCCGCTTCGTGCCGATGCCGCGGACCCGCGGCGTCACATACGGGGCGATGCGGCCGGCTGCCGGGCGACAAGACGGCCGTCGAGACGGCCGTTCTGGAGCGTTGCCGCCCTCAGCCCGCGAGGACGAGGTCCGCGGACGGCGCCGCCGCCCGTCCCGCCGGCGCTACGGCGAAGCGGACGGGCACGGACGAGGAAGAGCCGTCCATCTGCCCCCTGCGGAGACAGCGGCGACATCACCGTAAAAGCGGACGCCGGTCGGCGGACGGCGGTCGGGAGGCGGGGGCGCCGCGGCGCCCCGCGGAGCGGCCGATCCGGGTGCACGCCGCGGCTCGTGCACGTCCGCGTCGGGCCGCCGGGGCCATCCGGCCAGGCCACCGCTCACACCGTGGTGAGATCCGGCAGAAGCCGTGGCGGGGGCCGGCGGTCAGGAAGCGGGCGGGCGGTCCCGGCCTGCCGGCGGCTCCAGCAGCTGGCGCAGCATCGGGCCGGAGAGCCGCAGGACGTCCTCCAGGTCCGCTTCGGCGAGATAGGGCATCCTCAGCATCTCCCGCTGCACCGCGATCCCGAACAGCGCCGCCGAGACCAGGGCCGCCCGCAGGTGGGCGTCCGGGCCGTCCATGGCCTCGGCCAGCGGGTCCACCGCGCCCGTGGTGGCCTTCTCGCGCAGGAGCTGTGCGGCTTCCTCGTTGGTCATCGCGGCGCGCAGCAGGGCGAACATCGGGTCGTGCCGTGGCCCGGCGAAGTCCGCGAGCATGGTGCGGAGGTACTCCGCGCCCTGCTGGTCGGAGACCTCCACCTCGGACACGTCGAACGCGGCCTGCCACCGCACCGCTTCGCGGAAGAGCTGCTGCTTGGTGCCGAAGTACTTGATGACCGAGGACTTGTCGGCTCCGGCGGCTGCCGCGATGCCCCGGACGGTGGCGCGTTCGTAGCCGTGCCGGGCGAATTCCCGGCGGGCCGCTTCCAGGATGCGGTCGCGGGTGCGCTCGCCCTTGCGGGTCTTCTCCGGCATGGCGGTGTTCCTCGTTCCTCGGGTGGCCGGGGTGGTGATCGTACGCGGACGGCCGGGCCGGGGGGTTCCCCGGGCCCGGCCGTCCGCGCATGTCAGCCCATGTGCACGGGGGCCGGCCGGCCGTCCGCAGTCGGCGTGGGGCGCTTGGCGTCGACGGCGAGGGCGGCCACGGCGAGCCCTGCGATCATCAGGATCCCCGAGCCCGCCAGGGCTGCGGTGTGGCCGTCGGTCAGTGCGCTCGCGGCACGTTCGAGGAGGCCGGTGTCCTTCGTGGCCAGCGCCTGGCGGTAGGCGCCGTCCGCGTCGGGCATCCTGGCGTCGGCCCTGGCCGTGGAGACCGTCGCCAGGACGGCCAGGCCGATCGCCCCGCCGATCTGCTGGGCGGTGTTGAGGAGCGCCGACGCGATGCCGGCGTCCTGGTGGCCGACGCCGGAGACCGCGCCGAGGGTCACCGGGAGGAAAGCGGTCCCCAGGCCGGCCGAGGCGAGGAACATGGCTGGCATCAGGTGGCCCCAGTAGGAGGAGTCCGGGGTCATCGTGGCGAACCACAGCATGCCCGCGGCGGCCAGCGCCAGGCCCGGAACCGTCAGGGTGCGCGGCGCGAACCTGGCCACCAGCTTCGAACCGGCGCTCGTGGCCATGCCCATGCCGAGGCTGAACGGAATGTAGGCCAGACCGGTCTCCAGCGCGTTGAAGCCGAGCACCTGCTGCATGTAGAGGGAGAGGAAGTAGAACATCGCGAACATGCCGGCGCCGATGAACAGCATCGTCACGTACGAGCCGGCCCGGTTCCGGTCGGCCAGCAGGCGCAGCGGCATCATCGGCGCCTCGGCCCTGCTCTGGAGGAACACGAAGGCGGCCAGGAGGACGGCGGCGGCGCCGAGGAGCGCCAGGGTGCCGCCGTTCGTCCAGCCGTGCTCACCACCCCGGGTGATGGCGTAGACAAGGGAGACGAGACCGGCGGTCCCGGTCGCCGCGCCGGGCACGTCGAGGCGCCCGCGCACCCGCCCGCTCTCGGCGAGGACCCTGGTGCCGAGCAGGACCGCGAGGCCGACCGGGACGTTCACGAAGAACACCCAGCGCCAGTCCAGGTACTCGGTGAGTACGCCGCCGAGCAGCAGCCCGGCGGTCGCCCCGATGCCGGACATGCCGGCGTACACCCCCATCGCCCTGTTCCGTGGCGCACCCTCGGGGAAGGTCGTGGCGATCAGTGACAGCGCGGTCGGGGCCGCCACGGCCGCCCCCACACCCTGGAGCACGCGTGCGGCGATCAGCAGTTCCTGGCCGGTCGCGAAGCCGCCGAGCAGCGACGCCAGGGTGAACAGGGCGATGCCGAGCCGGAACGTCCGGCGCCGCCCGAACAGGTCGCCGATACGGCCGCCGAGCAGCAGGAGGCCGCCGAAGGCCAGAACGTAGGAGTTGACGACCCAGGCGAGCCCGGAGGCCGGGATGTCCAGGTCCTCCTTGAGGCTCGGCAGGGCGATGTTGGTGATCGTGCCGTCGAGCACGACCATCAGCTGCGCCGAGGCGATGACGGTGAGGGCCAGCCCCAGGTGCCGGCCGGCTCCCGGGGACGGCGTGGTGGGTGACGACATGATGACCATCCAGAAAAGTGTACGAGCGTTGCTTTTTCTGGTTCCGGCAACCAGCCGCCTTCCCGTTTGATTCCCCCCGGGGGTATGTGAGCCGCATCACGCCGGCCCCATCCCCCTCCCCCGCGGGGGCCGGGTCCGCGCCGCGGGACCGCCCCGGCCCCGGCCGCCCCGCCCCTCCGACCCCGGCCGACCCGCCCCCTCCGGGCCCGGCCCCGCACCCGCGGGCGGACTCCGCGCGGGCGGCGCGCCGTGCAGGAAAATCCCCCGGGCCGGAATACCCCCCCGGGGTATATAGTTGTGGCGGATGTCCGGGACACGGACCACGTCACACGACGCATCACCCAAGGTGGAGACACGATGAACAGCACCTCCGGCCACCACACGACCGGCCACGGCGCCCACACCGGACACGGCGGAGGCCGCCCCGGCGGACTGTCCGTCTCCGAGAGCGGCTACACCCTCGAACTCGACACGACGGTCCTTCCCGCCGGAGCGCAGACACTCTCCTTCCGGATCACCGGTCCCGACGGCCTGCCGGTCACCGCGTACGAGACCGGGCACGAGAAGGAACTGCACCTCATCGCCGTCCGCCGCGACACCACCGGCTTCCAGCACGTCCACCCCGTACGCGACGGGAACGGCGTGTGGAGCGCCGGGCTGACCCTGACACCGGGCGACTGGCGGATCCTCGCCGACATCCGCCCGGCCGGACACGACGGGACCCTCACCCTGGGCGCCGACGCCGCGGTCGCCGGCCCGTACGACCCCCAGCCGCTCCCCGGGGACACCCGCACCGCGCATCCGGATGAGTACACCGTCACCCTCGACGGCGAACTGCTGCCCGGCGCGGCAGGCAACCTCACCCTCACCGTCAGCAGGGACGGCCGACCGGTCACCGACCTCCAGCCCTACCTGGGCGCCTACGGACACCTCGTGGCCCTGCGCGCGGGCGACCTCGGCTACCTCCACGTCCACCCGGAGGGCGGGCCCGGCGACGGCACCACCGAACCGGGACCGGAGATCACCTTCACAGCGGTCGCGCCGACGGGCGGCACATACCGCCTCTACCTCGACTTCCAGCACGACGACACCGTCCGGACCGCCGAGTTCACCCTGCGGACCACCCCGCCCGCCGCCCCCGCGCACAACAGCCACCACCACGGCCACCACTGACCGCGTGAACCCCATCGACCTGCCTGCGCGGCACAGGGCGCGGCCAGGAGGCCCACGGCCCGGCGTGCCCCGCCACCGCCCCCCGCACATACCCGCACCGGAAGGACCGTCATGCCCCGTCTCACCAGGCTCACGCCCGACACGGCGGTCGGTGCCTCGCGGGACCTCCTCGCCGAACTGGCCTCACGTCACGGCCGGCCCGGCGACATGGTCTCCACGATGGCCCACTCGCCCGCCGTCCTGGGCGGCTACCTCCAGCTCAGCCGCGCCATGAGACGCGCCAAGCTCGACCGCCGGATCAGCGAGCGGATCTCGATCGCCCTCCAGACCCGGCAGGGCTGCGGGCTCTGCCTCGACGCCCACATCAGCGCCGCCCAGGCCCTGGGAGTGGACCAGCAGGAGATCGACCGGGCCCGCGAGGGCACCTCGGCCGACCCCGCCACCGCGGCCATCATCACCCTCGCCCTCCAGCTGTACCGCGAGCCCACATCGATCACCGACGAACAGATCGGCGCACTGCGCGCGCACGGCCACAGCGACCGCGCGATCGCCGACGTCGCCGGCATCGTCGCACTCAACATCCTCACCGGCTCCTTCAACCTGCTCGCCGGCCTCACCCCGGGAGGCGACGGCGATGCCTAGACAGACACCCGCCTGTACCCGCCGGGCACGGCCGCCGCCCCGGGGCCGCGCCCCGCCGCATGGACACGAAAAGGAACCCCGCCATGCGCCTGTTCGCCATCCGCGACTACCGCCTCCTGTTCAGCGCCCAGGTCATCGCCCTGTTCGGCACCGGACTGGCCACCGTCGCCCTCGGACTGCTCGCCTACGACCTCGCCGGCCCCGACGCCGGCACGGTCCTCGGCACCGCCCTGACCATCAAGATGGTCATGTACGTCGTCATAGCCCCCCTCGCCGCCGCCCACGCCGACCGCTTCCCCAGACGAACCCTCCTCGTCCTCCTCGACGCCGCCCGCGCCGCAGTGGTCCTCGCCCTGCCCTTCGTCACCGACGTCTGGCACATCTACCTCCTCATCGGCCTGCTCCAGGCATCCTCGGCGGCGTTCACCCCGACCTTCCAGGCCGTCATCCCCGACATCGTCACCGACCCCGCCTCCTACACCCGCGCCCTGTCCGCCTCCCAGGTCGCCTACACCATGGAGAGCCTGCTCAGCCCCGTCCTCGCCGCACTCGCACTCACCTTCATGACCTTCGACCGGCTCTTCCTGGGCACCTCCGCCGGATTCCTCCTCTCCGCCCTGCTCGTCCTGTCCACCCGCATCCCCGACGCCCGCCCCACCGGCCACACCAGAGCACGCGACAACGCGGCCGCCGGCATCAGGACCTTCCTCACCACACCACGCCTGCGCGGCGTCATGGCACTCAACCTCGTCGTCGCCGCGGCCGGATCCATCGTCGTCGTCAACACCGTCAACCACGTCCGCGACGGACTCGGCGGCTCCCAGTCGGACGTCGCCCGGATGCTCGCCGCCTCCGGCACCGGAACCCTCCTCGCCGCCCTCGCACTCCCCCGCATCCTCGACCGCATCCCCGCCCGCACCGTCATGACGGCCGGCGCCGCAGTCCTCACCGCCGCCACCACCGCCGCCGCCACCCTCACCGCCACCGGCACAGCCACCTGGACCGCCACAGCCATCGTCTGGACCGTCATCGGCACCGGCACCGCACTCGTCATCACCCCCACCGGCAACGTACTGCGCGCCTCCGTCCCACCCGACACACTCCCCACAGCATTCGCCGCCCAGTTCTCCCTCTCCCACCTGGCCTGGCTGATCACCTACCCCATCGCGGGCTGGCTCGGCACGAACACCGGCCTCACCCCCACCTGGACCCTCCTCGCCGTCCTCGCCGCGACGGGCACCACCGGAGCCCTCCTCCTGTGGCCCCGCCACGACCCACCACACACCACAACCGACCACCACCACGACCAACGACAGACCACGACCGGCCCACCCACCCCACCCCAACACCACACAGACAGCATCACCCTGGACACAGCAGCCCAGAAAACAGCGGCCCACGACAGAGCCGCCCAGGACAGGGCGGCGCTGGACAAGGCCGCGTGAAACACACCCGCGACCGCATCCCACATACCCGACCCGGCCGGACACACAAGAAACCCCGTGCCCGCCGTCCCGCTCCACACGGACGGCGGGCACAGCCAGCCAACACCCCCGCACAAGACACACCCCCCCGGTACACCAGCCACCAGACCCCCGCCGCCGAACAGGCAATGCCGAAGGTCCGGGCGATCACCTCCCTGATCCGCACCACGGTCCACCGCTGGCCCTCCCAGCCGTGGCCCGCCGGCCCGAGCACCGGTTCCCGCTCCAGCACGGTGAACTGGGCATCCGGGAGTCCGGACAACTCGGCCGGCCCTTTGGACGCGAGTACCCCGATGCCCCCCTTCCCGCCACGCTCACCGCCACCTTTCCACCGACCCCTCACCGACCCACAGATCCCGCGCTGTCACCGCTGTCCTGTACCGCGGGCAGACCGCTCGCCGGCCTCCCGCCGGACCTCTTCCCTGAACCGCTGCCCCCCGGCAGTCAACCCACCAACCTGCACGTATCGCATGACTCCGGCGTACCGCAGTGGTAATGGCCAGTTCGGATTCCCCGCTGGCGGCCAGTTGATGGGGAACCATCTGGCCGCGGTTGTCACAACACGTATGCGCCGTGCGGGTCGGCAGTTCGATGTGGTGCACGTCGAGGCGCGTTCCCCGATCCCTTCCCCGCCCGTCGAGGCAGCAGAGATCATGAGAGTCATGGCATTGACGACGGAGTTGACGAAGCTGTTGGGCGTCCGGCACCCGATCGTGCTGGCGCCGATGGGCGGTGCGGCCGGGGGTGCGTTGGCGGCGGCCGTCTCCCGAGCGGGCGGCCTCGGGCTGGTGGGCGGTGCGTACGGGGATCGCGAGTGGCTGGCACGGGAGCTGGCGATCGTGGCCAAGGGCACCGATCAGCCGTGGGGTGCTGGCTTTCTGACCTGGGCGGTCGATGTCGGCGCGGTGGAGCGAGCGTTGGAGTTCCAGCCCGCGGCGGTGATGCTCTCCTTCGGGGACCCGGGCCCGTTCGTCGGTCGAATCCGCGAGTCGGGCGCGGTTGTGATGGTTCAGGTCACCGATCTGGACGAGGCCAGGCGGGCCGTGGACCTGGGCGCCGACGTGATCGTGGCGCAGGGAACCGAGAGTGGTGGGCACGGCGCCCGCCGCGGGCGGTCCACCCTGCCGTTCGTGCCGCTTGTAGTGGACCTCGCGGCACCGGTACCCGTCCTGGCGGCCGGCGGGATCGCCGACGGCCGAGGCGTCGCTGCGGCACTGGCCCTGGGCGCCGCCGGAGCTCTCATCGGCACCCGCTTCCAGGCCACGACCGAGGCCTTGGTCGACCCCTCCGTCAGCAAGGCCATCATCGAAGGACGCGGACAGGACACCGAACGCAACAGCGTGCTGGACATCGCCCGCGGCGCACGTTGGCCGACCGAGAAGTACACGGCCCGCACACTCGCCACCCCTACCTCGACCGATGGCGCGGCCGGGAAGCAGAGCTGGCCCGCGACCTGCCGGCCCGCCAGGCCTACCAGGACGACGTGTCACGAGGGGCGATTCCTCCAATGCCGGTCCGGGCGGGCGAGGCAGTCGACCTCGTCACGGATCTACCGTCCGCAGCCGGCCTCGTCACCACCTTGGCCGCCCAAGCCGAGGACGCACTGACCCAAGCCGGGAGACGCCAGCCGGAGAACCGACCACGGGCCCACAGCTGACGTCCAGCCGACAGCAGTCACCCACCGTTACATCCGTAACTGGCCGTACGTGAGGAATCCCCCGGTGGCCGCTGTCACCGCAGGGATCAAGACCCGTCACCACCCGACATCAAGCCGAAGAGTTCAGCAGTGCCTCGGACAGGGCAACGACCCTATCCCCGCGGGATGGCCGCAAACACCCGGGCGGCGCACACGGTTGCACGAGCATCCTCAGCGCTCACGGATCCTTGACCACCACCAGCCGCCCACCGTGAACGCGTTCACCGGACCGGGGTTCGGCAGAGTGCGACGCTCGAACTCATCGTCGATACGCGCCACCAGCCGGCCGAGATCGCGCCGGGCACCGCGAGGGAGGTGAAGCAGGACCTCTTCCAGATCATCGCGGGCATACTCCACCTCAAGTCCCGGCTGCCAGACCTGCGGCGCGTTCAGATAACGGCCGGGTTGCCTGAACGCCCACTCGAAACGGGCGAGCGCGTCAGCAACCGCGCCAGGACACATCCGCTCATCCTCGACCCGGCGGACAGCTGCACGAGTCCTCGCGGAAACGCCCCGGATCCGCCGAACCACAACGTGCCTGCGAGGCCGCCACCGCTCAGCACGGACGGCCCTCGGGCGCCTACGCGGCATCGCCCTTTCTGATCAACATGCCGACACCCTGCCACAAACGGGGGCGGCTCCGCACGCACGAACGAGCCCCGAGCCCGAGAAGGTGCCCCTGCTCTCACCAGCATTCATGCACTCCTCGGTCACGTCGCGATGCCGAAACCCAACGACAAGCAATCCGGCTCCAGATCTAAGCAGCCAGGCGTCGGCGTCGGCTCAGGAACTCGCAGAACCCACAGATGCCAACGTTGGACACCCTGGTCCCGATCAACGGGTTGCGCGAGTGCTGATCACCCACGTCAGGGAAACGGCGGCCGACTCCGGCGCAGCACAGTGAGGACAGCCGCCTTGCAGGCTGCGGACCTCCACGCCACCGGGGCTGCTGTCCGCAGATCAGCGTCTTGGGTGACGGGGGGGGTGGGGTCTGGTCCATCACCCGGATGCCGGCTCACCGCTTCCCGGCCAGGCGGTCCGGGTCCGGCCGTCCAGATCGCCGTCATGGACGGGTGGCAGCGACCGGGATTCCGCGGGACCAGAGCTGCCCGGCACCCATGTCAACCTCGAGCAGCCGAATACGGGGCCATCCGGCAGTCCGGGCGACAGAGTCCCCACATGAGTTGACCTACTGAGCAGCGGTCAGACACCGCAGCGGACGGCGCGGCGCCCCAGGTGAGCCGGGGCACCCGCATGGGCACGCACGTCACCACATCACCGGACATCACGCAATGACCCATCAAGAACCGGTCCGGCTGGTGTCCTTCCACTCCAGACCGGCGCGACCGACCGCGCCGTCGTCGCGGCGCCACAAGCGTCGGCGCGCTGGTACGTCACGCTGCCGCATACAACGGCTGCTGCCCGCCCCTCACACGGGAAGATGCTGTCCGCTCAGTAGCTCTCTGTCTCGTCGATCAGCCCAACCGTGTGGGACCTCACGTCATGGTGGTCCCCCGCGACCGCCCAGTCGTCCACACATAGCCCGCAAGCCCCAGCGAGCCACGCACCATCGCGTCAGCCCACAACTGCATGAACACACCGGCATCCTCCACACGCAGGGCCACCAGCAGGACCGAGGCGGTGAGAACTCCCGCGACCGCCAGGGCCGCAGCGTAGGTAATCAGCCCACCACGGTTACGGCCCAGTCTCGTGCCCACAAGCCCGGAAGGGACCTGCACGAGCACATGAAAGCCCACGCAGTAGAACAACACCCAAGCGACGACCGCGAACGGCGCGTCTGCCGAGGGGTCGCCGGCCGGCGCCGCGCCGTAGGCGTCGAGAGCCCAGACCGGAGGGATCAGATACGTGAGCAGCAAGATCGCACCGCTCAGATGCATGGCACCGAGGTGACGTACGCCCTGACGGAGACCGCCCCGTGACGAGCCGCCCGGCCCGAGCCGACCGACCGCGCCCGTGCCTGTGTTCATGTGCCCCCCTGGCCCCTGGCAGTGTCCTTGCGCCTGGGCGGCACAGTACAGCCACCAGCCAGGCTGCTGCGAAGGTGATCCGGCCGGAATCCGGGCCGGTGCGCGCAGGGCAGCGCGAGCAGGCACGCCTCGGCGCACGCAGCACTGTCCCAGTCGGGCTTCACGGGCCCGCAGTCGTCTGGCAGGCCTCGCCGAGAGACCGGCTCAGGTGAACCGGTCTGTCAAGCTGCTTCTGTGTTCGAATATCCTCTCTGGCTTGCCGCATTCCCGGAAGCCCTGCCTGAAGCCGAAGCCCGCAGTTACTGGAACCTGAGGGAACTCCCCGCTCCGGGTCTCGACGCAGCACTGAATCAGGCGGACTACACCTATGCCGGCTCCTGGCAGGACGAGCATCTGGGGGAAATGCCGCAGTCCGGCCGCTGCCCCGCTGTCCGGATCTTCGACTGGCTGTTCTATCGAGGAACCATCGACTGCTACCAAGCACCGATTCTGGATGCTCGGCTGCGGGATGAACTGATCGGGCTCTACCAGCCCCGGCCGGATGATCTCCCTGCGGAGTCCACCGATACCGATGAGACCGCCACGTTCCTGACGGCACACCTCGGCTGGAACCTGCTGCCCGTGGAAGCACCACCACCAACCACAGCACGGTCTTGGGGCGACCACGGGCAGTGTGGTTGACGAGCATGACGGCTGAGCTGACACCTCTACCGCCCAGTCCCCCGTGGAAGCCAGGCCGATCGGGAACCCTGTCGCACTGAGGCTGTCGGGCTCTGCCCTCGTACCTGTCACGCAAGCAGGGCTCGGACTGCTTCGCGCTGCTCCGGCAGGCGGGCCTTTCTGAGCCAGCGGTACTTGTTGCCGACGTTTCCCCAGCTCTCCCAGCGCTTGACCTCGCAGCGATGATACGGGTGCTCACCGGCCATCAGCTCCGGCAACACCCAGGACGGACTGAACAGTGCCAGCAGGGTGTCGAGAAGGGGCTCGAAGGCAACTTCCCGCCCCTCGCGATCCGGAATCATCCCAAGAGCCATGCCCGATCCCCCCTTTGGCGGCGGACTCCTGCTGCCGCCCGCCGACAGCCCCAGAGTAGCCCCGCTGCCCGCAACGGGACCCGGAGCCCCCGTTCAGCCCGGCTGCCGCAGGCCGTCGGCCGGCGCGTTCGGCTTGTGCTCCCGTGCGGGCGAGGGAAAGTGCTCGAAGGCCGGCTGGGACAACGGCGCCCACTCGCAAGAACAGTCCGGCATCAGAACGAACACTCGGCCCTGCCACCGGCCCGGAAGCGACTGGCCCCCTCTCGAGCCCACCGATCCCCGTCGGGTAGGAACAAGGTTGTGTCGGAGGATCTGGTTGACGAGCATGGTCCCTGATATGTAGTCGGTGGTCGGAGCAGTAGAGGAAGAGCAGTGGAATTGATCAGCCTCTCGGACGGTGACAACAGCTTCCAGGTGCACGTGTTGGGGCGCAGGTCACCGGGCCTGCTGCATCTTCACGATCGGCTCGACGCGGAGGTACTCGTCACGAGCAGCTTCGTCACCGGCCGCCTGGCCATGTCCCTGATCCCCTCAGACCTGGAGGACTGGTCCCGGGCGCTGGACAGCCTTGCAGCCGGCCAGGAAATCTGCTGGAAGGACAACGATCACAGCCCCGAGATCAGAATCCAGCCGCACGACGAAGACCACGGGTCTGCAGTTGTCCGCGTAGAGGATCTGGGAGCCTCATCTGCCTCCGTCTCCCTCCCCATCAAACTTGACGACGGATGGATCGACCAGCAGCGTCGACTCCTTGAACTGGTGCGCCATCAGTGGCCGAGCGAAGTCCTGGAAATCTCAGCAGGCGCCTATCAGTGGCGACGGTGAACTGCTGGCGGTCGGCACCGACTGCAGAGGGTGGCGCAGGTTGAAACCGTGCCGGACCGCAGCCCGCTCGCACCGCACGTCAAAGCCCACCTGACACCTCGGCTGCGGAGATACTCACGCAGCAGGCCACGGTGATCGAGATCCGTCGGATAGCCGACGGACAGCGAGCATGAGCCGCGGGAAGGGAAGCCGAAGCCGCCGGCACTCCCCCGGTGCAGAACAGGCCGCCCGGCGCCATCAGCATCGGCAGGCGCGACCACCAGGCCCGCCCCCAGCGACGCCGGCACAGCCGGGGCAGGCACACGCAGGGTCTGTTCCGTGATCAGGAAGAGCGAACCGCTCTGCCTGATCGGTGACTCCGGCAGCGGCACGTCCCACCTGCTCTTACCCCTTAGCACCGATGCCGCCATGCAGGGCTTCAGGGTCCGCTACATGCTGGCGACCAAGCCCGTCAACGAGTTCGTCGAGGCCGCCGACGAGAAGCAGTTGTCCAAGGCGATCACCCGCTATGGCCTTGTCGATCTTTTATGTAGCGACGAACTCGGCTTCACGGCCCTCGACCGCCGTGGCGTCAAGCTGCTGTTCCAGGTGCTCACCGAACGCGAGGAGAAGAACACCGCCGCCAAGGCCTCCAGCGAGTCGTTTCCGGGTGGACGAAGACGTTCACCGACCCGCGGCTCCGCGCGGCGATCGCCGACCCGCTCACCTTCAACGGCGCCACCATCCAGACCGGCAAGGAGCCCTGCCGCCTCGCCCGCACCAAGGCCCTGGCCGAGCAGAACTCCGCCGGCCGAGATCCGGAGCCGGTTGCTTGCGCGGTACCTGCGACCCCGCAAGCCTGTCTCAGGCGCCGGTGACTCCGTCGATCTGCTCGCGGATGAGATCGGCATGACCGTTGTGACGCGCGTATTCCTCGATCATGTGCACCATAATCCAGCGCAGGGAGACCCCCTGATCACCGACGAATCCCGCTTCCTGTTCAGACAGGCGGCCGGAGTCGTCCAGCGACGCTTCCGCGATCAGCTCACGGCCTCGGACGACCTCGGCCTGCCAGACAGCCATCGCCTCGTCGAGCCCTCGGTCCGGCTGCAGTGCATAGCCGTCCACATTGTTCCCCCCGAAGACTGGCGGCACATCTTCACCTGCGAATACACGCTGGAACCAGTTGCGCTCCACCTCAGCCAGATGCTGAACGAGACCGAGCAGCGTCACCGACGAGGGTGACACGGCAGCAAGCCGTAATTGATCATCTTTGAGGCCCGAACACTTCAGGGCAAGAGTCGCACGGTGAAAGTCCAGCCATGCCTCCAGCATGGCGCGCTCCTCAGCATGCGCGGGTGGGACAGGCCGTCCATCCGGTGTCGTATTCATCAGCCCACCATGGCAGCAACAGCCGCGGCCCACGACCACCTTCGCTGGCGACGAACACGAACCTCGCCCCCTCCCACCGCAAGCCAATGACATCGACACTCGGTTCTGGCACCGCGAGCGGCATCAGAAGCACCGTTCGTCGTACTGTCAACGCCCACGATCGACCGCCATAGCACCACGGCGCCAGCCTCTCTCGGCCGTCTCTCAACCTCACTACCCCCAACTGATACTCCAGCTGTAGATCGGGGTCTTGGTCGTTGCGTTGGTCGCTTCGGCTGACCTGCCAGTCGCTCATGGATGCCTGGCAGAGTCGCCACCGGGGTGTAGGTGCACGGCAGTGCCGCAGTTTCAGCACTCTGGGCAGTACGGACCAGCGGGCGCCTTCGGAAAGTCCGAACGTCCGTCCAGCCACCCGCAGAGTCGCTCGGCCAGTGTGAAGTCTTCGGGGAACAGAGCGTGTCCGTGTTCAGGGCATCGGGCGTTGGGATCCCAACCCCACATGCGGCCTTCTGGCGTGCTGTAGTCAACGAGGGACCAGATCGCACAGCCCCACGTCAACAGCGGTACAACCGACGGCGGGTAGCTGGGGCGTCCCCGCCAGCCCAAGTACTCCTCCAGCAACCGATCGCTGTCGCTGAAGCTGTAGGTCGTATCCGTGAGGGACAAAGCCTCCCCCCCCCCAGCGGCCGAACCCACCGTCGGCGACTTCGAGATAGATCCGCCTGAGGAGCGGCGGCATCGGATGCCCCACCACGGCCTCAAGCTCGGCCACAGCCTCGGGTGACGCAGGCGGCGGCAACTCACCAGCCGCATCCTGCTCCCGGAGCCTATAGATGATCTCGTCGTCGGTCATGCCGACATTCGTAGCAGTTGCCACCGACATTACCCGGGCTACCCGAGGCCACTGATTGCGGCCATCGTTGATCATCGAAGGCTGTGTGCACTGACGATGAGACAGTGGCCGCGGGCCACAGCATAGATCCCGCTCCCTGGACGGAAGCCTCCGACGGTCTGATGGGGCGCTTGGCGGGCCGGTTCGCGCGAGTCGAACCGCGGCGACGGACGGCACGACTGGTGCTCAGACTCCTGTCAGATCTTCCGCGCAAGAACTGCTGGACGATCGCTGAGTGGGCCGGAGAGGCCAGCCCCTACGGCATGCAGCACACGCTGGGCCGTGCCTCCTGGGACGCGGACGCCGTCCGGGACGACATTCGCGACTACGTCGTGGAAAACCTCCACCACGACGAGGCGGCCCTCGTGGTTGACGAGACCGGCGACCTGAAGAAGGGGACTTCCACGGTAGGGGTCCAGCCCCAGTACACCGGCACCGCGGGGCGGATCGAAAACCGCAGGTCGCCGTCTACCTTGTCTACGCGGGCCGCCGCGGGCACGCAGCGGTGGACCGCGAGTTGTATGTCCCGCGTTCGTGGACATGCGACCCTGAGGTGTCCCCCGGAGTGTGGACACAGGGGTTTATGCTGCGAGTGTGAGTTTACGTCCGCGCTGGTGCTGCTGTTCGAACTCGGCCGGCGAGACGTAGTTGAGGGCGCTGTGGCGCCGTCTGGCGTTGTAGTAGGTGAGCCACTGGAAGATCTCCAGTCTCGCCTGGCGCACCGTCGAGAACAGCCTCTGGTGCATCGTCTCTCTCTTGAGCCCCTGCCAGAACGACTCGGCGAGGGCGTTGTCGTAGCTCGAGCCGACACGGCCCATGCTCCTGCGGATCCCGAAACCGTCACAGACCTGCGCGAACGCGGCCGACGTGTATGGCGAACCCCTGTCCGCGTGGAAGATCACTCCGGTGGCGTTGCCGCCGCGGGTCGCGACCGCCATCGTCAGGGCGTCGATGACCAGTTCGGCGCGCATGTGAGTGGCCATCGAGTAGCCGAGTACCCGGCGCGAGCAGATGTCGATGACGCAGGCGAGATACAGTCACGTCCCGCCGACCTGCACGTATGTGATGTCGCCGCACCACTTCTCGTCCGGGCGGGTGGCGGTGAACTGGCGCTGGACCAGGTCCGGGGCGGGCGGTGTGAGCCGGTCCGGGACGGTGGTGCGCTTGCGGCGCCGCAGGTGCCGGCCCTCGATGCCGTTGAGGCGCATCAACCGCTCGTCTCGCTAGCGGTTGACGGTGTGCCCGAAGCCCCGCAGTTCGGCGTGGACGCGGCGGACCCCGCAGGTTCCCTTGTACGCGGTATGTATCTCGCGGATCTCCGCAACAAGCCCGTCCCCGGCGGCCTGCCGCTCTTCGCGCACCTTCACGTCGGCGAGCCACCGGTAGTACCCGGAGCACGAGACCTCAAGGACTCGGCATATCCGCTGAACGCCAAAGGCCGTGGCGTGGACGGAGACGAAGTCCCAGCGGCGGGTCCTCACTTCATCTCCCTGGCGAAACAGGCCGCCGCCCGGCGCAGGATCTCCCGCTCGAGCTCCCACTCCTCCTCCGCCTTGCGCAGCCGACCGTTCTCGGCTCCCAGCCGGGCCAGTTCCTCGTCCCGGCCCTCCACGTTCTGCCCACCGTGGCTGTGACCGCGACCAGCGTGCCCGTCGGCCTGGCACACCCAGCTCCGCAGCGTCTCGCCAGTCACCCCGACGTCCGCCGCGACCGCCGCATACGCGCGCTTCCCGCCCGCCGCGCGGTACAGCGCGACGGCATCGTTCCTGAATTCCGCCGGATACGGAGACTTCCGTCCCACCAGGACACCCTTCCTCAGATCTGCAAGATCCATTGTCAGTGTGTCCACACCACCGGGGTCGCCTCAGGTACGGCCGTCGACCGTGACGAGACACGGCCCGCCTCTCGAACCCGAGAGTCAGACCGTAAATGTCCCGTCTCAGTTGATCTTTGTCGGTGGCATGGCGCTTGAACTGGGCTGATGCAACCAGATGTGAGGCCAGACAGCCTGACTGGTCCCAGATCCGGTTGTCGCTCAGGCGGGTTTGCCGCCGAGTGTCTCGGGTTCGGTTGCCGCTGGTCTGTGTCTGCGCGGATGCTGGTCGTCGTCTCGGTCAGCCTGGTCCGCCACAAGGCAACGCTGTCGGAGCCTCGGGCTAAGGTGAGCGGCCGCCGCACTCAAGGAGTCTGAATCATGGCTGTTCATCCCGATGTAGAGGCTTTGCTGCGGATTGCTCCCCCAGAGCACCGGGGCGAGGAGCGTATCGACTGGGCGGCGGCGGAAGCTGCGTTGGGCACGAGGTTGCCGAGCGACTACACGTCGTTCATGGACACGTATGGTGTGGGCGACATCGGGGAGTTGGTGATTCTCCCGCCGCTGCCCGTTGACGTCCCCAATCTGAGCGACTGCCACATCGGAAGCATGAGCGAGGGGCTTCGCTGGGTGTGGGAGAAGGAGGGCGGCGTGCCGGGAGTATCCGCTGGCCCAGAGGACGTACTGCCGTGGGGGACGGGCTGCAACGCCAACGAGATGGCTTGGCTGACGACCGACGCAGACCCGGACAAATGGCCCGTCGTGACATGGCGTCGCCAGGTCTCCTATGGCGAGTCCCGGTGGGCGATCTTCGACTGCGGCATGGTCAAGTTCCTCACGCGCATGATGCTCGCGGAGTTCGACGAATGCCCGCTCGGCGACGCGTCACTCTGGGGACGTCCCGGAGCGTTCGTCAGCTGGCGCGAGCAGCGCCGCCGACTGGTCGCCGGACTGGACCCTTTGACCGGGGAGCCGGATCCCTATGCCGAAATGTTCCCGATCTTCGATGAGTGACTTCCGCCTGGTGACGGGAGCTCAAGGGGGCCAGGGCGACTGGGATGATCTTCGAGGTGGGCGAGGCTGAGTAGTCGATAGACCGTCGACCGGGCGACCTTGAACTTCTTTGACAGGGCGGGGACGCGGATGCCGTCGGCGTGCTGCCGGATGAGGTCCCGGATCTGGTGGTCGTTGAGCTTGGGAGGACGGCCGCCGATGCGGCCTCGGACTCGGGCGGATGCGAGGCCGTCGTTGGTGTTCGCGGCGACGAACTGCGCGTTGAGGTCGGCGAGGGTGGCGAGCATGCCGAAGAGGTCACGGCCGTCGAGGCTTTCGCTGTCGATCTGTTGCTCGACGACGTGGAGGCGGACGCCGCAGTTGCGGATGCCGGTGCCACCGAATGGGACTCCGGGCCGACCTCACCTGGTCCCTGAGGGCTGTCCCGCAACTGGACGGCGCCCGTTGCCGATCCTGGATCGGATCGTGTCAGTGGCTGGTGACAGGATCGAGGGGTGCTGATCAAGGGATACGACGTCGGCCCGTTGGTGCCGGGCGAGTCACTGCTGGGCCGCCCGGGCTTCTGGTCGAACTACCTCCTGGCGATGTGCAGCGACGGAGGGTGTGCCGAGCGCCCGGTTCCGGAGTGGTTCGGTGAGGATGGCGCCGACGTCGATGCCCTGTCCGAGGTTCTCTTCGACCCTGAGCACTGGCCGGTGTTCAGGGTGCCGGCAGAAGGCGGCCCTGGAGCCGTGGTGATCTACCGGAATCTAGATGGCGATTACGGCACCGACTACCTCCTCACCCATCCAGGCAGAAGCTACGCCGAGCCGATTGCCAGCTGGGACGGAGACTTCTCGGGCGGTGGGCTGACATGGCACGAACTGATCCGGATCGCTGACAGCCCGTCGCTTGCGGACGAAGGCGTCCAGGACACAGCCACCCGCCTCCTGCTACTGCTTCCCCTCCTCACGGACCCGGACGTGCCGGAAACAGCATCGGCAGGGCTTGTCGCTGCCCTGAGCACAACTGGCGCGCCTCAAGACACTGCGTCCACCGCGGCGGAGCATCTGCTGGCTCACCTCACAAGGAGACCCTGGCAGGATCCCGCGTGGACGTCTCCGCTGAGCGGCAGCTGACAGGTGGGCCGAGCCGCCGGTCACCCCATGAAACGATCTTGGTATGCCTGGTGTGATCACGGCGTCGGAATCCTCCTGGACAGCCCCGTTCTCCGGGCTGAGCCTCTCGCCCCTTCGGGAGACTGGTGACCGTGCTGCGTTGTGAAGGCGCGGATGTGGTCCGCAAGCGCGGGAAGCACGCGGTGAGGACGCCGACGTGCACGAGCTGCCGGCGAAGGGCCGCCGGCAGCCTGCCAGGAAGACGGCGAAGAAGGCCGCCGCGAAGAAGGCATCCCCGGGGAAGACGTCCGGCCGCAGGCCGCGCACCGCGTAGGCCTGTACAGTCCGACCGGCATGGCTTCGCCATAGTGGGCGGCGCCGGCTCCCTCAGCTGGGCAATGGCATTGACCGGCGTGGGGCGGGACAGAGATCGTAAGCGGATGACGGACAGCACCTGGCTCAACAAGGATCACCAGCTCGTCCCCGGCGAGGAGCTCTTCCGCAGCGGGCGCGGGTTCCACCTCCTGGCCTACTCGGCGAGTCACGGCCAGCTCCTGATGCGGAGCATCGGCCGACCCGGCACGCCGGGCGAACCCGGGACAACGATCGACGTGCTGTTCAAACCCGCCGTCGTGGTGAAGATCCGTGACGACTACCGCGGCCTGGCGATCAGGTGCGCGACCGCTGCCGAGAGCGAGCAGGTCAAGGCCGGGTACGCCAGCGTGTCCTTCGACCGGGAGGATCGTGTCTTCGTCCTGGAAAGCCGGGGCGAGTCGGACTACGTGGTCGCCATGGCCGTCGGCTGGACGGAAGGAGTCCTGGGCCGCACGCAGCAGAGCTTCTTCAACGACTTCCACCCCGCCGCACCGATATGGCCCAGCCGGCCCCTCTCCGGTGTCGACGCCGGCCTCGGCGTCGCCTCGGCGCAGGAACTCGTCGACGCACTGAGGAGTGACGGGAACACCGCGATCCGCCGGGAACGCCACCGTCGGGTCTACGTCGTCATGACGCGGGTGATCCGCAAAGACGGGCCTGTCGTCTCCGGAGCGGGTGTTTTCGTTACCAGGGCCGATGCCGAGGAGGCACAGAGCGTCATCGCCGCGAAGTCAGTCGACTGCTGGATCGAGGAGCTCCCGATTGCACTCTGACGAGGATTCGCTCGGGCCCCTCGATGGTGCAGAGAGGGCTGGAGACGCTGATCGGCAGGAAGTTCCACGCCTCCTACAGCGTCTCCGGCGCGACGAGGCTGATGCACCGGCCCGGCTTCAGCCCGCAGGTTCCCGCTCGGCGGGTCGCCGAGCGCGACGACCAGGCCGTCACCGTCTGGAAGGAGGCGACCTGGGACGAGGTAGAAGAGCCCGGGCGGCCTGCGGGGGCTACGTCTGTTTCGAGGACGAGGCAGGCTTCACCCGCCGGCCGCCCAAAGGACGCACCTGGGGCCGACGCGGAGTGACTCCGCGGGTGACGGTGAGCGGAAGACGTTCGGGACGGCTCTCCGTGGCCGGGCTGATCGCCATGCGGCCCGGCTCCCGGACCCGGCTGCGCCACCGCCTGCGCACCCACCCCCCGGGCAAGGGCAACCGCCGCAGCATGAGGGAACGCGACTTCATCGCGCTGATCGACGGCACCCATCAGCTCGTCAAAGCGCCGATCGTGCTGGTATGGGACCGCTTGAACACCCATGTCTCCCACGCCATGCGTGAGCCGATCGCCGAACAGGCCTGGCTGACGGTGTTCCTGCTGCCCGCCTACCCGCCCGACCTCAACCCCGTCGACTGGGTATGGGCGCACGTCAAGCGCAGCCTGGCCAACCTCGCCGTGGTCGCCCTCGACCGGCTCGAGGCCCTCGTCCGCAACCGGCTCAAACGACTTCAGTACCGGCCCGACACCCTCGAAGGCTTCATAGCGGGCACCGGCCTGACCCTCGACGATCCAACATCACCCTGACCAGCTGAAGTCAGTAAGCGCCCGCAGCCCGGCGTGGTGGGCGGCATCCTGCGTGCGGCACGGCGGTACAGTCCGCGGTGGTGGGCGCGCCCGCCAGGCCCGTGGCGCGGATGCCCATGCCAACCATCACGTCAAGGCCGCAAGGACTGCCGGGAGTTGTCCCGGCGACGGTCTCAGACCCAGCGCGTACCGCCGTTCCGTGTCCTGTTCCGGTGGCAGCATGGGTGTCCGGGAAGTGATGTCGTCCATGGGCGAATTCTTTGGGCCGTGGCAACAAGAGCGGACGTAACCTCAACGAGGAAGTCGGCGTCAGGTGTCGATGAGCCTTGCTCGGCGTTCGATTACGAGGGCAGGCCATGTCCCCGGGCCGGTCACCGACGGTCTTGGCCCTGTATCTCCCGAAGCTACGCGAAGGGACGAGTAGCTCTCTGTAGTCAGAGAAGGACGACCGGGCCCCGGCCCGTCGACCGCCCGGCGCGGACCCGCTGCGGATGCGTTGCGCGTGAGCCGCCCGTAGGCTCGCAGCGCTGGGGGCACCGCGTGCGGAGACCGGCGCGAAACCGTGTGGACCGGACGAGGAATGGAGCGAGACCGATGGTGGATGACCAGGTCAGCCGCAATCTCAAGGGCATGGACGATCTCGATTTCACCGGATGGAACAGGGCCGACTGGGACGGTGTGTTTGCCCACCACCACACCGACGATGTCCTGGTCGACTGGAAGGGCCAGCCGCCCACCCGTGGTGTCCGGGAGCATATCGACGCCATGAAGGCCTATGTCGCATCGGCGGGTGGCACGCCGCCGCAGATCACCTCTCACCCCATTGCCTTCGGGTCGGGTGAGTGGACCTGCGTCATCGGCGAGTTCGAAGGCGGCGGGCGCATGGTCACCGTCGCGAAGTGGCGCGACGGTGCCATCGCCGAGGAGTACATCTGGGCATAGACACGGAGGCCGGACCCGCTACCGGGCACTCGCCAAACACGCCAAACGGGAGGCGTACCCCGAAGCCGCCGAGACCGCGCACGCCGACTTCGCCAACCTCCACTCCAGCGAAGTCCCCGGCCCCCGCCCCGCCAGCCCTCCCCAAGCGTCACTCTGATTACAGAGAGCTATTTGCCATTTCGTCGTTGCTTCGGGGGGAACAGGGTCGTCTTCAGGAAGCCAGGGCGGTGAGTCCGGTGAACACATCGAGTGGGGTTCTCCATCCGAGCACCTTGCGGGGTCGGTGTTGAGGTCCGCGGCGATGGTGGCGAGGTCGGCGGCGGAGTGGACCGACAGGTTCGTGGACTTCGGCATGTACTGGCGCAGGAGGCCGTTGACGCATCTCGTTCAGGCCGCGCCGCCACGGGCTCCCGCTGTCGCAGAAGTAGACCTGGGCTCCGGTCGCCTCCGCGATGTCCCGGTGGTGTGCCATCTCCACGCCCTGGTCCCAGGTCAGGGTCCTGCGGAGGTGAGGCGGGACTGTCAGAAGGGCTTGGGTCACGCCATCCCGCACCGCCTCAGCGGTGTTCCGGCCGGGGAGGTGGACCAGGAGGACGAAGCGGCTGGTGCGCTCGACCAGGGTGCCGTCGGCTCTCGAAGAGCGTTTTGTCCTGGCGGGGGTGTTTGATATCGCCAGACAGTTGGAGGAGCTCCGCAGGTGCAGTGGGTACGACGGTCGATGTCAGCGGCGGGTGCGAGGATCACGGGATGTCTCTGCCTCAGCCCGATGATCTGACCTCGCTGGTGCTGCGTACCGACTTCGGTGACGACGACGCCTCGGACGCGGTTCGAGCCGCGCTCGACGCAGCCGACGAGTACTGCCATGCCACGTATGTCAGCGAGCTTCGCTTCGCCGGCGTCGGGATCCGGGCATTGGTGGATGAAGAGGCTGCTGCGCATGAAGAAGCCAAGATCATCCACGTCTTCCTGGCCGACGCGGCCACGATGGAGGATCCGCTTCACTCGCTCCTGGCCGTGGACCTCTTCGACGAGCCCGGGCGGACGTTCAGGCTCCCTGCTCAGTGGTTCCCTGATGTCTCGGCCAACCTGAGCATCGCCAACATGGACTTTGCGGAGTTCGCCGACGCTGCTGACGAATCAGGGACCTTCCTCGGTTTCGACGAGGGCTGAGGCACCTCAAGTAGCGGCCAGACGCGCACCGTCAATGATCGGCCGGACAGCTCGCAGCTGAGCGGCTGCCTCCGCGCTGCTGCGGGGCCGGATCGCTGAGGTCACATATGAGTGCTGATCAGGACTGGTGATTGGAGAAATCGTGGCTTCGCTCGCACGGTTGAAAGGGCTCTTGAGGGTCCCCCCTGATGCCAACGGGCGTGACGGTTTCGAGGAGGCGGGGCATCACCTGGGAATCGAAATTCCGGAAGCCGTGGTCGAGGTGTGCTCACTCTACGGGGACCTGCTGATCTCGGACTTCATGTTCATTTTCGGAGCCAGGCTCATGGTTGAAAAGGGCCAGTGGATGAGTGATTGTGCGGGATGGTCATCCGGCCATCCCGAGGCCGGTACTCCCCGATCTTGGCGGGATGCTTCACTGGGGTCATTCCATAGAGGGGGACAAACTCTTCCTTGAGGACCGCGGAAACGGCAAGTGGACAGCCTCGGCTTTCCGTAGGAGCTGGGGCGACTGGTGTGAGTTCGATGAGTCGATCGACGGCTGGCTGGTAGGAGTCTTCGAGGGGCGTACGGCTACGGACTGGATGCCAGAATGGCCCGGCGGCCATTGGTTTGAAGGGACTCGCTAACTTGATCTTTAACCCGTGCGGCGTGGTCGTGGGGTGGTTGACTTCTTCGTTCGCTGCTTCGCTGACGGTGTTTTGCTGGGTGTGTGAACGTCGTG
>NZ_JBEZLM010000050.1:0-22854 GCF_040652095.1 Streptomyces sp. NPDC048290
CCCTCGTAGCGGAGCTACTAGGGCTTTTGTCCGGTGCGGCGAGAGTGCGTGCCGGGCGTCGCGACGCCACGGAGATCCATCAGACACCCCCTAGGCCGCCGCCAGCCGCCCGGCCTCCGCGACCGCCTCCGCCAGCGAATCCACCACCGGCGCGCCCGTCTCCTCCAGGCTGGCCCGGCTGTGCGACCCCCCGGTGTAGAGCACGGCCCGCGCTCCCGCGTGCCGTGCCGCCACCGCGTCGTCGGCGGCGTCCCCGATCACCACCGTGCGTCCCGGCTGCACACCGCCGAGGGCGGCGAGATGCCGCACCATGTGCTCGGCCTTGCTGCCCCCGGACGGCCCGGTGCGTCCGTCCACTCTTATGAAGTGTTCCTCGATCCCGAACCCGCGTACCAGCGGCACCAGTTCGGCATGGCCGTACATGCTCAGGATCGACTGGCTGCGTCCCTCCGACGCCCACCCGACCAGCAGCTCCGCCACACCGTCGGTGAGCCCGCAGCCGACCCGGTGCTCGGTGTAGTGGCGGTGGAAGGTGTCGTCCATGACCGACCACTCCGACTCGGTCGGCAACCGCCCGAGCAGCCGCTCGTAGAACTTCGGCACCGGCACGCAGTACAGCGCCCGGTACTGCTCCATCGTGATCGGGTCCATCCCCAGCTCGGCGAAGGCCGCGTTCGTCGCCCCGATGATCGCGTCATTGTCATGGAACAGCGTGCCGTTCCAGTCCCAGACGATGTGCGCCCCTGTCTGCATCCCCATGCCAGAAAACGTACCCCCCGCCACTGACAATCAGGAGAACCCCAGCTCAACGGCGCCCTCACCGACCGGAGCGCTACTCCCCCGACCCCACCAGCTGGGGAATCTCCTGCGTCGCGAACCACAGCAGCTCATGGTCCTCGGCCCCGTCCACCACGAACTGCGCGTCGTCGTCCCCGGCGTCCGCCGCCGCCAGCGCCTCCGCCGCAGCGGCCACATCGGCCACCGCGTCCCCGGCGTCGACGTGCACGGCCGCCGCCTTGCCCAGCGCCACCCCGCCCGCGATCCGCACCTCGCCCAGCACGGCCGGATCGAGCCCCCGGTCGGGGTCGGCGACCGCCGTCCCGTCCGGCACGTCCACCGCGACCACCACCCGCCGCCGTACGGCGTCCGGGTCGGCCGCGATCAGCCGCAGCGAGGCCAGCGCCGCACGGCTCAGCGCCGCGTACTCCAGTTCCTCGATGTCGTCGGAGAGGTACCACTCGCGCAAGCCGGGCGTCACCGCGTACGCGACGAGCGAGCCGGTCCCCAGCTCACCCGTCTTGTACGCCTCGGCGAGACCGGGGAGGGTCAGGGGGACGTAGACACGCATGGCTGGCCGCTTTCGTGGTCGGGAGGGCTCGCAACGCCCCGGCGAATGCCTGGGGAAGCCACCGGGACGGCCTTCAGGATACGTCCGGGGGTCCCCTTTCGAGTCTGTGCCCACCCGCTCACGGACGTCAGTCCGGCGCCCCGAAATTCACCCCCCACCCCTCTCCCACCAGCCAGAACGCCGCCACGATCACCCGGAGGGGTGAATACCTTCACGGCCCACCACCCCTATGGGGCCCCCTTGCCGCCTCCGACCCCGTCCGTACAAGATCCCCAACAGGAAGTTACCGCCCGGTAGAAATCCGGGCCGGCCGAACGGGGATCACCATGCACAAGGTCATGACCAGGGCAGAGGCCCGCCGCCCCCACCACCAGTCACGCGAACAGGGCCCGGGACAGGCACCGGGACAGGCACCGGGACGGGCTCAGGCACCGGCCCAGCGGCAGCCCCAGGCCGAGAGCCCGTACCCGCCCCGCACCCGCCCGCCGGGCCGCCGCGACTCCCGCCGCCCCGGCGGCGCCCCACCCCGCTTCCCCGGCGTACGACGCCCGAGCAGGGGCCCGGACACGGCCCGCGCGGCGACGCCCCCGCCCACGACGACCACCGAGACCACCGCCACCACGGTCCCCGCGCCCCGTACGCCCCTCCCCGCCCCGCGCCCCGCCCTGCCCACCGAACCCTTCGCGGAACGCCTCCTGGCCGTCCTCAGCGGCCGACGCCCCGTCCACTACATGCTCGGCCTCACTTCCGGCCGCGCCTACGACGAACTGGCCTGGCTGGCCGAACGCGGCCCGCTGCGCACCCCCGGCACCACCAGCCCCGTCCTGCGGGAGATCGGCTGGTACGAGGCCCGTCCCGGCGCCATCGAGGTCTTCGCCCGGATCGGCGCGGGCGACCGTCTGCACGCGATGGCGTTCCGCCTGGAACAGGGACCCGACCGGCGCTGGCGCTGCACCGCCGTGGACCTGGGCCTTCCGCCCCGCCACGACCACCGCGACCGGAGCCAGAACCGGACCCGGAACCTGGACCTGGACCGGTGATCGACCTCACCCCCACGGCCCCCGCGCCCTGACCCGCCCACCCGCACACCGAAGGGCCGGCCCCCACCGAGGAGACCGGCCCTCCAGCCACGGCACCGACCCACGCCGCACTGCTACCCGAGCATCACCGGCGTCACCGGCCCGAAGACCGACGCCACCAGGTCACTTCTTACGGCGCCGCCCGCCCCGCGCCTGCTTGCGCCGCTCCGCGCGGGTCAGCCCGTCGGCCTCGGAGCGCACCGGCTCGTCGTCGGCGAAGTCGCCCTCGATGGTGCCGCCCTCGCCGTCCACGGTGGGCGCGGAGAAGTGCAGGTTCCGCCGCTGCGGGGCGTCCAGCCCCTTGGCGCGGATCTCGGGACGCGCGCCCGCCTGCGCGGGAACCGCGTCCTGCTTGTCCAGGCTCGGCTTGGCGTCCTTGACGGGGACCTCCTCGACCTGCTGCTCGACCTGGACCTCCAGGTTGAACAGATAGCCGACGGACTCCTCCTTGATGCCCTCCATCATGGCGGTGAACATGTCGAAGCCCTCCCGCTGGTACTCCACCAGGGGGTCCTTCTGCGCCATCGCGCGCAGACCGATGCCCTCCTGGAGGTAGTCCATCTCGTAGAGGTGCTCACGCCACTTGCGGTCCAGCACACTGAGCACCACCCGGCGCTCCAGCTCACGCATGATCTCGGAGCCGAGCTGCTCCTCACGCGCCTCGTACTGCTGGGTGATGTCGTCCTTGATGGAGTCGGCGATGAACTCGGCGGTCAGCCCGGCCCGGTCCCCAGCCTCGTCCTCCAGCTCCTCGACGGTGACCTTCACCGGGTAGAGCTGCTTGAAGGCGCCCCACAACCGGTCCAGGTCCCAGTCCTCGGCGAAGCCCTCGGCGGTCTCGGCGCCGACATAGGCGTCGATGGTGTCGTCCATGAAGTGCCGGACCTGCTCATGCAGGTCCTCGCCCTCCAGGACGCGGCGGCGCTCGCCGTAGATGACCTCACGCTGCCGGTTGAGGACCTCGTCGTACTTCAGGACGTTCTTACGGGTCTCGAAGTTCTGCTGCTCGACCTGCGACTGGGCGGACGCGATGGCGCGGGTGACCATCTTGTTCTCGATCGGCACATCGTCCGGCACATTGGCCATGGACATCACGCGCTCGACCATCTGCGCCTTGAACAGCCGCATCAGGTCGTCGCCGAGGGAGAGGTAGAACCGGGACTCGCCGGGGTCGCCCTGACGGCCGGAACGACCTCGCAGCTGGTTGTCGATCCGGCGCGACTCATGCCGCTCGGTGCCCAGCACATACAGCCCGCCGAGGTCCTTGACCTCCTCGAACTCGGCCCGCACCGCCGCCTCGGCCCGCTCCAGGGCGTCCGGCAGGGCGGCGGCCCACTCCTCGATGTGCTCCTCGGGGTCCAGGCCGCGCTGGCGCAGCTCGGCCTCGGCGAGATCGTCGGGGTTGCCGCCGAGCTTGATGTCCGTACCACGGCCGGCCATGTTGGTCGCCACGGTCACCGCGCCCTTGCGGCCGGCCTGGGCGACGATCGTCGCCTCCCGGTCGTGCTGCTTGGCGTTGAGGACCTCGTGCTGGATACCGCGCTTGGACAGCTGCTGGGAGAGGTACTCGGACTTCTCGACCGAGGTGGTGCCGACCAGGATCGGCTGGCCCTTCTCGTGCTTCTCGGCGATGTCGTCGACCACCGCGTCGAACTTGGCGACCTCGGTGCGGTAGATCAGGTCGGACTGGTCCTTGCGGACCATCGGCTTGTTGGTCGGGATGGGGACCACGCCGAGCTTGTAGATCTGGTGGAACTCGGCGGCCTCGGTCATCGCCGTACCGGTCATGCCGGAGAGCTTGCCGTAGAGGCGGAAGAAGTTCTGGAGGGTGATCGTGGCGAGCGTCTGGTTCTCGTCCTTGATCGGCACCTCCTCCTTCGCCTCGATCGCCTGGTGCATGCCCTCGTTGTAGCGGCGGCCTGCGAGGATACGGCCGGTGTGCTCGTCGACGATCATGACCTCGCCGTCGATGACGACGTAGTCCTTGTCCTTCTTGAACAGTTCCTTCGCCTTGATGGCGTTGTTCAGATAGCCCACGAGCGGGGTGTTCACCGACTCGTACAGGTTGTCGATGCCCAGCCAGTCCTCGACCTTGCCGACGCCGGACTCATGGATGGCGACCGTGCGCTTCTTCTCGTCGACGTCGTAGTCGCCGGTCTCCTCGAGGCCCTTCAGGGGCTGGCCCGCCTCGCCGCGCTTGAGGCGGCGCACCAGCTTGGCGAAGTCGCCGTACCACTTGGTGGCCTGGTCGGCGGGGCCGGAGATGATCAGCGGCGTACGGGCCTCGTCGACGAGGATGGAGTCGACCTCGTCGACCACCGCGAAATTGTGGCCGCGCTGGACGAGTTCGTCCTTCGACCAGGCCATGTTGTCGCGCAGATAGTCGAACCCGAACTCGTTGTTCGTGCCGTACGTGATGTCGCAGCCGTACTGCTCACGGCGCTGGGCCGGGGTCATGTTGGCGAGGATGCAGCCCACGGACAGACCGAGGAACTTGTGGACGCGGCCCATCATCTCGGAGTCGCGCTCGGCCAGGTAGTCGTTGACCGTGATCAGGTGCACACCGTCACCGGACAGCGCGTTCAGATACGTCGGCAGGGTGCCGACCAGGGTCTTGCCCTCACCGGTCTTCATCTCGGCCACATAGCCGAGGTGCAGGGCGGCACCGCCCATGATCTGCACGTCGTAGTGGCGCTGGCCGAGGACGCGCTTGGCGGCCTCACGGACGGTGGCGAACGCCTCGGGCAGCAGGTCGTCCAGGGTCTCACCGTCGATGTAGCGCTGCTTGTACTCATCGGTGAGGGCCCGCAGCTCGGCGTCGGAGAGGTCGGCGAAGTCCTCTTCGATGGAGTTGACCTGGTCCGCGATGCGGTGCAGCTTGCGCAGGATCTTGCCTTCGCCTGCACGCATGATCTTCGAGAGGACGGACACGGGGGTTGGTCTCCTTGCCGGTCGGGCCTGGGACGGTCGGTTTCCATGGGACATGACGGAGCAACGGCCATCGTATGCGAGGACCCGCCCACACCGGGAGGCCCGCAGAAACGACAGCGTCCACCGTCTTCACTTCCGCAGGTGACACGGGGCACGAACACCGCCACGACCCGGCCCGGCAGCACTCACGATCGGCCGGCGATCCACCCGTTCACAGGGCACAACGGCCGACGCTCACGGATGGTGCCGCATCCGGGCAACCAATTTCGCAAATCGTGATCAGATGATCACTCACCGCAAAGAGATGGCGCCCGTTCCACCGCCCCGCGCAGAATCTGCCAATGGAACCCGTCACCCTCAGCACCGACCGGCTGCGGCTGCGCGCGGTCACCCCGGACGACACCGCCGCCGTGTACGCCGCCTGCCAGGACCCCGAGATCCAGCGCTGGACCACGATCCCCTCCCCCTACCTGCCCGAACACGCCGAGAGCTTCACCACGCAGACCTCCCCCGAGGGCTGGACCGCGGGCTCCATGTTCACCTTCGGCGCCTTCCTCCCCGAAGGCGACCTCATCGGCATGCTCGGCATCACCATGCGCTCCCTCGGCGTCGGCGAGATCGGCTACTGGGCCGCGAAGGACCACCGTGGCCGCGGCTACACCACCGAGGCCGCCCTCACCACCGTCCGCTGGGCCTTCGTCCACGCACGCATCGACCGC
This sequence comes from Streptomyces sp. NPDC048290, assembly GCF_040652095.1. NCBI lineage: Bacteria > Bacillati > Actinomycetota > Actinomycetes > Kitasatosporales > Streptomycetaceae > Streptomyces > Streptomyces sp. NPDC048290. Next base: position 6,078 of record NZ_JBEZLM010000050.1, read on the forward strand.
GTCGAATGGCGCGCCGAGGTCGGCAACCACGCCTCCCGCGCGGTCGCCGAGAAGACCGGCTTCACCATCGAGGGCGTCCTGCGCTCCGGCATGAACAACAACGGGGTCCGCCGCGACTGCTGGATCGGCTCCCTGCTCCCCTCCGACCTGGGCCTGCCCTCCACCGCGCCCTACCTCCCCGCCCCCCGCACCTGACCCCGCCCACCGCGAACAGCAAAACCCCAGCTCAGACCGCGTTGTCAGACCCACCGACTATCGTGCGGGACATGACCTTCCCGCGCCCCTTCGCAGAGCTGTCCGCGGCAGAGGCCCGCCGAATCGTGCTGCGCGCACAGGGCTTCCTCGGCTCCCCCGACCGCCGGGCCGGCGTCCGCGGCACCCTGCGCCACCTCGGCGCGGTCCAGCTCGACACGATCTCCGTCCTGGCCCGCTCCCATGAACTCGTGCCCTACGCCCGCCTGGGCCCGGTAGGCCGCAGAACGGTGGATCAGGCGTACTGGAAGGACACCCACGCCTTCGAGTACTGGTCCCACGCGGCCTGCATCCTGCCCATCGAGGAGTGGCCGCACTTCGCGTTCCGCCGCCGCGCCTACCGCGACCGGCCGCACTGGAACCACCAACTCCCGGACGGCACCTACGAGCAGGTGATCAAACAGCTCCAGGCGGAAGGCCCCCTCACCGCGACGGAGCTGGGCGGCGCCAAACGCACCAGCGACTGGTGGGACTGGTCCGGCGCCAAGGTCGCCGTGGAGCGCGCCCTCATGTACGGCGAAGTGGTCTGCGTCGAGCGCCGCGGCTGGAAGCGCCTGTACGACCTGGCCGAGCGCGCCATCCCGCAGGAACTGCTGCACGACGACCTCGACGACACGGAGTGCCTGCGCCGTCTGGTCCGGCTCGCCGGAGAGGCCCTGGGAGTGGGCACCCGCGCGGACATCGCCGACTACCACCGGCTCAAGGCCGAGCAGGTCGACGCGGTGATCGCCGACTCCGGCCTGGTCCCGGTGACCGTCGCGGGCTGGACCAAACCGGCCTGGGCGGACCCGGCGGCCCTGGAGACCGCCCCGCGCGGACGGCACCGTACGACGCTGCTGTCCCCGTTCGACTCCCTGATCTGGGAGCGGGCGCGCACGGAGCGGATCTTCGGCTTCACCCACCGGCTGGAGGCGTACGTCCCCAAGCAGAAGCGGATTCACGGCTACTTCGCGATGCCCGTACTGTCCGGCGGCGCGCTCATCGGACGCGTCGACCCGGCCCGTGAAGGCACCACCCTGGTCGCCCGGCAGACCAGCCTCGACGGCCCCAAGGCCGTCCCCGGCGTCGCCCAGGCCCTGGTCGAGGCGGCGAGCTGGGTGAACTGCACAGACGTACGGGTGGAACGCGTGGAGGCGCCGGAACTGCGCGACGCCCTCATCGGCGAACTGGCCCGGCTCCTGGCCTGACCACCGGCGACAGCCCCGACACCAGTCCCGGTATCAGGACCGGTATCAGCGCCGGTATCAGCACCGACACCGGCATCGACCCGCGTCAGCGGATCTCAAGGATCTTCTCCCGCATCGCGTACACCACCGCTTCCATCCTGGAGTGCAGCTGGAGCTTCTCCAGGATGTTGCGCACATGGTTCTTCACGGTGTTCTCGGAGATGAAGAGCTCCTTGGCGATGTCCCGGTTGTTCATCCCCGTGGCCACCAGCTTCAGCACCTCCAGCTCGCGGTCGGTCAGCCGCGGCGCGGGCACCAGCCGGCGCTCGTCGGTGCGCTGGATCATCGACTTGAACTCGGTGAGCAGCTTGGACGCCATGGACGGGCTGATCTGGGACTGGCCGTCGGCCACCGCCCGGATCGCCGTGGCCACCTCGTCCGTGGAGATCTCCTTGAGCAGATAGCCCGTCGCGCCCGCCTTGATCGCGTCGTAGAGATCGGCTTCCTCATCGCTTATGGTCAGCATGATGATCTTGGCGCTGGGGGCCACCTCCTTGATGGAGGTACACGCCTCGATACCGCCGCGCTTGGGCATCCGGACATCCATCAGCACGATGTCGGGCAGCAGATCGGCCGCCTTGTCGACCGCCTCGGCGCCGTCCCCTGCCTCACCGACGACCTGGATGTCCTCCTCGGCCGCGAGCACGATCTCCAGACCGCGCCGGAAGAGAGCGTGATCGTCGACGACCAGGACGCGGATCGGCTCCTTGCGGGACGCGCCCGTGTCCGGGTCCTCCTCCGCGATGCCCTCATGGGCGGCACCCGCCGCCTGCATCGGTCCGAAGCTGTCCGCCATCGTTCCTCCCCCTGAAGGCTGTGGCCTGTGGTCCTGTGCCATCGCCAACCCAAGGCAACGGCCCACCTGTTGAGCCGATGCGGCCATGATTTCATGCCCGGACGACACCGCGGTCACAGAACGGGGCGCCAACCGGTCGCACCGGTGCCCCTGGGGGCGCACACGCACTCCAGGGGCACCGGCCTCACTGCCGTCCGGGAGGATCAACCACCCAGCGAGCCACCCGCGTCGGGCGACGGCGCCTGGGTGACCATGGTGTCCGTACGCAGATGGATCACGCCGTAGTCATAGGCGTGCCGCCGGTAGACGACGCTGGGCTCCTTCGTCTCGGAGTCGACGAACAGATAGAAGTCGTGCCCGACCAGCTCCATCTCGTAGAGCGCCTGGTCGAGGGACATCGGGGAAGCGACGTGCGTCTTCTCGCGGACCACGAGCGGGCCGTCGCCCTTCACTTCGAGCGAGCCGAACTTCTTCGTGGGCACCTCGGGCTCGTCCGCCTCGAAGGTGATGTCATTGCCGTTGAGCGTCGCGGCGTCCGGAACATGGTCCGGCACCTCCGCCGCCGTCAGCCGGCGGACCCCCCGGCGCGTGTGGCGCTTGTCGTGCTCCCTGCGCAGCCGGGCGTCCAGCTTCTCCGCCGCGAGGTCCAGCGCGGCGTACGGGTCACTGGCCGCGGCCTCCGCCCGGATCACCGGGCCGCGGGAGCGGAGCGTGATCTCCACCCGGTCGCTGCGCTCGGCCTGTCGCGGGTTGGGCTCCTTGGACACCTCGACGTCGAGGCTGATCACCTTGCCGTCGAGCTTCTGGATCTTCTCCAGCTTCAGCTTCTCGGCCACGTGCTTGCGGAACCGCTCGGGCACCTCGGTCTTGCGGCCCTTGACGACGATGTCCACGCAGAACTCCGTTCCCGGATCGCTCCGCTTCGGTGGCGGAGCATCTCCCTTGTGCACCAGATCCCGGGAGGCCCCGGAACCTCGGACTCGGTGACTTCCACCTCCTCCTCCCCCATGGGCGGGATCTCCAGCCCGCCGGCCCCGGGTCATTGCAGAAAACCCGCAGCACGGCATTCGGATATGCGAGGGACGGCCTGCGGCTTTCTCTCACAACCGAACATATCTCGCCCGGACGGATGTCGTCACCCTCTACTGCCGCGTACCCCCGTTCCAGTGAATTGACCCTCTCACTACCTGCAACGATGCAACTTTGCAGACAGTTCCTACTTCATTTCGAAAGAATCGGGCGGCGCCGCGACGACGGCCGCACAGATCACCTCTCCGCCTTGTTTCCTTACCGGCCTTCCTTGCCCATTCCGCTTCCCGCCCACACCCGCCCTCATGCCCCCGGTTCCGGTCCGGACGGCCCTTGCCCCCAACGCCTCCCGCACCGCCCGAGCCGCCTCAGCCAGCGACGCACCCGTCGTCATCAGGTCGTCCACCAGCACGATCCGGCCATCCAGCAGCCCCTCCGCGCCCCGCGCCACCGTCAGCGCCCCCGCGAGATTCGCCCACCGCGCGGCAGCCCCCAGCCCCGCCTGATCGGCCACCGGCCGCCGCTGCCGCAACACCGCCGCCACCCGCGCCGCCACTCCACGCCGCCGCAACACTCCGGCCGCGGCGAACGCGATCCGGCGGGCGGGGTCGTGGCCACGGGCTCGGGTGGTGGGGCGGGAGGAGGGGAGGGGGACGAGGAGGAGCGGGGGGTGTGGGGCCCCCTCCCCTCCCCTCCCCTCCCCTCCCCACCCCCCACACCCACCCCCACACCCACCCGCACCGCCCCCGCCACCGCCTCCCCCAACGGCCCCGCCAGCCCCAGCGCACCCCGCTCCTTGTGCGCCAGCAGCGCCGCCCGCACCTCGTCCTCGTACCGTGCCGCCGCGTACACCGCCGGCAGCCCGGACGGCTCCGGCATCGGCCGCACCCGGCGCGGCACGCCTGCGCCGAGCGCCGTACGGCACCGCCCGCACAGCACCGCCCGTGGCGCTCCGCAGCCTCCGCACTCGGCCGGCAACACCAGGTCGGTCAGGTCCTGCCACCACCCCCGCATGGAGATCACTGTGCCGGTCCGGGAAAGGACACCGCCACCCCTGTGGATAACCCCCTGTGGATAACTAAGACGGGCGAACCCCACACACCGTCGCCACAACCCAGCCACGGCCCCGAATCCCCACCGGACGCCCCCGGGTCCGACGCACCGAATCAACCCCAGCGGGAGACCCCAGAGCGCGCCCAGACGGCCCCCAGAAAGCCCCCTGGAGCCCCCAGCCAACAGAGGGACATCAGGTAGACCGCGTCACCTCACCCCGGATAAACCGGTGAGGCCCCCTCCGTGACGACCTTCTGCCACTGCGCCGCGCTGCCCATCCGCACGATGCCGTCCTCGGAGTACGCCACGAGCGGCAGATGCTCGTCCTCGGACGCGGCGATGGTCTCCACGCCGGTGAGGGCGTCGGGCGCGGCGGTCTCCGGGGAGGAGCCGTCGACCTGGACGTAGGAGATCTGCTGGACGCCTTCCTTCTCGCGTCCGACCACGACGAGGCGGCTGTCGCCGGCCCAGGACATGGTGGTGATCTCGGACAGCTGCGGTGTCGCGGACCGCATTTCGCGCACGGTCACGGACGGTGCCTCACCGGGCTTGGACTCCCGTTCGATCCGCCCGATGAGCAGTGACTGCTGCTCACCGTCCGACACGACGAGCGCGATACGGACGCCGTCGGCGGCGACCCGGACGGATTCGATACGGCCGTCCAGTCCGGGGGTGGCGACGTGGATGGCGTCGCCCTCGCCGTCCGGGAACAGCAGGAGCCGTTCGTTCTTGGGGTCGCGGTCGGCGATCCACAGGTCGCCGTGGAGGTCCCAGCTGGGCGCGGTGAGCCGGTCGGCCTCGGTCTTGCCCTGGCTGACGACGAGCGGGGCGGGGGGCTGTTCCTGGGGGGTGAGGGAGCTGACGTAGAGGCCCTTGCCGTCGAGGCCGACGCCGGCCGCCTGGTTCTCGTCGCGGGCGACGGCGACGGAGCGCAGTTCGCGGGTCCCTTCGCCGAGGGTGCCGGGGACGGCTTCGGCGGTGGTGGTCTTGCTGCTGGCGGGGATGCGGACGAGTTGGTGGTCGCCGTCGAGGAAGTACAGGTATCCGGGCTGTTCGGCGGAGCCGCGCGTGGCGACGGCGTCGGCGCCGTCCTCGTCGAGGGAGCACAGCCGGCCGCCGCCGGACTGGAGTTCGACCTGGTCGACGGCGGGGGTGAGGGTGCGCAGCGTGAACAGGAGCTGGGCGGCCATCTCGTTGCACTTGGTGAGGCTGACGTCGGCGGCCCGGTCGTTGAGCGGGACGGTGAGGGTGTTCTGGTCGTCGGGCGCCAGGGTGGCGTCCTTCTTGAGGGCCGTGCCGCTGGGGAAGCTGGAGCGGACGACCGGGTCGAGCCAGGTGGTGGGGCCGGACAGCAGGGAGTCGACCATCTGGGTCATGGCGTCGACGCGGCGCCGTATGTAGACGGGGTCGGCGACGACGGCGGGCTGTGCGCCGGTCGCGGTGGCGGAGGCGAAGTAGTACTTGTCGACGGAGGTGTAGTTGCGCTGGAAGTCGGACTGGCCCATGACGACGCCCTGGGGCAGTCCGTCGATGCGCCACTGTCCGGTCTTGCGGTCCTTGGCGAGGTGTACCTGCCGGGTGTAGTCGCCGTCGACGGGTGTGTAGGACTGCTGTTCGTCGACGAGGGCGATGCGGGTGCCGGTGAGCGTGAACGAGTACTCGGTGCCGTCCTCGCGTCCGCCCGCGGGGTCGGCGGTGGTGGCGGGTCCGTCGGCGAGGACGGTGGTGGACGCCTCGGGCTGCCAGTCGCGGGCGGCTTCGGGGGTCAGGTACAGCTTGGCGGTCTCGTAGCGCGGGTCGTCGCTGGTGAGGGCTTCCAGGAAGCCCTGGACGATGTCGGGTGGCGCGGCGTCGTCGCGTGGCGGTACGGCGAAGACGCGGACCTGGGTGTCCTGGCGCGGGGTGTTCTCGACGCCGCGCAGGTCGCCGTTGTCGGGCATGGAGGCGCATCCGGCGAGGAGTACGGCGCCTCCGGCGGCGTAGGCGATCGCCCGTCCTGGTGGGCGGCGCCTGGGGCGGTTCTCGGAGGGGCGTCCCGCGCGGGACCGCCGTCCGCGCTCGGGTGGGGTCGTTGTTCCGCTCTCGCGGTCACCGCTCGCCTGTGGCCCCGTCTCGCGGTCACCGCCCACGTGTCGCCTCCCCTTGCCGCTGCTCGGCCTGTGCCGGGCCGCCCATCCCGTCAACGGCTGTCGCCGTGTCGCCGTTCCGCGGTTCGCCCGTGGATCGGGCCGCTCCCTCAGGGGCCCTCTCCGGGTCGCTGTGGGTGTCCTCGTCCCGGGCGCGTGCACCGGTTCCGGTGGCGGGGCGGGGCACCACACGGGAGCCGTTTCCGGGGAGGGCGGTCGGGTCGGCGGTGGGCGTGGCGGCCGGGCGCGCCAGGGGTGATATCTCGCCGGTGGGCTGGACCGGGACGGTGGCGGTCTTCTCGCCGCCGCGCGGGAGTTTGGTGTCGCCGGGGCCGCGGTTGCGGCGGGAGTCCTTGGGTTCGAGGGGTATCGGGGAGCCGCGCAGGGGTTCGTCCGCGGTCCTGGGCAGGGTGAGCCGGAACTGGGAGCCGCCGCCGGGTTCGCCCCATGCCTGGAGCCAGCCGCCGTGCAGACGGGCGTCCTCCAGGGCGATGGACAGGCCGAGGCCGGTGCCGCCGGTGGTGCGGGCGCGGGCGGGGTCGGCGCGCCAGAAGCGGTTGAAGACGCGGGTGGCCTCGCCGGGTTTGAGGCCGACGCCGTAGTCGCGTACGGCGACGGCGACGGCGCCGCCCGCGGAGGCGAGCCTGACGACGACGTCCTTGCCCTCGCCGTGTTCGACGGCGTTGACGACCAGGTTGCGCAGTACCCGTTCCAGGCGCCGCGCGTCGGCCTCGGCGACCACGGGCTGCTGGTCGCCGACGACGCGTATGTGGCTGCCTTTGCGTTCGGCGAGTGGTTCGGCGCCGCTGACGACGCGCCGCACGACCTCGCGCAGGTCTATGGCTTCGGCTTCGAGGGCGGCGGCTCCGGCGTCGAAGCGGCTGATCTCCAGCAGGTCGGCCAGCAGTGACTCGAAGCGGTCGAGCTGGTCGGCGAGGAGTTCGGCGGACCGCGCGGTGACGGGGTCGAAGTCGACGCGGGCCTCATGGATGACGTCGGCGGCCATCCGTACGGTGGTGAGGGGGGTCCGCAGTTCGTGCGACACGTCGGACACGAACCGGCGTTGCATCCGGGAGAGGTCCTCCAGTTGCTGGATCTTGAGCTGGAGGTTCTGCGCCATCTTGTTGAACGCCTCGCCGAGCCGCGCGATGTCGTCCTCGCCGGTGACCTTCATACGTTCCTGGAGGCGCCCGGCGGAGAGCCGTTCGGCGATCCCGGCGGCCATCCGTACAGGTGTGACGACCTGTCGTACGACGAGCCAGGCGATGGCGCCGAGGAGGACGACGACGAACAGTCCGGCGGTCGCGAGGGTGCCCTTGACCAGGCTGAGCGACTTCTCTTCCTGGGTGAGCGGGAAGAGGTAGTACAGCTGGTAGGGGTCACCGTTGGGGTCGGTGACCTCCTTGCCGATGACGAGGGCGGGCTGGGCTTCCTTGTCGACGCCGCTGTAGATGATGCGGCTGTAGCTCTGCGCGGCGGCGGCGCTGGTGTTGACCCGGGTGCGCAGGTCCTCGGGGACGCTCTTGTTGGGGTCGACGCCGCCGGAGGCGCGTGGTCCGCGGCCGTTGCCGCTGTCGTCGCCCGCGGGGAGGGTGACGACGTCGAAGGCGCCTTGTCCGCCGCTGGACAGGGAGGAGACGAGGTCGCTCATCCACTGGATGACGTTCTGCGCGGGCCGTCCGCCGACGGCGGCGGGGTCGTCGCCCGGTGCGGCGGCGGCCTCGTCGGCCCGCTGTTTGGCGACGGCGAACCCGCCGGTGGCCTGGCTCTGCGAGGCGTTCACCTTGGCGTCGAGGAGCCCGTTGCGCACCTGTCCGATGACGACGAACCCGAGGAGCAGCACCACGCCCAGGGACATCAGCAGCGTGGTGACCACGACTTTGAGCTGGATGTTGCGCCGCCACAGCCGCATGACGGGCAGCAGTGGCCTGCGCACCCAGCGCATGAAGAGCCTCAGGACCGGGCTGCCCTGGACTCCGCCCTGGAGCAGGCCGCCCTCCAGGAAGCGGCTCCAGCGGGAGCCCGGTGCCGTCCGGCCGACAGGCCGCCCCGCGCGGGCCCCGGACCTGCCGGGGGCCGGGGCGGCGCTGTCCTTGGGCATGTCAGCTCGGCCCGGCCTTGTAGCCGACGCCACGGACGGTCACCACGATCTCGGGTCGCTCGGGGTCCTTCTCGACCTTGGAGCGCAGCCGCTGTACGTGCACATTGACCAGCCGGGTGTCGGCGGCGTGCCGGTAGCCCCAGACCTGTTCCAGCAGGACCTCGCGGGTGAACACCTGCCATGGCTTGCGGGCCAGCGCGACCAGCAGGTCGAACTCCAGGGGGGTCAGGGCGATGGACTGCCCGTCCCGTTTCACGGAGTGCCCGGCGACATCGATCACCAGGTCCCCGATGGCGAGCTGCTCGGGCGCGGGTTCCTCGGACCGCCGCAGTCGGGCCCGGATCCGCGCGACCAGTTCCTTGGGCTTGAACGGTTTGACGATGTAGTCGTCGGCCCCGGACTCCAGGCCGACCACGACATCCACGGTGTCGCTCTTGGCCGTGAGCATGACGATGGGGACCCCGGATTCCGCCCTGATCAGGCGGCACACCTCGATCCCGTCGCGCCCCGGCAGCATCAGATCGAGCAGCACCAGATCGGGTTTGGTCTCCCGGAACGCGGCCAGCGCCTTGTCGCCGTCGGCCACGAAAGACGGCTCAAAACCTTCACCACGCAGCACGATGCCGAGCATCTCGGCCAGTGCGGTGTCGTCGTCGACGACCAGGACTCGTCCCTTCATAAACGACATCATCCCATTCTCATAACGGTGGCGAAGGTGCAGGTGAGACACGTCACTGCCTCGTGACCATAGTCGTACTCGGCGGTCACTGTCTGCCCCTGTCCGTACCGGCGGAGATCGGCCCCGGCCGCGGACCCGTCTCCCGCGCGGTCCCGCGCCCCCGCGACACGCCGTTTCCGCCCGGTACGGCCCGGCAGGAACCCGCCGCGCGTGTCCCACCGCCCACGGTTGCCACCCGCCCCTCCTGGGGCCTCAGGTGCGATTCAGCGCACCTCAGGGAGCGCATCGCAGGGGGGCGCGCCTCGGAGGCCGCCTCGGGGAAGCGCACCCCATGGGGCCGCCTCGGGAAAGCGCGCCCAGGGGGCCCACTCCCGTGAGGCTCACCCCGTCCACACCTCCGTCCTCACCCCGCCGCAACCCCCTCCCCGGCCCGCGCGCACAGCTCCGCCAGCCCCTCCCCCGTCACCGGCGACACCACACCCTCCTCCGTCACGATCGCCGTCACCAGCTCCGGCGGCGTGACATCGAACGCCGGGTTGTACGCCTGCGTCCCCAGCGGTGCCAGGGGCACCCCGTTGCCGCCCACGCCCCCGGCCCCCGTCCCGGCCGCTCCGGTGGCCGACGCCTGCGGGGCCGCGATCTCGGTCACCTCGTGCCCGGCCCGCTGCTCGACCTCGATCGACGCCCCGTCGGCGGTGTCCAGGTCCACGGTCGTGACCGGCGCCACGACGATGAACGGCACATGGTGGTACCGGGCCAGCACGGCGAGCGGATAGCTCCCCACCTTGTTCGCCACGGACCCGTCCGCCGCGATCCGGTCGGCGCCGATCAGCACCGCGTCGACCTCCCCGGCCGCGAACAGCGAACCCGCCGCGTTGTCGGTGAGCAGCGTGTACGCCATCCCGCTGCGCGCCGCCTCGTACGCGGTCAGCCGGGCGCCCTGGAGCAGGGGCCGGGTCTCGTCCACCCACAGCCGCCGCAGCCGTCCCACGCGGTGCGCGGCGAGCGCGACCGCGAACGCCGTGCCCTCGCCGCCAGACACCAGCGAGCCGGTGTTGCAGTGGGTGAGGACACGGTGCCCGCCGCCCGGAATCAGTTCGTCGAGGAGTGCCAGCCCGTGCGTGGCCATGCGTCGGCTCGCCTCGGCGTCGGCGCGGTGCAGGTGCCGGGCCGCGTCCAGCGTGGCTGCGGCGGCCTGCCGCGGGTCGCCCGTGGCGGCGAGCGCGGCCCGGTGCGCGGCCAGCGCCCGCCGCACGCCGAGGGACAGGTTCACGGCGGTGGGCCGGGCGCCCGCCAGCGCGTCGGCGGCCTCGTCGACGTCGAAGCCCCGCGCGGCGGCGAGCGCGACCCCGTACGCCCCGGCGATCCCGAGCAGGGGCGCTCCGCGCACGGCGAGCGTGCGGATCGCCTCGACCAGCGCGGGCGGGTCCGTGCACACCCGCTCGGCCTCCTCGACGGGCAGCCTGGTCTGGTCCAGCAGGACCACGACGGGCCCCTCGGGCGGCTCGTCCCAGCGGATCACCGGGATGCCGGTGGACCGGTTGGACCGGTTGTCCTCGCCGGATTGCGCGTACTGATCAGCCATGCCGTCAGTCTGCCCCGTACCGCGCGGACCATTGAAGGCGCCCGGTGAAGGTGCCCGGGTCCCACCTCGGCCGGTCACGCGGAAAGGGCCCCATGGCACGATGTTGGCCAACCCTTTGCCGCGACCGCGGTCGGGCACCGTGAAGGAGCGATGATGAACGACACTCCGGGCTGGGCCTCGCCCGGATCTGCCCCGTCCGACGTCCCGTCCGGCGTCCCCTCCGACGGGCAGCCGCCCGGCGCGTCCGGCCCCGAACAGCCCGCCGACCAGCCCGGTGCGGACCCGCAGAGCCCCGGTCCGAAGTGGTCCAAGGAGCAGCCGCCCCCGGCGCAGTGGTCCGGGCCCGAAGGCGCGCAGCAGCCGGGCCAGGCCCCGCCGCCACCGCCGGGCCCGGCGGCCCCGGGCTGGGGCCCGCCCCCTGGCGCCCCCGGCGGCTGGGGAGCCCCGCCCGGAGGCCCCGCCCCGGGCGGCTACGGCACCGGCCACGGCGGCTACAACACCGGCCAGGGCGGCTGGGGCACCCCATGGGGCGGCCCCCCGCCCGCCGCGAAGCCCGGCGTCATCCCGCTGCGCCCGCTCGGCGTCGGCGAGATCCTCGACGGCGCGGTCTCCACCATGCGCACGTACTGGCGCACGGTCCTCGGCATCTCCCTGACGGTCGCGGTCCTCACCGAGATCGTCATCGTGCTGCTCCAGGGCTTTCTCCTGAACGACCTCCTGGACACCACCGCGATCGACGACCCGGACGCCGAGCTGGGCGAACTCGCCCGCGCGCTGGGCGAGGCGATGACCGCCAACGTCGTCGTCTTCCTGATATCCCTGATCGGCACGGTCGCCGCGACCGCCCTGCTGACCACGGTGACCAGCCGCGCGGTGCTCGGCAAGCCCGTCACCACGGCGGATGCCTGGCGCGACGCCCGCCCCCAGGTGCTGCGCCTGTTCGGTCTGATCTTCCTGCTGGTGCTGATCACCTTCGGCATCATCGCCGTCGGCACCCTGCCCAGCGTCCTGGTCGCCGTGTCGAACGGCGCGGGAGTGGTCTTCGGCCTGTCCCTGCTGCTGATCCCGGGCGCGGCCGTCGTCTCGGTGTGGTTGTGGGTCCGTTTCTCCCTGGCCTCGCCCGCCTTGATGCTGGAGAAGCAGAGCATCTCCCAGGCGATGAGCCGCTCCGTGAAGCTCGTACGCGGCTCCTGGTGGCGGATCTTCGGGATTCAACTGCTTGCCGTGATCATCGCCAATGTCATCGCCATGATCGTGGTGGTCCCGTTCGCCTTCGCCGGTGCCATGGCCGACGGTGACAGCATCACCGCCTTCGTGGAGTCCGGCACGGGTCTGGGCTGGACGTTCCTCGTCATCAGCGGCGTCGGCTCGGTGATCGGCTCCATGATCACCTTCCCGATCACGGCCGGTGTGACCGTGCTCCTCTACATCGACCAGCGCATCCGCCGCGAGGCCCTCGACCTCGACCTGGCCCGCGCCGCCGGTGTCCAGGGCTACGACGCCGCCCCCAGGAGCTGATGCGGTGATTCCGGCGGGGGGATCTGCCTTGACCCAGGCCGCGCTGTCGGCGCTGTCGGCGTTCTCAGCGCTGCCGACGCTGCCGCGTGACGCCGACACACCACCGCTCACCGTCCCGCGCGACCCCGCGCGGGAGGCGGCCGAGCGCGAGCTCGCCAAGCGGATGTACCACGACGACGAACCGGGGCTGTTCCAACGCGCCCTGGACACGTTCTGGGAGTGGCTGGACGACCTGTTCGACTCGGCGTCCGCCGCCACTCCCGGCGGCACCGTCGGACTCGTCGTCGTCATCCTGGTCGTCGTGGCACTCCTGGCGGCCCTCTGCTGGCGCCTGGGCACCCCCCGCCGACAGCCCGTCTCCGCCGTCGTCCTGTTCGACGACCGCCCCCGCAGCGCCGCCGAGCACCGCGCCGCCGCCGAGGCGCACGCCGCCCAGGGCCACTGGAACCAGGCCGTCCAGGAGCGCATGCGCGCCATCGTCCGCTCCCTGGAGGAACGCGCCCTCCTGGACCTCCGTCCCGGCCGCACCGCCGACGAGGCCGCCGCCGAGGCGGGCCGCACCCTGCCCGCCCACGCAGACCGGCTGCGCACCGCCGCACGGGACTTCGACGACGTCACATACGGCGGCCGTACCGCCACCCGGGCGCCGTACGAGCGGATCACCGCGCTCGACCACGACCTCGACCGCGCCAAGCCCCGGCTCACCGAAGCCCTGGCAACCGCCAGCACCAGCACCAGCACGGACCACACCACCCGCCAGGGAGCCGCCGGATGACCACCGAGGCCACGCTCCCCACCACCTCGGTCTCGCCCACCCCGCGCCAGCTGTGGACCCGCGGACGGGGCGTCGCCCTCGCGCTCGCCCTCCTCGTCGCGGGCGCCGTGGCGATCGCCCTGGTGCGCTCCGACGCCCAGCACGGCAGCCTCGACCCGCGCTCCGCCGACCCCCAGGGCAGCCGCGCCCTCGCCGAACTCCTCGACGAGCGGGGCGTGTCCACGCGCGTGGTGACCACCCTCGACGAGGCCCGCGCCGCCACCGGCCCCGACACCACCCTCCTGGTCGCCGAACCCGACCTGCTGACCCCCGCCCAGCAGTCCCGCCTCCAGGAGGCCACCGCCGGCTCCGGCGGGCGCACGGTCCTGGTCGCCGCGGGCGTCTCCTCCGCCGAACGCCTCGCCCCCGGCGTCTACGTCGACCCCGCCACCAGCCTCGACAGCACCCTCACCCCCGGCTGCGCCCTCCCCGACGCGGTCCGCGCGGGCCCCGCCGAGACCGGTGGCCTGCGCTACTCCACCACCCGCCCCGCAGCCGCCGAGTGCTACTTCAGCCAGCGCCTGGCCACCCTCGTCGTCCTCCCGCAGCCGTCCGGGGACGGCGACACCGTCCTCCTCGGCGCGCCCGACATCCTCCTCAACGAGCGCCTCGACCAGCAGGGCAACGCCTCGCTGGCCCTCCAACTGCTCGGCTCGCACCCCCATCTGACCTGGTACCTCCCCTCGCTCTCCGACACCACCGCCACCCCCGACGACGGCGGACGCGACTTCTTCGACCTGGTCCCCTCCGGCTGGCTCTGGGGCACCCTGCAACTCTTCGTCGCCGCGGCCCTGGCCGCCCTGTGGCGGGCACGCCGGCTCGGCCCCCTGGTACCGGAAAAACTCCCCGTCGCGGTCCGCGCCTCCGAAACCGTCGAAGGCCGCGCCCGTCTCTACCGCAAGGCGAACGCCCGCGACCGCGCGGCAGCCGCTCTCCGCTCCACGACCCGCACCCGCCTCGCCCCCCTCGCAGGACTCCCCGTCACCCGGGCCCACACGCCCGAAGCGCTCCTCCCGGCCCTGTCCGCCCGCCTCCAGGGCGACCCGCAGGACCTGCACACGCTCCTCTTCGGCCCCACGCCCGCCGACGACAGAGCACTCATCACCCTCGCCGACCAACTCGACGCCCTCGAAAGAGAGGTACGCCGTCCATGATGGACCCGACCACTGACAACGCCTGGCCGAGCGGGGACGCGGACACCGCCCGCGCCTCCCTCGAAGCCCTGCGCGCCGAGATCGCCAAGGCCGTGGTCGGTCAGGACCCCGCCGTGACCGGCCTGGTCGTCGCCCTGCTGTGCCGCGGCCACGTCCTGCTCGAAGGCGTCCCCGGCGTCGCCAAGACCCTCCTGATCCGCACCCTCGCCGCGTCCCTCGAACTCGACACCAAACGCGTCCAGTTCACCCCCGACCTGATGCCCGGCGACATCACCGGCTCCCTGGTCTACGACGCCCGCACCGCCGAGTTCTCCTTCCAGCCCGGCCCGGTCTTCACCAACCTCCTCCTCGCGGACGAGATCAACCGCACACCCCCCAAGACCCAGTCCGCCCTCCTGGAAGCCATGGAGGAACGCCAGGTCACGGTCGACGGCACCCCGCGCGCCCTCCCCGACCCGTTCCTCGTCGCGGCCACCCAGAACCCCGTCGAGTACGAGGGCACCTACCCCCTCCCCGAAGCCCAGCTGGACCGCTTCCTCCTCAAGCTCACCGTCCCCCTGCCCTCCCGCCAGGACGAGATCGACGTCCTCACCCGACACGCCGAAGGCTTCAATCCGCGCGACCTCAGGGCCGCGGGCGTACGTCCTGTGGCGGGCGCCGCCGACCTGGAGGCGGCCCGCGCGGCGGTCGCCAAGACCACCGTCTCCCCGGAGATCGCCGCGTATGTCGTGGACATCTGCCGCGCCACCCGCGAGTCGCCGTCCGTCTCCCTGGGCGCCTCCCCGCGCGGCAGCACCGCCCTACTGGCCACGTCCCGCGCATGGGCCTGGCTCATGGGCCGCGACTACGTCATCCCGGACGACGTCAAGGCCCTCGCCGGGCCCACCCTGCGCCACCGGATCGGCCTCCGCGCGGAGGCCGAGATGGAAGGCGTGACGGCCGACTCCGTCATCAACGCGATCCTCACCCACGTCCCCGTGCCCCGCTGATGGCGCTCACCGGACGCGCCGCGCTCCTGGCCGCCCTGGGCTCCCTCCCCGTCGGCCTCTGGGACCCCAGTTGGACAGGGCTCCTCGCGGTCAACGCCCCCCTGGCCCTCGCCTGCGCCTGCGACTACGCCCTGGCAGCCCCTGCACGCCGCCTGGCGCTGTCCCGCAGCGGCGACACGTCCGCCCGCCTCGGCGAGACCGCGGACGTCACCCTGACGGTCACCAACCCGTCCCGCCGCCCCCTGCGCGCCCAGCTCCGCGACGCCTGGCCCCCCAGCAGCTGGCTCCCCGGCACCGAGACCGCGTCCTCCCGCCACCGCCTCACGATCCCGCCCGGCGAACGCCGCCGCACCACCACCCGCCTGCACCCCACCCGCCGCGGCGACCACCACGCCGACCGCGTCACCATCCGCTCCTACGGCCCTCTGGGCCTCCTCACCCGCCAAGGCACCCACAGGGTCCCCTGGACGGTCCGTGTCCTCCCCCCGTTCACCAGCCGCAAGCACCTCCCCTCGAAACTGGCCCGCCTCCGCGAACTCGACGGCCGCACCAGCGTCCTCACCCGAGGCGAAGGCACCGAATTCGACAGCCTGCGCGAGTACGTCCCCGGCGACGACACCCGTTCCATCGACTGGCGCGCCACCGCCCGCCAGACCATGGTCGCCCTACGCACCTGGCGCCCCGAACGCGACCGGCACATCCTCCTCGTCCTCGACACCGGCCGGACCTCGGCCGGCCGCGTAGGAGACGCCCCGCGCCTGGACGCCTCCATGGACGCCGCTCTGCTCCTGGCCGCCCTCGCCTCCCGCGCGGGCGACCGCGTGGACCTCCTCGCCTACGACCGCCGAGTCCGCGCCCTCGTCCAGGGCCGCACAGCGGGCGACCTCCTCCCGTCCCTGGTCAACGCCATGGCCACCGTCGAACCCGAACTCCTCGAAACTGACGCCCGCGGCCTCACCACCACCGCCCTCCGTACGACGCCCCGCCGCTCCCTGATCGTCCTCCTGACGACCCTCGACGCGGCCCCCGTCGAGGAGGGCCTCCTCCCGGTCCTCCCGCAGCTCACCCAGCGCCACACCGTCCTGGTCGCCTCCGTGGCCGACCCTCATGTGGCCGACATGTCCAAGTCCCGCGGCACCATCGACGCCGTCTACGAAGCAGCCGCAGCAGCCCAGTCCCAGTCGGAACGCCAACGCGTCTCAGAACAACTACGCCGCCACGGCGTGACGGTCGTGGACGCAACACCGGACGACCTGGCCCCGGCCCTGGCAGACGCCTACTTGGCCCTGAAAACAGCAGGCCGCCTCTAAAATAGAAAAGGGCCCGGAAACCCGGGCCCTCACCAACCATCGGAAACGCGGAAAAGCCCCGCATCCGAAGATGCGGGGCTTCCCCTCAAAGTTTGTTCGGCGGCGTCCTACTCTCCCACCGGGTCCCCCCAGCAGTACCATCGGC
>NZ_JBEZLM010000051.1:0-22620 GCF_040652095.1 Streptomyces sp. NPDC048290
TAGTAGCTCCGCTACGAGGGCTTCCGCCCGGCACACCGAGAGCACGCACCGAACGCCGCTCCTTCTCCCACGGAGATCCATCAGACACCCCCTAGACCGGGTGCCGCCTGGTGCTGTTGTCCGGACAATGTGACCGAGTCGCCCTCCCCGGTGTCCGGGGACACGATCCTCGTGTCCGATAATCGGGCGTTTGGGATCGGTGTGAGTGAACGGTCCCGTCTGACACACAGCACACGGCACACAGCACACGGCAAGAAGGGCACGGCCTCGTGGCACGGTTTCGGACCTGGGTAGGCATCGCGCTGGCGGGAACGCTCTGCGCGTCCCTCGCGGGATGCAGCAGCACCGGCGGCAAGCGCGCCGAGGACGCCCGCAAGGCCGCCGCCGAACGGGGGAAGTCCGCGGTCACCACCCCGCGCTGGACCTTCGCCATGGTCACCCACTCGGGCGACGGCGACACCTTCTGGGACATCGTCCAGAGCGGCGCCGAGGAGGCCGCCGCCAAGGACAACATCAACTTCCTGTACTCCCACGACGACGAGGCCCAGCAGCAGGCGCAGCTCGTCGACGCGGCCGTCGACAAGAAGGTCGACGGGCTGATCGTCACCCTCGCCAAGCCGGACGCCATGAAGGCGGCCGTGGCGCGGGCCGTCGCGGCGGGCATCCCGGTCGTCACCGTGAACTCGGGATCGGCCGAGTCCAAGGCGTTCGGCGCGCTCACCCACATCGGCCAGGACGAGACCATCGCCGGACAGGCCGTCGGCGAGGAGCTGAACCGGCGCGGCAAGCAGAACGCCGTCTGCGTCCTGCACGAACAGGGCAACGTCGGCCACGAACAGCGCTGCGCCGGGATCAAGGACACCTTCGACGGCCAGGTGCAGAACCTGTACGTCACCGGCACGAACATGCCGGACGTCCAGTCCGCCCTGGAGGCCAAGCTCCAGACGGACCGGTCCGTCGACGCCGTCGTCACCCTCGGCGCGCCCTACGCCGACACCGCCGTCAAGGCCAAGCAGGGCGCGGGCAGCACCGCCGAGATCGACACCTTCGACCTCAACGCCAAGGTCGTCACCGGGCTGGAGAACGGCACGCTGGGCTTCGCCGTCGACCAGCAGCCCTACCTCCAGGGCTACGAGGCCGTCGACCTGCTGTGGCTGTACCGCTACAACGCCGATGTCCTCGGTGGCGGCAAGCCCGTGCTGACCGGCCCGCAGATCATCACCAAGGACCAGGCGGCGGAGCTGGCCGAGTACACCGAGCGGGGCACGCGATGAGCGCGACGGCCACGGAGCCGGGCGGTTCCGGGGGCGGTGCCGGTGAGCCTCGGGGCAGACTGCTGCCCACCTCGCCGCTGCGGCGGCTGCTGGCCCGGCCCGAGCTGGGCTCGGTCGTCGGCGCGGTCGCCGTCTTCGTCTTCTTCGCGCTGGTCGCCGACAGCTTCCTGCGGCCCGCCAGCCTCAGCACGGTCCTCTACGCGGCCTCCACCATCGGCATCATGGCCGTACCGGTCGCGCTGCTGATGATCGGCGGCGAGTTCGATCTGTCGGCCGGTGTCATGGTGACCTCGTCCGCGCTGATCTCCTCCATGGTCAGCTACCAGTTCACCGCCAACGTCTGGGTCGGGGTCGCCGTGTCCCTGGCGCTCACCCTCGCCATCGGCGCGTTCAACGGCGTCATGCTGACCCGCACCGGACTGCCCAGCTTCATCATCACCCTCGGCACGTTCCTGATGCTGACCGGGCTGAACCTCGGCTTCACCAAGCTGATCAGCGGCACCGTCTCCACCAGGTCCATCGCCGACATGGAGGGCTTCCCGAGTGCCCACGACCTCTTCGCCTCGACGCTGACCGTCGGCGGCGTCGCCTTCAAGGTCACCATCCTGTGGTGGCTCGCCCTGGTCGCCCTCGCCACCTGGATCCTGCTGCGCACCCGCGCCGGGAACTGGATCTTCGCGGTCGGCGGCAACAAGGACGCCGCCCGCGCGGTGGGCGTCCCGGTCACCGCCACCAAGATCGGCCTCTACATGGGCGTCGCCCTCGGCGCCTGGATCTCCGGCCAGCACCTGCTGTTCTCGTACGACGTCGTCCAGTCCGGCGAGGGCGTCGGCAACGAGCTGATCTACATCATCGCGGCCGTCATCGGCGGCTGTCTGATCACCGGCGGCTACGGCAGCGCGGTTGGCTCCGCGGTCGGGGCGCTCATCTTCGGCATGACCAGCAAGGGCATCGTCTTCGCCGAGTGGAACCCCGACTGGTTCAAGTTCTTCCTCGGGGCGATGCTGCTCCTCGCGACCCTGCTCAACGCGTGGGTCCGCAAGCGCGCGGAGGCGACGAAGTGACGACCCCGGATCCGCGCGTCCCGCGCGTCGAGCTCACCGGCGTCGCCAAGCACTACGGCCCGGTCCGTGCCCTTCACGACGTCTCCCTGACCGTCCACGCGGGCGAGATCACCTGTGTGCTCGGCGACAACGGGGCCGGGAAGTCCACCCTCATCAAGATCATCGCCGGGCTGCACCGCCATGACGCGGGCACCCTGCGGATCGACGGGGAGGAGGTCCCGGGCGGTCTCGCCTCGCCGCGCGACGCCCTGGACCGGGGGATCGCCACCGTGTACCAGGATCTGGCGGTGGTCTCGCTGATGCCCGTATGGCGCAACTTCTTCCTCGGCTCCGAGCCGCGTACGGGCGTCCGCCCGTTCCGGCGGCTGGACGTCGCCCATATGCGGGCGACCACCCGCGCGGCGCTGCTCCACATGGGCATCGACCTGCCCGACGTGGACCGCCCCATAGGGACCCTGTCCGGCGGGCAGCGCCAGTGCGTGGCCATCGCGCGGGCGGTGCACTTCGGGGCGCGGACGCTGGTGCTGGACGAACCGACGGCGGCGCTGGGGGTGCGGCAGTCGGGGGTGGTGCTGCGGTATGTGGCCGCTGCGCGGGAGCGGGGCCTGGGCGTGGTCCTGATCACCCACAATCCGCACCACGCGCACCTCGTGGGGGACCGGTTCATGCTGCTCCGGCACGGGACGACTACGGGTATGTACGGTCTTGCCGACATCAGCCTGGAGGCTCTGACCCGTGAGATGGCGGGCGGCGAGGAACTGGACGCCCTCCACCACGAGCTGCTCCGCCGGTAGCCCCGGAGAGGGGGGCCCTGTCCATTGCCGGGTGCGGCTCCGTTGTGCCTGGTCGCGCAGTTCCCCGCGCCCCTGGGGGAAACGGGTCCGTGGGCATGTGCGGGTTCGATGTGGTTGTTCGCGCAGTTCCCCGCGCCCCTGAGGGAACGGGTCCGTGGGCATGTGCGGCTCCGTTGTGGTTGTTCGCGCAGTTCCCCGCGCCCCTGAGGGGGGTGGGGCTGGTCGCCGTTTAGGGGCGCGACAAGCCACGGCGAACCCGCACCCGACTACGAACCTGTCTTTTCAGGGGCGCGGGGAACTGCGCGACCAGGCACAACGGAGCCGCACCCGACCGCGGACCTGTCTTTCTAGGGGCGCGGGGAACTGCGCGAATAGGCGCCACCGGGCCGCACCCGACCGCGGACCTGGTCCTTTCAGGGGCGCGGGGAACTGCGCGAACGGCCACGGCGGGCCCGCGCCCGATCACCGGCCTGGTGTCAGGGGCGAACGGGCGTCACCGGCCCGCACCAGACCACCCGCCCCTCCCCACCCCGGAGCCTCCCCGTTCGCAGCCGGAGGCCACCGTGGGGCAGAATCGGCCCCGATGAGCACCTACCGCGACCTCGCCTTCCCGAAGGCCCTGGCCAACGCCCGGGTCGGTGGCGCCCCCATCGGCTCCCGCCGCGCCACCGCCCTGCGCACGGTCGGCACCCGGGAGCGCCGCTCACACCTCACCGCCCCCCGCGTCCCCACCGTCGGCATCGACATCGGCGGCACCAAGGTGATGGCCGGTGTCGTGGACGCCGACGGCCAGATCATGGAGAAGCTCCGCGCGGAGACCCCGGACAAGTCCAAGAGCCCCAGAGTCGTCGAGGACACCATCGTCGAACTCGTCCTGGACCTCTCCGACCGCCACGACGTGCACGCCGTCGGCATCGGCGCCGCCGGCTGGGTCGACGCCGACCGCAACCGCGTGCTCTTCGCCCCCCACCTCTCCTGGCGCAACGAGCCCCTCAGGGACCGCCTCGCCAGCCGCCTCTCCGTCCCCGTGCTGGTCGACAACGACGCCAACACCGCCGCCTGGGCCGAATGGCGCTTCGGCGCCGGACGCGGCGAGGACCACCTCGTCATGATCACCCTCGGCACCGGCATCGGCGGCGCCATCCTGGAGGACGGCCAGGTCAAACGCGGCAAGTACGGCGTCGCGGGCGAGTTCGGCCATATGCAGGTCGTCCCCGGCGGGCACCGCTGCCCCTGCGGCAACCGCGGCTGCTGGGAGCAGTACAGCTCCGGGAACGCCCTGGTCAGAGAGGCCCGCGAGCTGGCCGCCGCGGACTCGCCGGTGGCGTACGGGATCATCGAGCACGTCAAGGGGCAGATCTCCGACATCACCGGCCCGATGATCACCGAGCTGGCCCGCGACGGCGACGCCATGTGCATCGAGCTGCTCCAGGACATCGGCCAGTGGCTCGGCGTCGGCATCGCCAACCTCGCCGCCGCCCTCGACCCCTCGTGCTTCGTGATCGGCGGCGGTGTCTCCGCGGCCGACGAACTGCTGATCGCCCCCGCGCGGGACGCGTTCAGACGGCACCTCACCGGCCGCGGCTACCGCCCCGAGGCCCGCATAGTGCGGGCCCAGCTCGGCCCCGAGGCCGGGATGGTGGGCGCCGCCGACCTGGCCCGGCTGGTCGCCCGCCGCTTCCGGCGCGCCAAGCGCCGCCGGGTGGAGCGCTACGAACGCTACGAGCGGTACGCCGAGGCCCAGCGCGCCGCCTCGCCCTCGTCACCGCCCTCGTCACCGACCTCGCGGGAGCCGATGTGACCCTGTCCGTGTCGCGCGAGGCGATGTCCCCGAGCGAACCGCCGGGCCCGCCCGAGGGCCGCGGCCACATGATCCGCCGCCGCGCCCTCACCCTGATGACCATCGTGCTGCTCATCGGCATCCCGGCCGGATACCTGGTGATCTCCGCCAACCAGAGCCGCGACAGCGGCAAGAAGAAGGAGGAGAAGTACGCGGCGACCGGCCTGACCTTCGCCTGGCCGTCCAAGGTGCAACTACGCCTCTACCAGGTCCCCATACCGCGCCCGGCGGGCAAGGTCGCCTACTACGAGACCAACAACTGGCGCACCAGCCGCCTCTACGTCCAGTTCCAGACCCCCAACGCCAACCTGGACGAGTTCCTGCGCGACATGGGCACCAGCCGGCTCGCGCTGGAGCGCAACCGCATCACCGTCAGCGCCCGCGACCAGAAGGTCACCGGCTGGCACTTCGACACCGCGGGACCCTGGTACGGCCTGACCCACGACCAGAAGGACCCGCACCCCAGCCAGGACGTGATGGTGAGCTTCGCCGACCCGAACAACCCGTTCGTCTACCTGGTGTCCAGCACCACCCCGTGACAGTGCGGCGCCGGTCGCCGGGGCCGATTGTCAGAGGCCGCCCGTAGAGTCGTGGACAAGTGGAACGACCGGCGGGCGGGAGGTGACCAGACGTATGGCGACGACGGACGACAAGGCGGTGGACGCGCAAGGGGACGCGCACGGGGCGCCGCCGTCGCGGCTGGCCGCCGTCTTCCTGCCCGCCCCGCTCCCGAGGAACGCGCGGATGGCGTTCTGGGACCCCGACGGCGGCACCCCGCAGGGCGACACGCTCGAGCTGACCGTCGTCCGCCCCCATGGCTCGTCCGTACGGCGCCGGAAGACCCCCGCGCTCGCACTGCCCCTCGCGACCGCCCTCCCCCTCCTCGTCCGCGCCCGCCACGACCCCGCCGCCCACCCCGCCACCGCCTGCTGGGGCGCGGCGGCGCTGCACGCGCTGCGGCTCGCCGCCCGGGGCCGTCTGCTGCCCGGCCTCACCGGCGAGGGCTTCGACGCCTGGCGGGCGGGCCCCCTCGACCCCGCCGACATCGCCCATCTGCGCGCCGTCGCCGCCGCCCTGCCCCCCGAGGGCCACGCCGTGCCGCTGCCCGGCCCCGGCCCGCTCCGGCTGCCCGAGCCGGAGGCGCTGCTGCGCTCCTTCCTGGACGCCGTCGCCGACACCCTGCCCCGCACCCCGGCCGCCCCCCACGCGGCCGGGAAGCCCTTCGCCGACGCCCGCCCCCAGCGCCTGCCCGGCGCGCGGGACTGGGCCGCCGAGGTCGCCGCCGGGATGGACGCGGGAGTGCGGATCTCCCTGCGCCTGGACCTCTCGGCGTACGACCTGTTCGACAGCGGCGAGGGCGGCCACGCGGGCGGGGCCCCCGCGCGCGGTGCGGGCGCCGCCGTCGTCCAGGTGCACAGCCTCGCCGACCCCACCCTCGTCGTGGACGCCACGGCGCTCTGGGCGGGCGACGCCGACACCGCGTTCGGCCCCCGCTCCCGGGTCGACGCGGCCCTCGCGGTCCGCCGGGCCGCCCGCGTATGGCCCCCGCTGGAGCGCCTCACCGAGCGGGACGTGCCCGATGTGCTCGCCCTGTCCGAGGCGGAGGTGGGCGATCTCCTCGGGGTCGCCGCCGCCCGTCTCGCCGCCGCCGGGGTCGCCGTCCACTGGCCCCGCGACCTGGCCCAGGACCTCACCGCGTCGGCCGTCGTCCGCCCCGCCCCGGGCTCCGCCACCGACGGCACGGGCTTCTTCGAGGGCGAGGACCTCCTCCAGTTCCGCTGGCAGCTCGCGCTGGGCGGCGACCCGCTCAGCGAGGCCGAGATGGACGTCCTGGCGGAGGCCCACCGCCCGGTGGTGCGGCTGCGCGACCGCTGGGTGCTGGTCGACCCCGCCCTCGTCCGCAAGGCCCGCAAGCGCGAACTGGGCCTCCTCGACCCGGTCGACGCGCTGTCCGTCGCCCTCACCGGCCGCGCCGAGGTCGACGGCGAGCCGGTCGAGGCGGTCCCCGTGGGCGCGCTCGCCGCGCTGCGCGACCGTCTCACCACCGGCGTCCGCCCGGCCGAGCCGCCCCCGGGCCTCGCCGCCACCCTGCGCGACTACCAGCTACGCGGACTGGCCTGGCTCGACCTCATGACATCCCTCGGCCTCGGCGGCTGCCTCGCCGACGACATGGGCCTCGGCAAGACCGTCACCGTCATCGCGCTGCATCTGAAGCGGGCCCGCCCCGAGCCGACCCTCGTGGTCTGCCCCGCCTCCCTGCTCGGCAACTGGCAGCGCGAGATCACCCGCTTCGCCCCCGGCGTCCCGGTCCGCCGCCACCACGGCACCGAGCGCGCCCTGTCCGAGCTGACCGGCGGCTTCGTCCTCACCACCTACGGCACCATGCGCTCCGCCGCCACCACCCTCGCCGCCCACCGCTGGGGCATGGTCGTCGCCGACGAGGCCCAGCATGTGAAGAACCCCTACTCGGCCACCGCCAAGGCGCTGCGCACGATCCCGGCGCCCGCGCGGATCGCCGTCACCGGCACCCCCGTGGAGAACAACCTCTCCGAACTCTGGGCCCTGCTCGACTGGACCACCCCCGGACTCCTCGGCCCCCTCGCGTCCTTCCGCGCCCGGCACGCCCGCGCGGTCGAGAACGGCGAGGACGACGAGGCCGTGGAGCGCCTCGCCCGGCTGGTCCGCCCGTTCCTGCTGCGCCGCAGGAAGTCCGACCCGGGGATCGTGCCGGAGCTGCCGCCCAAGACGGAGACCGACCATCCCGTCCCGCTCACCCGCGAACAGGCCGCCCTCTACGAGGCCGTGGTCCGCGAGTCGCTGCACGCGATCGAGGCGGCGGACGGCATCGCCCGGCGCGGGATGGTGCTGAAGCTGCTCGGCGCGCTCAAGCAGATCTGCGACCACCCGGCGCTGTACCTGAAGGAGACCCCGGGCGACCGTCCGGGCGCCAGCGGCACCGACCGGCTGGCCGCCCGCTCGGGCAAACTCGCCCTCCTGGACGAGCTGCTGGACACCGTGCTCGCCGAGGACGGCTCGGTGCTGGTCTTCACCCAGTACGTGGGCATGGCCCGGCTGATCGCCGGTCATCTCACGGCCCGCGCGATCCCCGTGGACCTGCTCCACGGCGGCACACCGGTACCGGAGCGCGAGCGCATGGTGGACCGCTTCCAGAGCGGGGCGACACCGGTCCTGATCCTCTCCCTCAAGGCGGCGGGCACGGGCCTGAACCTCACCCGCGCGGGCCATGTCGTCCACTTCGACCGCTGGTGGAACCCGGCCGTGGAGGAACAGGCCACCGACCGCGCCTACCGCATCGGCCAGACCCAGCCCGTGCAGGTCCACCGTCTGATCACCGAGGGCACGGTCGAGGACAGCATCGCGGAGATGCTCGCCGCGAAGCGCGCCCTGGCCGACGCCGTCCTCGGCCAGGGCGAGGCGGGGCTCACCGAACTCACGGACCGTGAACTGTCCGACCTCGTCTCCCTGCGGAGGCCGTCATGACCGGCCTCGCGCGGGAGCCCGAGGGCGCGGGCGGTGTGCCCGGTGCCGGTCCCGCCGACGCGGCCCGGCGTGCCCTGCGGGCGGCACGGGAACGGGGGGCCGGGGACGGCGGCGGTGAGGAGGACGGCGCCCCGGGTCCTGGTCCAGGTCCGGGTCCAGGTCCGGGTCCAGGTCCGGGTCCGGTGAGCCGCGTCCGCGCGGGCGGCGGCGGAATCCGGCCCCTCGCCTCGGGCCCGCGCCCCGGTGACGCGGCGCGCGCGGCGCTGCGGGGCGCGGTGTCGGCGCGTCGGACGCTTGACGCGGGGGACGGCGACCAGGAGGCGGGGGCGGAGGCGGCGGAGACGCCCGGCACGGCGGGCCCGGTCACATCCCCGACCTCGGCCGCATCCCCGATTCCGGCCGCATCCCCGACCCCGACCCCGGCCCCAGCACCGACCCCGATCCCGCCCCCGATCCCCGTCGCGTCGGAGCCCCGTACTCCCGGCTCCCGGCGCCCCGGCGACGCCGCCCGCGCGGCCCTGCGGTCGGCCCGCGCCGAGGAGCGGACGCGTACGGCGAAGGGCGACCGCCCGGACCCCGCCACGCCGGACACCGGGACCCCCGGCGCCCCCACGGGGACCCCCGCCACGCCGGACACCGGGACCCCAGGCACCCCCACGGGGACTCCCGGCACCCCCGCCCCGGCCCCCGAGCGCCCCCGCCCCCACCGCTCCGCCGACCCCCCGGCCCCCCAGCCGGACCCGCACCCCACCCTCCCCACCATGTCCTCCCCGACCATGTCCTCCCCCTCCCTGTCGTCCCCCTCCATGTCCTCCCCCCGCCGGGACGGCGATCACCGGCGTACGTTCCCCGCCCTCGCCCCCCGCTCCACACCGGACGGCGCCTTCGCCGCCACCTGGTGGGGCAACGCCTGGATCGCCGCGCTGGAAGACGGCGCCCTCGACCCCAAGCGCCTCGCCCGTGGGCGCCGTTACGCCGAGCAGGGGAAGGTGGACGCCATCACCGTCACCCCGGGCCTGGTGCTGGCGTACGTCCAGGGCAGCCGCGCCCGGCCGTACCGGGTGCAGCTACGGCTGCGGACGCTGGCGGACGACGACTGGGCGCGGTTCCTGGACACGGCCGCCGAGCGGACCGGCCATATCGCCGCGCTGCTCGACAAGGAGATGCCGCACGCCCTGGCCGAGGGCGAGGTGCGGCTGCTGCCCGGCCCCGGCGAGCTGGACCCCCGGTGCAGCTGCCCCGACCCCGCCGTCCCCTGCAAACACGCGGCGGCGCTCTGCTGCCAGACGGCCCGGCTGCTGGACGCCGACCCGTTCGTCCTGCTCCTGCTGCGCGGCCGGGGCGAGCGCGAACTGCTCGACGCGCTGTCCCGCCGCAGCGCGGCCCGCGCGGCCCGCGCCGCCCAGGACCGGGCCCCCGCCGGACCCCCCGGCGTCCGTGCCTCCGACGCCCTCGCCCGCCGCGCCCTCCCGCCGCTGCCGCCACCCCTGCCGGTCCCCCCGCACCCCGAGCAGCCGCCCGCCTACCCGGCGTCACCGGGCGGCCCCGACCCGTTCGCCCTGGATCAGCTGGCCACCGACGCGGCGGCCCGCGCGCACGCCCTGCTGACCACGGGCCGTGACCCGCTCGCCGGGCTCACCCTGTGGCAGGACGCGGTCCGGCTCGCGGCGGCCCGTCCCGGCTCGGGACTCACGGCCGGTTCCCGCGCGCTGTACGCCTCGCTGGCCTCCGCCGCCGGACGCACCTCCGCCGAGCTGGCCCGCGCGGTGGCGGCCTGGCGGCAGGGCGGCTTCGAGGGGCTGACCGTCCTCGAAGAGCCGTGGGACCCGCCCGCCGGGCGCTTCGACCGGGCCCGTCCGCTGCTGCGCGCCGCCGACCTGCCCGCGTTCCGCCCCTGGCGCAACCGGCTCACCCACCCGCAGGGCCGCCTCCAGCTCCGCCTGGGCCGGGACGGCCTCTGGTACGGCTACGAGTCCGAGCCCGGCGCCGACGACTGGTGGCCCCGGGGCACCCCCGACCTCGACCCGGTCGGCGCGCTCACCGGCCTCGCCGGGCAGTAGCCGGACGGAGTCCCGCCCCGGACGACCACGCCATGGACGGCGTTTTCCTGGTGCACGTTTTCCTGGTTCACTCGGAGCCGTGGCCAGGATCTTGATCGTGGAGGACCACCCGGCGACCGCGCTGGCGCTGCGCCGGCTGCTCGCCCGGGACGGGCACGAGGTGGTGGCCGCCGCCGACGGCCGGGAGGCGCTGCGGGCGCTGTTCGAGGAGCGGCCGGAGCTGATGGTGCTGGAGACCCGGCTGCCGGAGCTGGACGGCTGGCAGGTGCTGGCCCGCACCCGCGACATGAGCGATCTGCCGGTCCTGGTGCTGTCGCAGGACCCGGACGCGGTCCGCGCCCTGCGCTCCGGCGCCGACGACCATGTGCGCAAGCCCTACGACGACGAGGAACTCCTCGCCCGAGTCGAGGCGCTGCTGCGCCGCGCCGGACGCCGCTGGGCGGGCGAGCGGGCCTCGCGCAACCTACGGCTGGTCCCGGAACGCCGGGTCGTGGTCTGGTACGGCGGTGAGGCCCGGCTCAGCGATCTGGAGTTCCGGCTGCTGCGGCTGCTGGTACGGCACCGGGGACAGGTGGTCACCACGGAACGGCTGCTGGACCAGGTGTGGGACGACCGGTCGGCGGTGGGCCGCGACCGGGTGAAGTTCGCCGTGCTGCGCCTGCGCCGCAAGCTCCGCCGCGCGTCGGGCGGCATGGGCGGCGACCCGGTGGAGGCGGTACGCGGCGTCGGCTACCGCTTCACGGACCCGGACGACGAACCGGACAGCACGCCACGCCGGACCGGGTGACCGCCGTCCCGGACGACGCTGAGTGCCACCGCCGGACGCCCGCCGAGCGACCGCCCCGGACGACCCCTACGCAATGCGGAGGCGATCGGCGACGGTCCCACGGCCCTGGAGTCCTGAGCCCCGAAGTCGGTTCCGCTCACGCCGGGCGGTACGCCGCCATCAGCGCCATGTCGTCGGTGGCCGGTCCGCCCGAGAATCGCCGTACGTCGCCGACCAGCGCGTCGAGCAGGCGCAGCGGGGACGCGAAGGTACGGCCCTTGAGGCGGGCGGCGGGGTCGTAGAAGTCGCCGCTGAGGTCGCGGGCCTCGGACAGGCCGTCGGTGTAGAGCAGCAGGGTGGCCTCGGGCGGGAACTCCCACTCGTCGGGGCGGCGTCGTCCGGGCGCGAGTCCGGCGAGGCCGAGGGGGAGCGAGAACGCCTTGGGGGTGAGGGTGTCCACCGCGCCGTCGCCGGACAGCAGCAGCGGGACCGGGTGGCCGCAGTTCACGATCCGCAGCACCCGCAGACCGGGCGGGATCTCCACCAGCACGCAGGTGGCGAAGTTCTCGGTGTCGTCGAAGCCGCTGCGCCGGGCGCTCTCCCGGGCCAGCGCGTGCTCCAGCCGGGTCGCCACCCCGGCCAGCGCCCGCTCGGTGTGCGCGGCCTCCCAGAACGCGCCGAGCAGCACGGACACCGTCTCGATCGCGCCGAGCCCCTTGCCCCGCACATCGCCCATCAGCAGCCGTACGCCGTACGGGGTGGACCGGGCGCCGTAGAGGTCCCCGCCGATCAGGGCCTCCTGTTCGGCGGCCTCGTAGCGGGTGCTCAGGCGTAGTCCGTCGATGCGTTCGGCGGGGGTGGGCAGCACGGCCCGCTGGGCGGTCTCGGCGAGGCTGCGGGCCGAGGCGAGCTGTTCCCGGCCCCGCTGGACGACCTTGTTCAGCAGGGCCGCGATGGCGGTGACGAAGACGATGGTGGCGAGTTCGGTGACCAGTTCCTGGACGCCCGCCGACTGCACCACCGAGCCCGCGACCACGTCCATCAGGGTGGCGGCGCCCAGGGAGAGGGCCCCGTAGGCGATGGTCGTCCAGAAGGAGAACAGCGGCGCCGCCATCAGCGGGGCGGACACGAAGAACGGGGTGCCGGTCAGGGAGGGCGGGGTGAACAGCTGGAACACGATGCCGAAGACGATCAGCAAGCCGGGCAGCAGCCGGGACAGCCGGGCGGCGAGACCGCCGCTCAGGGCTCCGGCGGGAGTGCCGTCGGAGCCCCGTCCCGGGATCGTGTCGGGGAACCGGTCCGGGGTCCCCTCGGGGAACCGGTCCGGGACACCTGCGGGCCCATCGTTCATACGATCCCCCGGATCGGCTACCGGACGTTCACCGTCGGGCGCGGCGGTGGGCCAGGAGCAGCCCGAGAACGAATCCGACGACGAGCGTCACGGTCAGGACGCTCCACAAGGGCAGGGTGACGCTGGGAATCCACAGCCGGATGGTGACCGACATCGTGTTCGCGGCGATGAACCAGATCGCCAGCGCCGCGAGCACCAGGAACCCGAGGGTGCGCAGGCGCACGTCCCGCCCTCTGACCGTCAGGGTGGACGGTCGATGTGGCTTCTTTGCCGTGTTCTGGGACATAGCGACCATTATCGTACCGCCCGGACAAATGGTCGATCCGCCGAAGGGGGGTCGGGAGGGGGCGGCGGCCATCACCACCGTGACGTGCGGCGATGCCCTTGTCTTGGCTGATCCGCCCCCTCCCGCGTCCTACGCGGACGGGGTCTGCCTGATCCCGTCGACGATGGCGCGCGTGATGATGGCGCTGGTGTGGTTCACGGTGCCGGGCGCGATCTCCACGCCGTACTTCGTCACCGGTTCCACCTGGACATCGCGCTCACCGAGGAAGACATGGGTCTTCCTGTCGAAGATCCACTCCTCGCGGGCACCGCTGGTCTCGTCCAGCCGGGCGACGGCGATCCCGTCCCGGCCGGCCGCGTCGACGGCGTCGTCCACGACGACCACCCCGGGGATCTTCGCCGCGGCCTTGAACAGCGCCGAGTACAGCGGCGCGGGCGGGTAGCTCTCGCCGAGCAGGTCGCCGATCGTGGAGAACGCCTGCTGGTCGGGCGAGTTGCCCATGCCCTCGGTCTCCTCGTAGATCTTCGCGAGGAGCTGGTCGGGGTCGGTGGTCAGCTGGGTGAGGTAGTCGTACGACGGTCCGTTCAGGTTCGGCACCGGGGTGTTGCCCTGCTCGTCGGGCAGGCTCAGCGTCTCGCCCTCCGGGCCGTCGTTGACCGCGGGGTCGATGAGCCAGCCCTCGGTGCGGTCGGCGGAATGCCACACCTGGCGGGTGTGCAGGGGGTGGCTGGCCAGGCTGCTCTTGTCGTCGACCGTCTGCACGAACGTGTCGGCGGTCCGGGACTCGATGTAGACGAACTGGCCGGGCCCGACCTCCGGGCGTGCCTCCCCGGAGGCGGCGGCCAGCGAGACCCGGTCGAGCAGCCGGGACGCCCCGTCGGGGCTGGCGGTGCCGAGGTCGGTGGTCAGCGCCGGACCGGTCGCGAGGCCGCCGCCTCCGCTGCCGCCGCCGTTCAGCGCGGTGCCGCCGACGATCGCCGCCGCCACGGCCACCGCGAGGGCGGGCAGGGTGATCGCGGGGCGCGGCAGCCGCAGCCGCCGGGTCCGCACCCCGGAGGACGCCGCCCCCGTACGCTCCTCGTGCTCGCGCATGTCCTGGATCTGGGCCATCAGACGCTCCTTGTGGAACTGGTGACGGCCCGGCGGCAGGTCGCGCGCTGTCCGGGACAGGAGCGGGGCGCTCTCGTCCCCCTCGGCAGGGCGCTGCCGGGACGGGTTCGCGTTCATCGGTTTCCTTCCTGTGCGGGCCGGACCACGGTGTCGTGATCGCCTCTTGTCTGTCGGACGGCGCGGACGAATTCCCGATCCCGGCGGCTTTTCTTCGGACGGGGGTCGGCGGCGGCGCCGGGCGGGTCGGACGGGCCGGGTGACAGGGGCGCCCCGGGCGGTCCAGGTGATGTGGGTGGCCCGGACGGACCTGCCGTGTCGGCTGCCCCGGACGTCCCAGCCGCCCCGGATGCCCCTGACGGCCGGGAGGGCTCGGGCGCCCCTGACGGCCCCGCCCGCCTCGACGGTCCCGATGACCCCGATGCCGCCGACAGTCCCGACCGCTCCGCCGGGCGCGCCAGTTCGGCCTCCGTCAGCGCGCGCAGCTTCTTGCGGGCCCGTGACAGCCGGGAGGCGACCGTGCCCACCGGAACGCCGAGCGCCTCGGCGGCGGCCCCGTAGTCCAGCCCCTCGCCCAGGCACAGCGCGATGACCTCGCGCTCACCGCGGTGCAGCCGGGCCAGCGAGGTCAGGACGGTCGCGAGCCGCCGCCGGTCGTCGATCCGCCCGGCCACCTCCTCGGCATGGTCGGGGACGGCGAGTTCGGCCGCGGCGGCGGCCCGCGCGGCGGCCCGGTACCGGCGGCCGGAACGGAACTGATTGCGCGCGGTGTTGGTCGCGATCCCCAGCAACCAGGGCCGCAGCGACCCCCCGTCCGGCTCCACCCTCTCCCGCAGCCGCCACGCCTCCAGAAAGGTCGCGGCCATGACGTCCTCGGCGCTCGCCCAGTCGGCGGTCAGCCGGAACGCGTGGTTGTAGACCGCCCGCGCATACCCGTCGAACAGTTCGGCGTACGCGGCCGGTTCCCCGGCTCTGATCCGGGAACGCAGTTGAGTGCTCACCTCAGACAGCTGTCCGGCACCCCGCACCCACTTCCCGTGACCTGGGCCACACCACCTGCCGCACATCCCCCGGGCACGGCGCGTCCACCCTACGGAGGGGCCGCCGTCCCCTGGCGCAGCAGCCACGTGGTGAGGGCGCGGGCCACACCGCTGACGGCTCCCGCGGCGACGCTGCCGAGCAGTGACTCGGCCACGCCCTTCACCGACCGCCACGGCGAGGGCATCGCCCTGACCAATGTGGGCATGGGGGCCGGTTCGAGCGGGCGGGCGCCGCCCTCTACCGGGAGATCGGCGAACGCCCCGGCGAAGGACGCGCCTCGGGCGACCTCGTCGGCGCGCTCCTGGACATGGCACGGTACGAGGAGGCGGTCGCCGCCGCTGGAGATCTTCGAGGAGGTCGGGGACCCGCACGGCGTCGCCAGGGGACTCGCCGACATCGGCGCCGCCCTGATCGAGCCGCACCGCCACGCCGAAGCCGCCGCCTGCCGCAGTGCCATCGACCTCTTCCGCCGGACGAACGACCCGGTGGGCGAGGACATCGCCCGCACCAACCTGGACCGCGCGCTCCAGGCGACGCGGGGCGACACCGACTGACGCCACGCCGGGCCGTCCCCACCGGTCTAGTCGGGTGTTGCCCCCTGCCCGTCGCGAGGACCCGGGGTGAAGGTGATGTCCAGGCTGGTCAGCCCCCGGAAGTTGAGGCTGCGCTGCCAGCGCGGCGGAGCACCGTCCAGCTTCCACCCGGGCAGCCGGGTCAGCAGCGCCTCCAGGACCACGACTCCCTCCAGCCGGGCCAGTGCCGCACCGAGGCAGAAGTGCGGCCCGTAGCCGAAGGCCACATGCCGCCCGCCGGGGCGCTGGAAGTCGAGCGTGTCGGGGTCGGGGAACACCGCCGGGTCCCGATTGGCGGCGCCGCACACCAGCAGCACCGTCTGTCCGGCGGCGATGGAACGCCCCGCCAGGTCCAGGTCGTGCCGGGCCCGGCGCAGCAGCAACTGCACGGGACTGTCGTAGCGCAGCAGCTCCTCGACGGCGGCGGGGATCAGCTCCGGGCTGCGGCGCAGCTGATCGGCGGCCTCGGGCTGGGTCAGCAGCGCGAGGGCGGCGTTGCCGATGAAGTGCGTGGTCGTCTCGTGCCCGGCGATCAGCAGCAGCGCGCAGTTGGCGAGGAGTTCGTCGACGTCCTGCCCCGGGTCCTCGACGCCGGTGGCCAGCAGGGCGCGCAGGGTGTGCGGTGCGGGCGGCCCGTCGTCGCGGGTGAGGAGCCCGCGGAGGTAGTCGAGCATCCGCGTCATGCTCTCGGAGGCCGCCCGGCTGCCGTCGGCATCGAGCCGGGAGTCGCCGATGGCCGCCGCCACGGGGTCCGACCAGGAGGACATCAGGGACCGGTCCTCCTCCGGTACGCCCAGCAGATCGCAGACGACGGCGAGCGGCAGCGGACGGGCCAAGTCCCCGACGACGTCCATCCGTCCGGCCGGTACCGCGCGCCCGACGATCTCATCGACCGCGCCGGATATTCGCTCGCGCAGCACCGCCACGGCCCGGGGCGTGAACGCCCGGCTCAGCAGGGAGCGCAGCCGCGCGTGGTCGGGGGCGTCGCTGTACAGCATCTGCCGGCTCAGGACCCGGGCCAGTGGCCGCAGTTCCTCGGAGACCGCCTCGATGTCCGGATAGCGCACGGAGGAGAACCGCGGATCGCCCGCCGCGCCGCTGACCACGGCATGACCGGTGGCGACCCAGGCGTCCAGCCGCCGGTCCCAGGAGAGATCGTCGGCGCTGCGCAGCTCGCGATAGAGGTCGTAGAGACGCTCCTGGTTCTGGGGTCTCAGGGCGGACAGCAGGGTCAGGGGCATCGATCTAGGGGGCACAGCGGCACCGTAACAGCAGGGGATCGTCCCGACGCCCGGCCCTCCGCCACGAACCGGAGCCCGCCGCACGGGCGTTGGCACATGCCTGCACGCTCCGCACCCGCTCGGGCACGGCTCGTTCACCGTATGGAGTTCACGCCGACAAACGGCGAAGAGCGCGGAAGGACGCGCGGCGCGGGGAGCGGAACGGTGGTGTTGTGCGGACCCGGCCATGTGGCGTCCCCGAAGAGATGAGAGGGTCTGACGGGTGAGCGAGACACCACCGAACACCCTGCAATACCGCCTCGACGGGCCGGAGGACGCCCCGGTCCTGATCCTGGGTCCCTCACTGGGCACGACGTGGCACATGTGGGACCGGCAGGTACCGGAGCTGGCCGAGCAGTGGCGCGTCATCCGGTTCGACCTGCCCGGACACGGCGGCGCGCCCGCCTATCCCGCCGGGTCCGTCACCGAGCTGACGGCCCGGCTGTTGACCACCCTGGACACCCTCGGGGTGCAGCGCTTCGGCTACGCCGGGTGCGCCCTCGGGGGCGCGGTCGGCGTGGAGCTGGCCCTGCGCCACCCCGAGCGGCTGGCCTCCCTCGCGCTGATCGCCGCGTCCCCCCGGTTCGGTACGGCGGACGAGTTCCGTCAGCGTGGCGTGATCGTACGGACGAACGGGCTCGACCCGATCGCGCGTACCGCGCCCGACCGCTGGTTCACGGGCGGGTTCGCCGCCGCCCAGCCCGCCATCACCGACTGGGCCGTGCAGATGGTGCGCACCACCGACCCCGGCTGCTACATCGCCGCCTGTGAGGCGCTCGCCACCTTCGACGTCCGGCCCGAGCTGGGCCGGGTCGGGGTGCCGACGCTGGTCCTGGTCGGCTCCGACGACCAGGTGACCGGCCCGGCCGAGGCCCGCACCCTGGTCGCCGGAATCCCGGACGCCCGGCTGGCCGTCGTACCCGGTGCCTCCCATCTGGTGCCGGTCGAGCAGCCCGCCGCCGTGACCGATCTGCTCGTCCGGCACTTCTCCACCGCCTGGCAGCACCCCCACGACACCGGGCAGACCGCCCTCCCGGCGATCCCCGCCAAGCCCGTGCCGCTCCCGCCGCAGCCGACCGCGCCCCTCGCGGAGATCGCCCCCGCCGCCGTACCCGTGCCGCAGTCGGGGCGGGCCGATCCGTACGACGCCGGGATCAAGGTGCGCCGTGAGGTGCTGGGCGACGCGCATGTGGATCAGGCGCTGGCCCAGGCCGACGCGTTCTCCGGGGACTTCCAGGAGTTCGTCACCCGGTACGCCTGGGGGGAGGTGTGGGACCGGCCGGGGCTCGATCGCCGGACCCGGAGCTGCATCACGCTCACCGCGCTGGTCGCCGGGGGGCATCTCGACGAACTCGGCTTCCATGTGCGGGCCGCCCTCCGCAACGGTCTGACGCCCGCCGAGATCAAGGAAGTGCTGCTCCAGAGCGCCGTCTACTGCGGGGTCCCCGCCGCCAACAGCGCCTTCAAGGTGGCCCAGCAGGTGGTGCGGGAGGAGACCACCCCGGCCGAGTAGCCGGTACCGGGCCGCGCCCCATACCTCCATGATTCGTGCCCCCGTGCCCCCAGCCCGCGCGACCGCGACCCGCGGGCGGCAGGATGGGGGCATGAGGCTCACCAAGAAGACGCACGCGTGTGTCCGCCTGGAGAAGGACGGGCTGACCCTGGTCATCGACCCGGGCGGATTCAGCGAGCCGGACGCGGCCGTCGGCGCGGACGCCCTGCTCGTCACCCATGAGCACCCCGACCACTTCCACGAGGGACGGCTGCGGGCCGCCCTGGAGGCCGACCCGGCGGTCGGGCTCTGGACCCTCGCGGCGGTCGCCGACCGGCTCTCGCCCGCCTTCCCCGGCCGGGTGCACACCGTCGGACACGGCGACACCTTCACCGCCGCCGGATTCGACGTCCAGGTCCACGGCGAACTCCACGCCGTCATCCACCCCGACCTGCCGCGCATCACCAACGTCGGCTATCTGGTCGACGGCGGCCGGATCTTCCACCCCGGCGACGCCCTCACCGTCCCCGACCACCCCGTGGAGACCCTCCTCGCCCCCGTCCACGCCCCCTGGAACAAGGTCGCCGAGATCATCGAGTACGTCCGCGAGGTACGCCCGCAACGCGTCTACGACATCCATGACGCCCTGCTCACCGACCTCGCCCGGCCGATCTACGACACCCTCCTCGGCAATCTGAGCGGCGCCGAGCACCTGCGGCTGGCCCCCGGCGGCGACGCCGACCTCTGACCGGCCCGGGAGCCGGGCGCGGGGCGTTGTCAGACCCGCCGGGTAGGTTGGTGGACATGCGCATCGCGACCTGGAACGTGAACTCGATCACCGCCCGCCTCCCGAGGCTGCTCGCCTGGCTGGAGAGCAGCGGCACCGACGTGCTCTGCCTCCAGGAGGCCAAGCTCGCCGAGGACCAGTTCCCGTTCGAGCCCCTGCGCGAGCTGGGCTACGAGGCCGCGGTCCACGCCGACGGGAGATGGAACGGGGTGGCGGTGCTCTCCCGGGTCGGCGTCGAGGACGTGGTCAGGGGCCTGC
Source organism: Streptomyces sp. NPDC048290 (assembly GCF_040652095.1). Taxonomy (NCBI): domain Bacteria; kingdom Bacillati; phylum Actinomycetota; class Actinomycetes; order Kitasatosporales; family Streptomycetaceae; genus Streptomyces; species Streptomyces sp. NPDC048290. The sequence goes on from NZ_JBEZLM010000051.1 coordinate 19,474, forward strand.
CCGGCGACCCCGGCTACGACGGCAAGCACGAGCCCCGCGCGCTCGCCGCCACCTGCGGCCCGGTCCGCGTCTGGTCGGTCTATGTGCCCAACGGCCGCGAGGTCGGCCACCCCCACTACACCTACAAGCTCCAGTGGTTCGAGGCGCTGCGCGCCGCCGTCGCCGCCGACGCCCAGGGCACCCGCCCCTTCGCCGTCCTCGGCGACTACAACGTGGCACCGACCGACGACGATGTCTACGACGTGGCCGCCTTCGAGGGCCTCACCCATGTCACCCCCGCCGAGCGCGACGCCCTCACCGCCCTGCGCGACACGGGCCTGTCGGACGTCGTCCCCCGCCCCCTGAAGTACGACCACCCGTACACCTACTGGGACTACCGCCAGCTCGCCTTCCCCAAGAACCGCGGGATGCGCATCGACCTGGTCTACGGCAACGAGCCCTTCGCCAAGGCCGTCTCCGACTCCTATGTGGACCGCGAGGAGCGCAAGGGCAAGGGCGCCTCCGACCACGCCCCGGTGGTGGTCGACCTCGATGTGCCGCTGAGCTGAGCCCCGGGGGACTCTCACAGCGCCCCGAGGTCCACCGCCCCGGCCAGCGCCGCGAGGCCCGCGTCGCCGGGGTGGAGATGGTCGCCGCTGTCGTACGCCGGAAGCAGCCGGTCCGGATGGGCGGGGTCCCGCAGCGCCGCGTCGAAGTCGAGCACGGCGTCGAAGACCCCGCCGCCGCCGTCACGGACCCAGGTGTTCACCGCCGTCCGCTCGGCCTCCACCGCCGCCGTGCAGCCGCTGCGGCCACCGCACGGCAGCAGCGTCGCGCCCAGCACCCGCAGCCCCCTCGTGTGCGCCCGCCCGGCGATCTCCCGCAGCCCCTCGGTCAGCCGGGCCGCCGAGCCCCCGGACAGCAGATCGTTGATCCCATGGAAGACGACCACCGTCCGGACCGACGGCTGGCCGAACACATCGCGGTCCAGGCGGTGCAGCGCGCTCACCCCGGCCGCGTCCGTGGACACCCCGTCGCCCGGGTAGCGGTCCGTGGTGACCCGGTTGCCCGCGATACCCGCGTTCAGCACTCCGTAGCGCGGTACGCGGGACTGTCCGAGCAGCCGGTCCGCCAGGGCGTCCGGCCAGCGGCGGTTGGCGTCCACGGTGGAGCGGTCGCCGTCGGTGATCGAGTCGCCCAGCAGCACCAGCGTGCCCGGCCCGCCGCCCGCCTCCACACCGGTCAGCAGCGGCCAGTGGCTGATCGTGGAGGTGAAGGCCGTCCCCGCCGGGTCGGCCGTGCGATCGCCGGGGGCGTCCCCGACGTACGACCGCTGCACCGCCAGCCGGTGCGTGGGCAGGGCGGTCACCGTGTCCGGCAGGTGGATGCTGACCAGGAGATCGCTGTCCGCCGGGACCGGGAAGGGCACCGGGTCGCCGTACGTCTGGCTCCCGGCGGGGACGGTGGTGCCGGGGGAGCCGTCGAAGGTCACCGGGACCGGCGTCGTCCGCGCGGCGGCGCCCTCCCCCCGCAGCGCCACCGTCGCCGCGCCGATCCGCACCGGGGCGCCCGCGAACGCGTTGTCGAAGCGGAGCCGCAGATACGGGCCGCCCGCCGAGGTGTGCACGACCAGCCGCAGCGTCCGGTCCGTCCACGGTCCGACACCGACCAGCCCGGACGGGGCGGCGGCCCAGGAACCGGTCCACCCGTCGTCCGCCGCCGCCCGCACGGACAGCGCGAACACATGCAGATCCGGTGCCTGCGGCAGCCGTACGGCGGTGATCTCGCGGTGCGCGCCGAGCGGGACCGTCACCGCGTACAGCCGTGCCTTCCCGGTGACCTGGCCCGCGGGGGTGTTCAGATGCGGCAGGGCGACCGCCTTGGTGGCGAGCGGGCCGGTGCGCCAGTCGGGCGCGGTCAGCTCGAACGGGGCGGACGAGCCGTCGGCGTACGTGACGAGACCGGTGCCGCCCGCGTCGCCGCCGCCGGTCCCGGCCGCCAGGAAGGCGAGGGTGTCCCCGGCCCCGTCCACCGCCACCCACTGACCGGCGGCACGTACGTTGTCCGGCGCGCCCGGCGCCGTGGCGGGCCAGCTCAGCCGGGCACCCGCGAGGGTCAGCGTGACGCCGGGCGTCCAGCCGGCGGCGCTCAGATCGGCGGCCGACAGCGAGGCACCGGCCCCGTCGAAATCGGCCTCACCGGGCCGGGCGTCATCACTGACGGCGGTGTTGTCGAACAACTGGGCCAGCGGCAGCGGGGTGATGGGCGGGGCGGGGCGGGGGGTCTTGGCCGCGTCGCGGGTCTGCGTCGTGTCGCGGGTCTTCGTCGTGTCGAGGTTTCTCGTCGTGTTGCTGGTCTTTGCCGCGTTGAGGGTCTTGGCTGTGCGGCCGGTCTCTGCCGTGCGGCCGGTCTCCGCTGTGCGGCCGGTCTCTGCCATGCCGGTGGTCTCCGCTGTGCGGAGGGTCCTTGGCGCTCCGAGAGGTTTTGGTGCACCGACACCGTTCGCTCCCGCTCCGCCGAAGCTCTTCGTCGTGTCGGGGACATCCGCCGCGCCGGTGGCCTCTGTCGCGTGGAGGTTCTCCGTCGCGGTCGCCGCCTCCATCGCGGCCACGGTCTCCGTCGCGGTCACGGCCCGAGCCGCTTCCGTCGCCCCCGCCCGGACCGGCGCCGCGAGCGCGGGCACCGGCGGGACCAGCGACGCCACCAGCACCAGGAGGGGCGCCGCGATCAGAAGCCCGAACCGGTTCCCGCCCTGGAGCCCGGTCGGGCCCGTGAACTGGTCCCTGGTCCGGCTTCCGGTCTGGCGTGCGACGGGTTCCTTGGTCCGGCTTCCGGTCTGGCGTGCGACGGGTTCCTTGGTCCGGCTTCCGGTCGGGCCTGCGACGGGTTCCTTGGTCCGGCTTCCGGTCGGGCCTGCGACGGGTTCCTTGGTCCGGCTTCCGGTCGGGCCTGCGACCGGTTCCTTGGTCCGGCTTCCGGTCCCGCCCGCGACCGGCTCCCCGACCCGGCTTCCGGTCCCGCCCGCGACCTGAACCCCGGCCCGGTCCCCGATCCGGCCCTCAACCTGGCCCCCCACCTGGCCCCCCACCTGGCCCCCCACCTGGCCCCCCACCTGGCCCCCCACCTGGCCCCCCACCTGGCCCCCCACCTGGCCCCCCACCTGGCCCC
>NZ_JBEZLM010000052.1:0-22456 GCF_040652095.1 Streptomyces sp. NPDC048290
GACGGTGTGTTCAACGCCGCCGCGCTCGCCGCGTACACGCCGAAGCTCGCCGACCGGATCGAGCACCATGTGCGGGCCGGGAACTTCCCCGTGGTAAGGTGACGTGTCGTCATGCCTGGCGGCATGACTGTGTGTTGGCTGGATTGGCCCTGACGGGCCAACAGGAACAGACAGGGCGGGGCCTGGCGGCCCCGCTGTCGCATGTCTGGGTGTCATGCCTGGCGGCATGACGGTGGGTTCGAGTTGGGACTTCCCTGCCCTGGCGGGCAGGGGTTGATGTGTGTCGGCGCCTTGCGGCGCCGTGATGTCGTAAGGGTTCGTTAGACAGTTATCCGGTTGGTCTCTCCCCTCTCTCGTGGTGGGCCTGGGCTGTGGGGCTTGGCCCTGACGGGCCAACAGAACGGTTTGAGGCGGGGCCTGGTGGCATGTCTGGATCCTTGTGGTGCCCCGCTGCCGCGGGGCCCATCCTCGTTGGTTTTCGGGGGCGTTGTCAGACCCGGCGTGTATGTTCCGGAAGTTGTTGGCCCGTCTGGAATGGCCCCGAATACCACTGGTGGGGCATGGAGGGGTGATGAGCTGTGCCCGTTAGTCAACATGTTGCCGCTCGGAGGATCATTACTGCCGCTCTGCGGGCCGGTGCCGCATGGATCAACCGGGTTGAGGAACCTCGTGCGTGGCGGGAGCTCTCCCGTATGCACGGGGTGCTCCTGTCGAGTCTGCCGGTGGGAGCCGGCCCTTCGACGCCTGCCGAGATGATCGACTTGCTGCCGGTGCGCCTGCGGGAATGGGTGCCTCTGGCCTGGGACGAACTGCCTTCGGTAATGGGGGATTTGGTTGTCCTGACGGACAACGGTGAGCTGACCGAGGAGGCCTTCGAGGCGGGAATGAACTATCTGGAGGCCCTGTACGGGGACGACGGATACTTCGATCTCGGTGGGGCGTGGCTTCCGGCGTGGGTTCGGCAGACGGCTGAGCAGACGGAGCGGGCTATTTTTCGGCACATCCGCTCTGGCGGGCAGGCCGACTATGTGGCGGCGCGGACCATGCTGGCCGAGGTGCCGTATGGCACGGAGCGGGCGTTGGTCGAGGAGTACTCGCGCCGTGGTGCGGCGCGGATGGATGTGTATCAGCCTGTTCCCTCCGACCGGGTGTGGGTGGGGGCGTCGTCGTGGTTGTGGCCGTGTCCGCAGTGCCGGTATCCGATGGTGCTGCGTGGTGGGCAGTTGCGGTGTGAGTATCCGCCGCATCAGAGCCGGTTCGGTCTTGTCGCGGGCAGTGGTGAGCGGGGTGGGCCGCCCGTACTGACTGGTGGGCGGGGCCGGTTGGCGGCTGCGGAGCCGGCGGAGGGCCTGTTGTGCCTGGACTGGGGGGTGTGGCCGTACATCACTTGTCCCGGGCTGAGTGAGGTGGGCCTGATGCAGTGGCTGGAGAAGCAGGACGGGGTGCGGGTCGAGCGCTGGGAGAACCTGGACGAGTGGGATGTCGGGGTCTACCTGGCGGACGGCCATCGCTGGCGGGTGGACGTCAAGGACCACCAGGACGCGCAGACGATCATCGACCGGCCGCCTGCCGGGGAGACGGTGGTTGTCCCCAACTACCGGCGCAGCCAGGTCAGTCAGTTGCAGGCCGGGCTTGCTGCGCTGCGTACGGCTGAGGGGCAGCGCTACAGCGTGTTCACGGTCAACCGTTTCAAGGCGGCCGTGACGAAGCGGCTGAAGGGGGTGGGCACATGACGTCACCGAAGAACGCAAGGTACTCCGTCAGTGTGCCGCTGACGCTGCGTGCGGCGATTATGCTGGCCGCGCGGGTGTTCCTCAACCGGGCGTTGCAGGAGCAGGCGGCGTGGCGGCGTGTGGTGGATCTTGCTGATGCGCACTTCCTGGCCACGGGGCAGATGCATCTGTGGGATGGCTGGCCTGCTCTGGCTGTGCGGGATCAGGTGCGGATCACGCGGATGCTGCGGCAGCGGCCGGCGGTGCTTGCCTCCCGGGCGGTGTTCGTCACGGAGACGGCAGCAGTCCTGGACAATGGCGAGGCGGTCGAGTTCGCCCCGGCTGATGGGGAGGAGCAGGTGCTGGTCCTGCCCGTCGGCGATGAGGAGGCCCTCATCGATGCGTTGCTGGACGAGCTCGAGGACAATGCGGCCAAGGGGCAGTTGCTGCCCAAGCCTGCGCCGCCCGGCTCTTACGTCAGCGACCTGCGGATCAGGGATGCGCTCAGCCCGTCGGGCCGGGTGGTGGATGTCTTCTACGACGTCGACTACCAGGGGCCTGCTGCTGCCAGCGTGGTGCAGGAGCTGGGCGATGCCCCGGTCGCGGACGAGGTGGTGATCCCCTTCGCTGACCTGGACGAGATCGCGGGCCGGCTTGATGGGCTGCGTGGGCAGGACTACCGGCGCAAGGCGGTCGCGGACATCAGGCGGCATGCGCGCGGCCGCGACGGCCTTGAGGTGGGCGAGCTCCTGCGGGTTCAGGCCGGGCCGCTGCGGGTCTTCCACGCCCCCACCGGCATGGGCAAGAACGTCCTGAGTGAACTCGTCGCGGTGTGGGGCGCCGGGACGGGCCGGGTGATCTCGCTGGTCGTTCCGCAGAACGCGCAGGTCCTGGCTACGGTGTACCGGCTGCAGCAGGACCTGGACGATCTGAAGATCTCCGCGAAGGTCACGCCGGTCGTCTCCCCCGCCTCGATGCAGGAGCTGGCCGAGCAGACGGCCAGCAACCCGCAGGACGACGCGGACTTCCGGACCTGGGTGTACCGGGAGCTGTCCTACAGCTGTGCTCTGACCGGGCACGCCACCACCTCCTCCGTTGCGGTGAATGCCTGGACGCCGGGCCAGGAGCCGTGCGACCAGCTCAAGCCCAACGGGCCAAAAGCGGACAAGGCCCTGGCGTGCCCGTGGCGCGGCGGCTGCGGGAAGTTCCGCCACCACCGGGCTGCGGCGTCGGCGGACATCCTCGTCACCAACCATGCGAACTTCCTCACCAGGCACATCCACGCACCGGTGGCGGGCCGGCCCGCTCCGGGACGGCGCATGACCACCGAGCAGCTGCTGCTGCACCGCAGCCATCTGGTGATCATCGACGAGGCCGATGCGCTGCAGGCGCAGGCGTTCGACCGGGTGGCCCGTCAGGTGCTGCTGGCCCAGGACGGTGCGGAGCACACTCCGGTACGTGATCTCGACAGCCAGTTCCGGCGGCACTGCCACCTGCTGCCGATGAGTCTCGAACAGTTTTTGCGGCCGCTGATCAACCACCTGGTGTGGCTGGCCGAGTCTTATGTGTCCCATCTCGTCGGCGGGGTCATCCATCCCGACCGAGAGCGGCGCAGCATGGTCGTGCCGCGTCGCTGGGACGGGATGTTCGCTTCCCGGATCTTCCGGCTGGAGGCGGGTGAGCGGCCCACGGCGCAGCAGATGCAGGCGGTCAACCAGCTCTACAAGCGGGAGGGGCCGCTGGAGTTCGCTGATGAGGTCGAGGGGCTGGCGGAGCTGAGGGAGCTGCTGTGCTCGGTCACGGACCTGGCCGGCGGGTCGGACCGGCTCACCCACGCCACGCTGAAGCGCATCGGGGAAGCGTTCTCGGCGATCACCGGTGAGACGGACGAGAAGCGGCTGTCCTCCCTGGCGCTGCTGGCGGCCCGGCGGGCGTATCTGGAGGAGATGCGCAGCATCCTGCACCGCATCGTCGGGGTCGCGGCGCCGCTGCAAGGGGCGGGGATCTCCGCCAGCAACGGTCTCGTGGACGCGCTGGCCTCGCACGTACCGTGGCGGGCTGCCCCGTGCGGCCCTTTGGGGCGGGCGCTGTTCGCGTTCTCCGAGACGTTCGACCTGGCCGACCGGCACCAGACGGCGCTGCGGCTGAAATCGTATGTCGGCGACCCGCACGCCCACCTGGCGTATTTGGGTGAGGTGACCGCGCTCGCCCACACCGGCACCCGCCGGGCGGTGATCGGGATGTCCGCGACGGCGTTCATCCCGTACGCGCCGCGTCATCACCTCCTGCCGGAGCCGTCCTGGTATGTGCCGGACGACGTCAACGGAAGCCTCACCGTCGAGCTGCAGACCGGCCAGGACGACGGGGCGGGCATCGTGGTGTCGGGCACCGAGGGGGCCAGCCGGGAGCGCGCCTATACGGCCATGGGGCGCAGTGTCGGCCAGGACCTTCCCGCGCAACTCGATGCGGTGGCCGCCGACCCTGCTACCGCGCACCGGGCGTATGCGCTGCTCGCACCGACCGCCTACAACGCCGGTCCGGCGCTCGCGCGCGGCATGATCTCCGTAGGGGTCGCGGCGTCGGAGATCTGCGTGGCGGTGCGGCCGCAGGACATGGCTGCGCTGGAGCGGATGCCGCCCGGCTGGGTGCCCATCCCCAGCAACCGGCTCGAGCAGTTCCCCCATGCCGTGGGCCGCGGCCGGTGCCGGTACCTGATCGCCCCCATGGCCCGGGTCGAGCGCGGCCTGAACATCGTCGACCGCGACGGGCGGTCCCTGCTGCATGTGGCCTGCCTGGTCAACCGGCCCGTCCCGGTGATGGAAGACCCCCGGTGCTGCTGTCCCTGGTCAACTCCCTCGCCTACCGCCAGCGCCAGCCCGGCCCCGATCCCGCGGCAGAGCTGGAGCGGCTACGGATCGCCGCGGGCCAGACCTTCGACGACATCCGCAGCGGCCAGGGCTACTTCAAGTCGCTGGGCGAGGACGTCAAACTCGCCGTCGTCGCGGAGATCCTGACCCGGCTGATCCAGCTGGGCGGGCGCACCCGCCGCCCCGGGTCCCCGCCGCGGCGGGGATCCGGGGCGGCTGCGGCTGCTGGACGCCGCGTTCACCCACACCGCCGCCCACTCCACCCTGCCCGCCCTCCTTGGGCAGCTGCGCGGGAAATGGCAGGACGAGGACCACATGCCGCTGATCGACGCCATCTACCGCACCACCATGACCGACGCCCTGCTGGGACTGACGGAGCACTCCCCCACCGGATCCGAGGACGAGGAAGAGGAGACCTACGAGTGGTGAGTGACGAGCGCGGCCGCCTGTTCACCCTGTCCTTCCCGCTGGATGACCGGCTGCTGGGCGCGGTCCATGCCTATCCGCAGGATGAGACGTTCGCGCCCGCCTGGCGGCGGCTGCCCAGGCCCCGCGGTAAGGACGCTGTGCAGCCGATCGCGTCCCTGCAGACGGCGGCGCGCGCCGTGACCGGTGAGCGGCTGATGTTCACCAACCCCGACCGGCCTGCCAGGACCGGCCCATGGGCCGGGCGAAGCGTGATCGTCACACCCGGGCCGCTGGACGAAGCTGTGGTGCGCACGGTGATGCGGGAGTGGGAGACGCGGCTGGACGGGCATGACGGCCACGACACGCTGGCCGCTCTGCTGCAGCTGTCCGACGACGGGCCCCAGCCGCTCAGTTCACTGCTGCACCGCGACGCCACGGGGCGGATCACCGGACCCCGCTGGGCGTTTCGGGTGGCCGGGTGGCGGCTGGCGGGCATGCTGGCCGCCCAGCCGCTCCCGGTCGACGAGAACCTGCCTGCGCTGCGGTTCCACCTCGACACGGAGGGCGACCTGCTGGCCTGGCAGGCCCCGCTGGTCCCCGAACGGACGTGGATCGACGAGGAGAGCGGCAAACGCCGGCGCATCGCCGGCTACGCCATGGAACGCATCCACATCGAGGTCGAAGCCGCCCCGGGCGGAAAGACGCTGATCGCGCATCTGTCGGCGCGGATCTCGCGCGTCGCCACCCACTACAAGGGCATCCGCAACGTCCTGCTGCGCCATCCCGTCAACCCGGACATCATCCTCAAGGCCCCGATCACCACCCGGTGGGGGAAGGGGCCGGAGGGGTTCATGCAGCCCAAGGAGGTCCGCTACCGCGGGGCGACGGCACAGATCGTCGAGGCCTGCGGTGTCGGCCGTCTGCCCGAGCCGCCCCTGACGGGGCTGGACGAACTGACAGAGGTGCGCGGCGTGCACCGCACGGGCAAGCACCCGATCGACAAGGGCGCCGGGGCGATGTTCCACGCCCGGCTCGAAGAACATGCCGGGCAGGTCTTCGGTCAGGAGCCCGTCGTCTACGCCGGAACCTCCATCAAGGTCACCAAGCCGGGCGGGAGCCTTCCGCCCTACGTGCCGGCCGACAGGATGGCTGGCGCCATGACAGTTGCCCGCCTCGATACGGTGCGCACCGTCGTGCTGTACGAGTCGGCCGAGTGGCGTACGCGGGTGATGGGGCAGCTGGCCCGCGACTACGCGCGGCCCGAACTGGCCGATCTGCCCGATGAGCAGCCGGTGGTGCTGGCGCCCGGGTACGAGCTCGTGGCGGTGCGGCTGCCCGAGCTCGTCCGCCACGGCAGCCACGACCGCAGCCTGATCCTGAACACGCTGCCCTGGTTCAAGCCCGGTGCCGGGCGGGCGCTGGTTACCGCCCTGTGCGAGACGCGCTACCCCACCGAGCAGGAGAAAGAGGCCGGGGTGACGGACGCCAAGCATGCGCTCAAAGTGCTCTTCGCCGAGCGGGGCATCCCCTCGCAGTTCATCACCATGGACTCCGACGCCGGCGATCCCTACCGGCTGAACACCCCCGAGAAGGTCGCGCGGGCCAGGGCCCGCAACGCGGGTCTGCCGGAGCCGGACGTCGCCTACAAGGACGACCATGCGGTGCAGATCGCGCTCGGCAGCCTGCACTGCGACTCCGGCATCATCGACAACCGTCTGGCCGCCACCGCCTTCCACCGCAACGCACGTGACACCGCCCTGGATCGGGAAGCCGTGGCGGTGGGACTGTGGACCCGCTACCACCGCTTCGACGAGCGACCCGGCCGCCCCCGCAGACCGGCCGTACTGGCCATCACGCTGGTCGCCATGAGGATCCCGCTCGGCGAGGACGCCTACTGGCCCACTCTGATGTACAGCGAGCAGGGCTGGCTCCCGCTGGCCCAGGCCCGGGCCCTGCACCATGCCGGCCCCATCGGTAAGAAGGGGCATCACCTGCGGGAGGACCACGGGGGCCCGGACAACGTACGCGCCTCTGTGGAGCGGGCGCTGGCTGCGCTCGGTGACCGGTATCCGATCATCGTCTCGCCGAGGAGCGTGAGCGGATCTGGCCCGGCCTGTGCAACGACCGGCTCGGGGACGGCGCTGTTCCCGGGCAGAGCCTGATGGCGCAGGGACGGGATATCGCGGTCGTCAGGGTGGGCAACGGGCAGGGCACACCTCAGCCGTCACGGCGTACCGGCGGGGTGGGCAAGCTGCCGGCCAACCCATTGCAGCCGGTCATGCCGGAGAAGATCCTCTACCGGCACGATCACGGCGGTGTGGTGTCCTGGCTGTTTTCCGGGCAGTCCCGCCAGCACGCCGGAGGCCAGCGCACCGGCACCCAGTACACGCGCCGCACCCTGCCCGGCGGGCAACTGGCCCAGATGGGCGCCCCGTTCCATGCCATGACCCGTACCGAGTACGTCGTCGCCCACCGCGGCGGGTGGCGCGAGGAACAGCTGGCCGGTCTTGCCGCGCGGCTCTCGGAGCAGGCCGCCATGTGGGACGGGCGCACCAACCTGCCCGCACCGCTGCACCTGGCGAAGAGCGCTGATGAGAAGCACCCGGGCTTCGGCGACCAGGAAGGGCTGAGCGAGTAGGCGCGGTGACGGTGGGCGCGGCGGCTTCGAGACTCGGCGCTGGCGCAGCTGATGGGCGGTTGGCTGCTGCCGTGCCTCGTCCGGACTCAGGGCTGGCGGGGCCGGTGTGCTGTGCCGCTTGACCTCACTGATCATGGTCCGAACAGGCCCGCCCAACTGGGTCGTGTGGCTGGTTACTTGGAGTAGGTCTGTTTCCAGCGCGCTCGGTGGCGGGCTTGTCCCTGTCCCCGTCCGTTGACTTCGGCCAAGGACAGCAGCGGTGTCCCGTTGTTCCACAGACCGAAGAAGTCACGGTGCAGGGTAAGGATGTTGTGCTTGACCGCAAATGCCTCGGCCTGGGGGCTGAAGCGTGTGGTGGCGACGAAGATGGCCACGTCCGCAGCGAAGTGCACCTTGGCCCCCAGCAGATCGCGTACTTCGCGGCTGGCGATCGTACGGTGCGGTGCGTACCGCTTGCACTGGATCACCATGGTCCGGCCATCGGGCAGCTGGCCAAGCACGTCGGCTCCATTGTCCCCGGCGCCGCCCACTCGGCGTACCTCTGTACAACCGTCACGGCGGCATAACTCGGCGACCACTTCCTCGAACTCGGTGCCGGACATCGTGTCGATGGCAGCCAGCGTCCGCTGTCCTGCTGCGATGTCCTCCTGTCGCCTCCAGGCGGTGTCCCTGCTTCGCAGCAGCCGGTCGGTACGCCAGAGGCGCCACACCATCCAGCCGATTCCCGCGGCAGCAAGCAGGGTGCCGAGATAGAGCAACAGCATGGGCCGCAGCAGACCTAACAGGACCAGCGCAGCGAGGACGTCTGCTGCTGTGTTCCGGGCGATGTGCCGTCTGCGCACCGCCCTTCCCCGACGTTTAGCCACCATTTCTGCCCCCTGTTGCACCGGCCGGGATGAATTCCTCCCTGCTGTGCAGTGTGGTCAAGCCGAGCGGCCCCGCCAGGGCGCAGTCAGGCCACTGGCCTGAAGCCTCCCGCCCCGTGCCGGCTGGCGCGAGGAGCAGCCGGTCGGTCTGACCGCGCGGATCTCGCCGGAGGGAAGTGACTCGATGACACCTCCCGGCCCGGGCTGAAGCGCCAAGCCGACAGGCATCGTGCCTGACCGCCCACGTACGTGATCGGCCGGACACGTCCTTGTGGTGGCTGTGCCGGCCCGGATTGGGTGCATTCCGGCCTAAGAGCCCCTGGGAGGGGTCGACGACTTGCCAAAGAAATGTGTCCGGATGTGGTGATGAGAGTGTCTCCGGTCGACTGAGAGGTGGTGTCCCACCCGTTTCGACCAGGAGCACCAGATGGCTGAAGCGATGCAAGGCGGCGATCGCCCCGCATCCCCCGAGCTAGTAGCAGGGCCGCCGGCCCGCGCGGGACAGCTCACCACCACCGAGGACATGGCCTCGACAGACATTCCGGGAGGTCTCTCCGACACGGCGCGCGCACAGCTGGCTGCGGCCCTAGAGCACAGTGGGCTCCACATCGCACGGATGGCCAAGAAGGCCGGCCGGGCGAGGGCGGAGGACATGTGGCAGAAGCTCCTCATCAGCTTCGAGAGGACGCTGCAGAGCCAGGGCCCGGTGGAGCACCTCGAGTCTTACCTCAACCGCTGCGTCACGAACGAGCTGAGCAAGCTGCGCGCCACGATCGAGGTTCTGGTCGGCGAGGAGAAGCTGGAGATCCTGCGGGCGAAGAGTGTGAGCGACCCGCAGCTCGACGGCATCCTGTCCTACAACCACGAACTGATCGAGACGGTGCAGGGAATCCGCGATTCCGGTGTGCTGTCCAAGCGCGAAGCCGACGTCTACGTTCTCGCCCAGGTGCTCGGGGAGGAGAACGCCGTCGTCGCGGAATGGCTGGAGCCGCCCACCACCACCGCAGCGGTCGCCACGCTGAAGTGGAAGGCCATGCGCAAGGTCAGGAAAGCCTGGCGTGAGGGCAAGTTCCGGCACCTCGGCTTTCCCCCGCCCCGCGAGGGGGGCGACTAGAGCGCCCCGCTCCCGTACGGGCCCACCGGGCAGGGCCCGTACGGGGGCGGGGGGAGCTAGCCACTCCTCTGGGGGCCACAAGGTGGTGGCCCCGCGCTTCGGAAAGGAATGACGCCGCCCCCGGCCTGCGCCAACAGATGCGGGGGCGGCCCCAAGACCGGCCCGATCCCTACGGGGGTAGGAGCGGGCCAGTCAGAACTAGGAGTCTGACGTGCCTCTTATCGCAATCATGATCGCGCTCGGCGTCCTGCTGATCGCGCTGTTCGCCATCGGATGGAACACCGTGCTGCCGCGGGTGCTCCGGCGCTACACGCCGGCCCCCGCTGTCCGGCTGCCCCGGCTCGTCCTTGCCCCGGACGCCGATGAGTCGGAGCGTACTGGCCTGCCGGGGCAGGTCGCCCGGCTGTAGGGACTTCGTGCGCGCCAGGCACGAGGTCGTAGCGAAGGGCCCCCGGGTGATCGGGGGCCCTTCGGCTCAATGAGCAGGTGCCGGCCCCACCGGACCTGCATCCGCTGGGCTTCGTGTGAGGCCCCGAGTCCAAGGAAGACATGAACGGCTTGATCTCCGACCTGGTCGCTATGGGCGCGCCGATGAAGGTCGTACTGCCGCTGCTGCTCTTCACGATACTGATCGTGCTCATCCGTACGCTCGCGGCCGCCATCGCCACCGTGGTCAAAGCCATGCAGCCCGGTGAGTCCGCAGATGCCGTGACGATGCAGGCGAACCGCATCCGCTACCGGCAGTGGAAAGCGCAGCGCCGCGACTGGAACCGGCGTGCCCGCGCCTCCCGACGGGCTCTCATCCGGGCGGGGTTGAGGGCCTGGTACCACCGCCGCCGTACCGCCCGCTACGTTGACGGGCAGATCGTGCTGCCCGCTCTCGTACTGCCGCCCGAGGTGCCTGCATCGCTGAGTGCCTCCGCCAACTCCACTCCTGCGTCGCAGCACGGGACCGTGCAGTCCTGACGCCACCGCGGCTCGACCTCGTGGGCATGATGAGGTACGGCAGCCAGTCGGGCACGTGCTACATCTGCAGGCCGAGTTCGGCCAAGGCAGCCTGCCGCTGTGGGCTGAGGCCGGGACGACGTCGGCGCAGGTTGTTCAGCCACTGGCCCAGGCGCACTGAGTCGCCTTCGATCTCCTCGATATGGCGCTGGGGGACGTTGAGATGGCCTTCGCGTGCGCGGAAGGCCCGTGCGGCGGCCAGTCCGCGCTGGAAGGCGCGCTCGCGCGCCGGCAGGTGGCTCTCCACCGGTAGGGAGGAGGATGTGTCGGGTAGTTCGACGAGCCCCAACTCCTGGAGCAGCGACTTCTGTTCAGGGTGTAGGCGGTCGGAACGGGCGCGCTGGGTCTCAAGCCAGCTCTCTGCCTCGGCGGCCGTCTTGTTGGCTGCCAGGTTCTGACGGGCAGCGTGGTAGGCCCGTTGCCAGGTGATCGGCCAGGGTGGATTCCACCACCGGTCCAGGGCCGCGAGCGCGGTGGCGCGCTGGTGGTTGAGGGTCTCGGCGCGGGTGCGCTGGGTGGCCAGCCAGCGTCCGAGGGGGAAGCCGTCGTGGACCTCGTCGACGGGTACGGCGAGGTGGCCGTGGCGGGCGGCGTAGGCGGCGGCGTGGGCCAGGGCGCGGTCGAAGGCCTGCTGGCGGGGGTCCCAGATGATGCCGAGGCGTTCGAGGGCATGCACGCGTACAGCGTCGAGCGTGCCCTTGGTGTGCAGGTGGCGTTGCCAGGTCAGCCAGCGCCCCAGGGGATAGCCGGCGGGGTCCTCGTAGGTCTGGGGGACGTCGAGGTGGTGGTGGGTGTGGCGGAAGCGGCGGGCCGCGGCCAGGCCGCGGCGCCATTCGGCGCTCTTGGGGGCCAGGACACGCAGGGAAAGGGCGAGGGCGATTTCGTCGGCCTGGGTCGGGCGGTCGAAACGCAGCCAGGCTTCGGGGTCCTCGGAGGGCATGGTGGGACGGTGGGTGCGCGGGTCGGACAGTCGGGCTTCGAGGCGGTCGTCGTGTGCGCGCAGAGCCTGGATGGTGCGCCAGAGCGGGGTGTAGGCGTCGGCGCCGAGGAGGTCGTCGGGGTCTTCGTCCGGGGTGAGGTAGACGGGGACGACGAGGGTGGCCTTCTTGCCGGCGCCGGGTTGCTGGCGCAGGGCGCGGCCGACGGCCTGGACGGTGTCGACGGGGCTGTTCTTGGGGTCGACGAAGACCACCGCGTCGATGTCGGGGACGTCGATGCCCTCCCCCAGCACGCGGGCGTTGGACAGGACGGCCGGGGTGTCGGGGCTGGTGTGGGAGGTGAATTCGAGCAGGAGGCGGCGGCGGATCTGCGGGGTGTGGTGGCCGCTGACCCAGTCCGCCCACAGTCCCTGGGTGCGCAGGGGGGCGGGAAGGGCGGCGGCCGTCTCGGTCAGGGTGGTGGCGAAGGCGCGGGCGTCGGCGACGCGGTGGTGGAAGGTCAGGATGCGGCGCAGTTTGTGGTCGTGGATGGCGCGCAGCGCGGCGACCTGACGGCCAGCCAGATGCAGTCCATCGACACCTGCGTCGGCTCCGGTGGCCAGCCAGTCGCGCAGGTCGGTGTCGGTGACGACGGGGACGAGGATCTGGTAGTCGGCGAGCAGGCCGAGATCGATGGCGTCGGAGAGGTTGAGGTGGTAGGCGACGGGGCCGAAGAGGGTCTCGTCGTCCATGGAGGCCGCCGTCTCTGCTCCGTCGCCGTCCGGGGCGTCGTCGGCATCCCAGATGCGGGGGGTGGCGGTCAGGTAGAGCCGGCGGGCGGCGGGCACCTGGTCGTCGTGGTGGACGGCGGCCCAGGCCTTGCCCAGGCGGCCCGCGGTGCGGTGGGCCTCGTCGACGACCACCAGGTCCCATGGGGGCAGGCGGTGGTCGCGGTGGGCGGCGATGACGGCGGGCAGGGAGGCGTAGGTGGCGTAGACGGTGTCCGGGCCGGGGCCGAGCTGCCTGTGCAGAGCGGCCAGTTCGGCGGGGTCGGTGGTGAGGGGGATGTCGGCGCCGAAGGGTTCGTGGTCGAGGGCCTGGCGGGCGGAGCATACGGCGATGGCTGCTCCCTTGCGGCCGGCCAGGCGCCAGGAGCGGATCGTCTGGGACAGCAGGTCCAGTGTCGGCAGCAGCACCAGAACCCGTCCGTGCGGGGCGATGCGGGCGGTGGTGCGGGCGGCGATGAGAGTCTTGCCGGTGCCACACGCGGCGATCACGCTCGCGCGGGGGTGGCTGCCGAGGACGCGGGTGGCCGCTGTGACGGCTTCCCTTTGGTGGGGGCGCAGTTCGAGGGCTGGGTTGACCATGAGGGGGTGCCGCTCCGGGGCATGAGACTGGTGAGGCGGTCATGGATGCTGCGGGGAGACTGCTCGGCGGTGTGGGCGGTGGTTTTGCAGGCGGTGTGGGCGGTTCAGCTTGCCGATGCCACGCGGAGGGCGCGGCTGAGCAGGATGGGGTTGCCCAGGTGGCGGCGTAGTTCTCTTTCCAGGCCGGCGACCGGCACCAGGTTTTGCGGGGCCCGGGTGTCTTTGTACTCGATGCTGGCGTACCGCGGCAGGAGGGCCTGGGAGAGGTTGGCCAGCTCGGTCGCCGCGGCCGCGGGGATGTCGGCGGCGCATTCCAGTCGCACGATCCCGGCCCATGGGGCACCGGGGGTGCATGGGAGTCGCAGGTACCAGGCGTGGCGGTCCCAGGAGGTACCCATCAAGAACACCGGGCTGCGTTCGCCGGGGGCGAGGGTGGCGATCATGGCGTGCAGGTCGGGTGGCAGGTAGGCGGTGCGGTGGGACTTGATGAATCCCAGGGCGCGCGGCAGGTGGGTGCGGCCGCGCAGGGGGCCGTCTACGACCAGGAGGTCCGAGCCGTCGGGGACGCCGTGGCCGGTCAGGGCGGTACGGGCGTAGGTGGCAACGAGGACCTCGAGCTCGGTGAGTTGGCGTTGGAGTGCCGTGGACAGGAGCACGGCGAGGTTCTGGTCCTGGTCGTCGGGGGTGATGGTGGCCTTGTAGGTTCCGGCGGTGGTGGGCACGTCGGCGGCGTTGGTGGCGGTGGTGAACAGGCCTCGTTGGTAGTCGATGGTCAGCAGGTGTGCGCCGCGGTCGGGGCAGCAGCAGACGGTGCCTGCCGCGTAGGAGGCGCACAGGGCCATCTGGGCGTCCCGGACGGTGTTGCCGGTGCTCGTGGCCGGTGCGGCGGATGGGGGTTGTTCGATCCAGATGCGGGCTTCGACGCGGCGGACGCCGTCGACGAACAGGACGGCGCCTGGTGCCGACACTTGGGAGGGTGAGATGGGCTTCCAGTCGGCCGGGGCGAGTTCGATGTGGGGGGTGACCTTGGCGGTGGAGTCGGCAATGTTGTATTCGGCGTTCTCGACGCTGGAGCCGTAGGTGGGGTCCCAGCCGTCGACGTGGAACCTCATCCGGGAGGCCTGTGCTGCGATGGTCATGTGCCCTGCCGGATGATGGTGGAGGTGCGGGTGTCGCGCTGGACGTGGAACTGCACCGGGATCTGTTCGGCGAGTGCGGTGACGTGGGTGATCACTCCGACCATCCGCTCTCCCTGGGCGAGGTTTTCCAGGGTGTCGGCGACGGTCTGGAGCGAATCGGCGTCGAGGGTGCCGAACCCTTCGTCGAGGAAGATGGACTCCAGCTTCGTGGCGCCGCCCAGGCCGGCCAGTTGGTCGGAGAGAGCCAGGGCAAGGGCCAGGCTGGCCTGGAAGGTTTCGCCGCCGGACAGGGTGCGCACCGAGCGCGCGGAATCGGCGTCGAAGTGGTCGATGACGTAGAACTCGCCCTTTTGGTGGCTGAGGTCGAAGCGGTCGCCAGATAGTTGGCGCAGTGACTGGGAGGCACCGGCGACCAGGGTGTCGAGGGCGGAGTTGGCGAGCCACTGGGGGAACCTGTTGGATCGCATCAGCCGGGCCAGTTCGGCGGCCACCTGCTGCTTGGCGCGGGCAGCCTCGATCCTTTCTTGTATCGAGGCGGCGTCGGCACGGCTGCGTTGGATCGTCTCGACCTGGCCGCGTGCGCGTTCGGCGGTGACCGCGACGATCCGCGGGGCCTGGGCGGCACGCCCTGGGCCGTCGCCCAGTGCTTGGGGATCCAGGTCGCTGTCGCGCAGGAGTGTCTCCAGGCGGTCCAGCAGCTGATCGGCTTCGGCGTGGGCGCTCTGCGCGTCGGATTTGGCGCGCGCGGTGGCAGCCTGCCGGTCGCTGACCGACCGGCTGGCCCAGCCACTCAGGGTGGACCAGGCGGTGGCGAGGTCGTCAGTGTCGAGACTCGGTGGGTTCAGCGCCGCCACCGTATCCCGGGTGGTGGTCAACACGGATCGGGCTTTCGCGGTGCGGTCTTGCCACTGTTCCTGCTCGGCCGCCGCTGTTTTGGCGGTCGCCCGTGTATTACCGGCGTTGGCGGTGGCTGTCGTAACGGCCGTCTCGAGACGGCCGCATTCCTCGAACAGGGCCGTCAGTTCGTCTTCCGGCGTCGCTTGGTCCAGGAGCGTGTCGAGTTCGCTCAGGCGGCCGATCAGGTTCGTCTTTTCAAGGTCGGCGGTTGCGGCGTCCCGGGCGGCTGCGGTGTGGGCGGTCTGGGCGTCGGCCTGTGCACGGTCGGCTGCCTCTCGCGCAAGGGTCGCGTCCGTG
Organism: Streptomyces sp. NPDC048290; assembly: GCF_040652095.1. Taxonomy (NCBI): domain Bacteria; kingdom Bacillati; phylum Actinomycetota; class Actinomycetes; order Kitasatosporales; family Streptomycetaceae; genus Streptomyces; species Streptomyces sp. NPDC048290. The sequence goes on from NZ_JBEZLM010000052.1 coordinate 15,228, forward strand.
TGTGCCTTTTCGGCGTCGGTGGTTTCGGCTGCGGCGGCGTCGAGATCGCGTTCTGCGGTGGCGGTCTGGGTGCGGGCCCAGGTATCCAGGCCGGCCCAGTTGGCGGTCAGATCGTCGGTGTCGGCTGCGGGCGGATCCAGGGCGGCCACCGTGCCCAGCATCGAGTGCAGGGCGTTGCGGGCCCGGTCGAGTTCTCGCTGCAGCGCGGCCACGGCCGACGTGGCGGAATCGTGCGCGGTTTGGGCCGTCTGCAGCGCGTCGCGGGCCTGGCGCTCATCAGCGGTCAACTGGTCGCGGGATGCGGTGAGTTCGTCAAGTTGGGCGCGGTCGGCGGTGCAGTCGCGGTTGCTACCGGCGGGGCGGTCGGGCAGCAGCGTGCTCAGCCTCGTGTCGAGCAGGGAGCGCTGGGTGGTGAGTTGGTCGACGGTCCGCTGTTTGGCGGCGGCTTGCGTTTTGGCGTCCTCGTGTTGGGCCAGCAGGTCACGGTGCTCTTCTGCGGCCGCGGCCCGCGCCTCCTCGGCTGCGTCCAGCGCGGGGTCGGACAGTGGCGGCGGGAGGGTGGTGACGTTCTGCTCGCAGACCGGGCAGTCGTGGCCTACCTGAAGATGGGGGCGCAACTGGGCGGCACCGGCGAGGGCTTGGGCCTGTTCGAGCGCGGAGATGGCCGTGTTCAGGCGCGCCTGTGCACCGGCTTTCGCCTGTGCGGTCCGGCTGGTCGTCTCGGCGAAGTCGTTCAGTTCGCTGGCGGCGTCAGTGAGTGCGCCGATGACGTCGATGAGTTGGTCGAGGGTCTGGTGCGCGTCCGTGAGGCGGCTGCCATCGCCGACAACGGCCAGTGCATGGACAGCCTGCTCGTGCCGGTCCCGGGCCGCCGTCAGCTGCCCGGCGGTGGCTTCCGCCTTGTCGGCATGGGCGGCCGCGCGGCTGGTCAGGTCGGTGACTCCGACCGGGGTGCGGACGGCAGCGAGCAGTTGTCGGCGACGCTGCAGCTTCTCATGCGTCTGCCGGACGTGGTCGCGGCGCTCACGGGTCTCCTCGGCGACACGGCGTGCCTCGTCGACGGCGTCCTTCGCCGCCTTCAGCTGTTCTTCGCGCTGCGTCACCTGCTCCTGGGCGCGCTCCGCATCGGCGATGGCGCCGTCTCGGCGCCCCATCAGGGTTGACTTCTCGGTGTACCGCTCGCGGGTGCGGGTCAGGTCGGTGCGCTGGGGGCCGGACTGGGCCTCTTTGGTGGCGTCGGAGAGGGTCTGGGCGGCCGCGTCGGCTTCGTCACGGGCCTGCCGGGCCGCTGCGTGCGCCTGGGTGGCCTGACGTTGCAGCTCTTCGATGCCGTCGGGGGTGCGGATGGAGGTCAGTTGAGTGGCCTCGCCGCGCAGCATGTCGGCTCGGGCGTCGGCCTCAACTGCGCGGGCGTGTGCTGTGGTGATCTGAGGCACGAGTTGGTCGACGGTGACGGCCAGGTGTTCAAGCGTCTCGACACGCGCCTGTGCGGCGGCCTCGGCTTCGGGGGTGGCGTCAGCGTGCCGGCTCAGCTGGTCGTTGAGGATCTCGACCTCGTTGGCCGCCTGGTCGGCCTGGGCGCTGGCGCGTTTGCCGATGCCTTCGTACTCGGCGGCGCCGAGGAGTTTGAGGAGGATCTGCTGCCGTGCGCTGGCGTTGGCGGACAGGAAGCGGGCGAAGTCGCCCTGGGGCAGGACCACGCACTGGCAGAAGTCGTCGAAGGACAGGCCGAGCAACTTCTCGATGGTGGGGTTGAGTTCCTTGATTTCCCCGGCCAGCACTTCGGGCTGCGGCCCGTCGGCCTCGACCACGGTGGCGGTGGGGTCGGCGAACTGCACCAGGCTGACGGACTTCTGCTGAATCTGTTGGCCGATGCGGCGGACCTCGCGGGCGACCTGGTAGCGCTGCGAGCCGACGTCGAAGGTGAGCGAGACCGTGCACCGGTTGCTCGTGGGGGCAAGCGCGTAGGCGATGGCGTTGCTGCGCCCCCATCGGTAGGCCGAGCCGTACAGGGCGAATGTCAGCGCGTCGAGGATGGTGGACTTGCCTGAGCCGGTGGGGCCGACGAGGGCGAAGTAGTCGGTGTCGGTGAAGTCGACCACGGTGGGTGCGCGGAAGCCGGCGAAGCCGTTGAGCTCCAGGCGAACGGGACGCATCTGTGGGATTCCTTTGAGCGGGTGTCGGCAGGCCTTTGGTGTCAGGGACGGGGCGTCGAGCGGGTCAAGTCATCGTGGAGCTGGTTGAACAGATCAGTGACCCGGTCGTCGCTGACGCCGACGCTGTCGCAGTAGTCGGCGAACAGCTGCGCAGGCGTCCTGACCGGCTGGTGGACGCCGATCCCTGCGGTAGCGCCGGTACTCGCATGGTCGGGGTGGATCAGGATCTGCAGGGCGTCGGGGAGGGCTTCGTAGAGGTCGTCGCGCATGCCGGCGTAGCCGGGCTGGGTGACCACCAGCCGGAGGTAGTCCTCGCCGTAGCTGGCGGGGTCGGCGGTGAGCTGGGCGACGGTTCCCTCGATGGTGCGCAGCCTGCGGCCGGCAGTGACGGGAATGTCGGTGATGTGTGCGGGGGTGCCGGGGGACGCCTCGACGAGACAGACGACGTGAGTGTTGTTCTGCTCGCCGAAGTCGATGGCGTAGGGAGAGCCGCTGTAGTGCACCGGGCAGGCTGCCGGGATTTCCTGCCGGCGGTGCAGGTGTCCCAGGGCTACGTAGTGTGCCTCGACGGGGAAGATCGCGGCAGGCACGTGGTATTCCATGATCGATTGGGCGGGTCGCTCACCTCCACCGAAGGTGCCGCCTGTGCACGTCAAATGGGCCATGATGATGTTGATGGCGTTCGGGGCGAACGTTCCTGTCAGGTTGTCGAGGACGTCACGGACGAGCTGGTCGTAGGCGCCGACGTTCTGCGATGGGGTGTTGGCGATGATCTCGGCGGCGCGGACGGCGTAGCGCTGGGAGAGGAACGGCAGGACGGCGACGTTGACCTGCTCGTTGGTGGACTTGGCGTGGAAGGTGTGCACGCCGCCCTTCGTGGCTGGTCTGGCCTGGCCGTAGACGTGGATGCCGACGACGTCCATCAGCGGCTTGTAGGCCTCGAACGTGGCGCCGTGGTCGTGGTTGCCGGCGATGACGACGACCTCGATGTTCTGCCTGGCGAGGTGGAGCAGGGTGCGTACGACGAGTTTCTGGGCGTCCGCGGTCGGTGCGGCGTTTTCGTAGATGTCGCCGGCTATGAGGACGGCATCGACGTCGTTGTCGATGGCGATCTGTGTGATTTCCCGCAGGACGCGCGCCTGCTCGTCGAGCCGGCTGCGGCGCTTGAGTGTTTTGCCGATGTGCCAGTCGGAGGTGTGAAGGAACTTCACGGGGCGGGTCCTTTTCGGGTGGCTGAGGCAGAGCAGCGTGTCGCGTCAGTGGGCCGCGGAGTGCGGTGGCGGTCGTCAGAAGGGCGGCTCGTCGATGGCGCCGTCGTCGGTGTCGTAGGGCCACGGATCGTTCTCGGGCCTGGGCAGCCTGTTGAACGGGTCCGGTCGGGCTGCGCCGCCGGTGGTCTGGCCCGCTGTGGAGGTGCTGGTGGTGAAGGTGGGGTCTGCGACTTCGGAGAGCCGGGTGGCCCAGGCAGGGAAGGGGAATTCGACGGCCAGCGGCACCGGGATCTCCGGTTGGGAGATGAACATGGTGCCGGGCCTGGCGAGCGTGGCGCGCTGGCGCTGCGAGGGGGGCAGGAAGCCGTACTCGGGTCGGCCAGCCTCGGCGGCGTCGAGCCGGCCGACGATCTTGATCGAGGAGTTGGAGACGATGCGCCGTTCCACCTCGGAGGCGGTCTGCTGGGCGCCGATGAGGATGATGCCGAGCGAGCGGCCGCGTTCGGCGATGTCCAGCAGGACGTCCTTGATCGGGGAAGAGCCCTCGCGAGGCGCGTATTTGTTGAGTTCGTCGACCATGGTGAACAGCAGTCCGCCCGGGCCGGCTTGCTCCTTGCGGGCGGTCTCCGCGGCCAGCACGACACCGACAACGAACCGCTGGGCCCGTTCCGGCAGGTTGTGCAGGTCCACCACGGTGACCTGCTGCTGCGAGGTGTCGATGGAGTGTGAAACGGGGTGGTCGGTGACCGTGCTCAGGTCGCCGCGCAGCAGGGGCCCGAGCGGCCGCTGGGACGATCGCAGCCGTCGCACGAACGCGTTCACCGTGCCCAGGCCGATGGCCGGGCCCGCCCAGTCCGCGCGGGTGAGGTCGTCGGTGACCTTGTCGCAGATGAAGTCGACCAGGTCGGGCCAGGTGCGGAGGATGGTTCCGTCGATGGTGACCGCGCCGTCGTTGCCGGCGGGCTGGGACTCGCGGCGCAGTCGGCTGGTGACCTGGTGCACGACGATCGTGTATTGGTTCTTCTCGTCCTCGACGTCGGCGAACACATACGGCAGCAGCTCGCGTTGGCAGAACTCGGCCAGGGTCCACCAGAAGGCGGTGACGCCGCTGGTCCTGCCGGTGACGTGGGGGCGGCCGGTGGTGTCACTGGGCAGCGGCGGGGCGTAGAAGCCGGCCGAGGCGAAGGGGCTGGCGGGCAGGCGGAGTTGGGCGTACTGGGCTCGCAGGCTCTCGTCGAGACGAGTGTTGGGCTGGTCGACGAACAGCAGGTCCTCGCCCTTGACCGAGAAGATCAGGGCCTTGGCGTTGACAGCACGGGCGCCAAGGGCGCCCGAGGTGAACAGCGAGTGCATCAAGAACAGTGCGAAGCTGGTCTTGGTTGCCACTCCTGAGATGCCCGAGATCGATACGTGGGCGCCGCGGGTGCCGTCGAGGAACTCGAGGTTGAGGTAGATCGGTTCGCCGTCACGGCCGATGCCGGCGGGGATGCGTGCGTCCATCCGGTCGAAGTACAGCGCGGCGTCCCGGGCCATGCCCGCGGCCCGGACGGCGACCTCGCCGGGGCGTGGTGGGACATAGCACTCGGGGTCGACGCGGGTGGTGGTGACCTCGGCGATTTCCTGCACCGTCGCCGGCAGGATTCCGTCGGCGATGAGGAAGACATCCGAGCCGAACGCGGCGCCCTCGTGGCGGGCGACGACCTCGGTCACCACACCGGAGGTCACGATCATGCCTCGCCCGGGGATCTCTCGGCGAGTGCTGACCACGTCGTCGAGCTGCAGATAGGCGTCTGGAGACAGCGCCACATGGAACTTCAGCGGAGTGGAGTCCTCGGTGCCGGCCACCTTCCCCACCTCGTCCTCGGCGCCGCTGGCGAGGAGGCCTGCAGACGACTGCCAACCGGGCACAGCGGCGGAAACACGGCCGAACGCGGTGCTGGCGGCGCCGGGGGGCTCAGAGTCGTTGTCGGTCATCAACTGTTCCCTGTGTCGTTCTTGCCGAGCCAGGCACCGCCGACTGGTGGTGGGAAACGGTTGTCGGGGCTGAACTAGCTGGCGGTCTTGTGAGTACAGACCGTAGCTAATGGGATGCCTGCCGCGGGAGGTTTTGCTGATAGCCGAGGGAAATCGGGGCAGGCCGGAGCGCCTGGACAGGAAGCCATTCGGTGCCTGTCGGAGCCCCTTGTGTCCTGTGGTCGTACGGCAGGGCGGCATCGAAGACGGTGCCGGCCCTCGACGTAGGGCATCGGAAATGGCGCAAAAGACTTGAGCTCGAGCTGGTGCGCGGAGGTGCCCCTCAGAGTATGACCGCCAGTTGCAGCGCATCCTCGCTGGTCCCGGACTTCTGGGGCGTTCAGATGGCGGCCTGCCCGGCCTATGCCATGAATCGCTCGAGCCTGCCGAAGACACGTCTCAGGAGACGGGGTGGGGGTTGGCCGCGAGCCAGTCCTGAAGCTCGCGGTGGCGGAACTGGTAGGCGGTGCCCGAGATCCGCAGGAGTCCGGCGTCGTAGGCCCAGTCCATGAAGGCGGCTAGGAGCCGTCCGGTCGATCATGTGACTGTGGTCGGCCTTGGTCGTTGGTCTGGGCATGGGGCGGGGTGATCTGACGGATGCGGAGTGGGAACGGCTACGGCCGTTCCTGCCGGTCAGCAACCGACGTTGTGGCCGGTGGCGGGACCACCGGCAGGTGATCGACGGGATCCTGCACCGGGTACGGACCGGTGGGCACTGGCGTGACCTTCCCGAGCGGTTCGGGCCCTGGAAGACGGTCTACGAGCACCACCGGCTGTGGTCGGCCGACGGGACCTGGGAGCGTCTGCTCCAGCGTGTCCAGGCCGAAGCGGACGCGGCCGGCGACATCGACTGGGACATCGCGGTCGACTCCACGGTCGTGAGGGCCCATCAGCACGCGGCCGGTGCCCGTACCGGTCCGCCCCCGGCCCTTGCGCCAAAAGGGGATGGGCCAGGAGAACACCAGGACGAGACACCATGGCAGAGCCTCACCGCCCGCCTGGCGGAAGTGCTGGAGGAGGCGAGGGCCTGGGGCGCTCACGCGGCGACTTCACCACCAAGGTCCATCTGAGTGCGGACGGCCGGCGCCGCCCGCTGTCTCTCCTGGTCACCGCCGGACAGCGGGCGGACTGCACCCAGTTCGAACCCGTCCTGGAGAAGATCCGCGTCCCGCGGACCGGCCCCGGACGTCCCCGCAGGACGCCCGACAGCCTGGCTGCCGACAAGGCCTACAGCAACGGGCCGTGCCGCGACTACCTCCGCAGGCGCGGCATCCGGCACACGATCCCGGAGAAGACCGACAGCCGGGCCGCCCGTCTGCGCAAGGGCTCACGCGGAGGGCGGCCACCCGGCTTCGACGAGGAGCGCTACAAGAAGCGCAACACCGTCGAACGGGCCATCAACAAGCTCAAACACGCCCGAGCCGTCGCCACCCGATACGACAAGCGCGGCTACGTCTACCTAGTGCCGCATCAGGCAACGTTCGCCCTCGTTACGATCGCGCGTAGGCGTTCGTCAGCGGCGTGTCTGTTCCGCCAGATGATGTAGCGGCGGATCATGCTGCCCTGCTCTTTGTGGCTGGGGTGGTCGGTGCCGTCGAGGGCGAAGTAGCGCAGGGCGGTGAACTGGGCCTCGATCCGGTTGAGCCAGGAGCTGTTGGTCGGGGTGTAAGCGATCTCGACGTTGTTCACCGCGGCCCAGGTGGCGACCCGCCGGCACCGCTTCGTGGTCAGGTGCGGGGAGTAGAAGCCCCTATGTTTCGTCAAGCCGCAGAAGGTGCCTGGTTGGTAGCCCGGGGCTGGATGTGCCGGTAGAGCTCGCGGGCGACGTACCGCTTGAGGCATCGGATGA
>NZ_JBEZLM010000053.1:0-20416 GCF_040652095.1 Streptomyces sp. NPDC048290
CTCAAGGAACGGACGCTTCCTTTGTACTCACCCTCTCGGGCTTTCCTCCGGGCGCTTCCCTTCGTGTCTCCGACTCTATCAGATCCTTTTCTCGACCTGATCCCCAGTCAGCGGGGTTTGTCTTCCCGGCCGTTCGGCCCTTCCGACGAGTGAGACTTTAGCGGATTCCCGGCCCCCGACCTAATCGGGGTCCGTGTCCTTTCGAACGCGGATTCCTCATTTCGCAAATACACATGCCAGCAATACGACAGGCAGACGGACAGGTGACTGACCGGCTGTTCGCCGAGAGTGGTTGGGACTTGCGAAATGCTGTCCGGGGACCGACCAGGTCGGCGCTCACTTCGGACAGCCCGGAGAACATTACGTAGCGGCGTGTCCGGTGTCAACTCTCGTCCGGGCTGGACCCTGAAGGCGTACGCTGCTCCACATGACGACGCGTACGTGCAACCAGCTCTGGTGGGCCGCCTGACGGCGGCCGGAGTCACGTATGCATTCGACGGCCGCCGCCTCGGCGGCCGTTCTTGTTTCTCCCTCCTGAGGGGGCGGCCGGTGGGAGCGGTGGCCCTGAGCAGGAGGTTTGAGGGATGAAGCGGGTCTTCAGCGGGGTCAAGCCGACCGGACATCTGACGTTGGGGAACTATCTGGGGGCCATGCGGCAGTGGGCCGAGGTGGATCAGCACCGGGCGGACTCGTTGTTCTGCATCGTCGATCTGCACGCGCTGACCGTGGACCACGATCCGGCGCGGGTGCGCAGGCTGAGTCGGCAGGCGGCGACGCTGTTGCTGGCGTCGGGGCTCGATCCTCGGCTGTGCACCGTGTTCGTGCAGAGCCATGTGGACGAGCACGCGCGGCTGTCGTATCTGCTGGAGTGCGTGGCGACGGACGGGGAGATGCGGCGGATGATCCAGTACAAGGAGAAGGCCGCGCGGGAGCGGGCGCGGGGCGGGAGTGTGCGGCTGTCGCTGCTGACGTATCCGGTGCTGATGGCGGCGGACATCCTGGCGTACGGGACCGACTGTGTGCCGGTGGGGGACGACCAGACGCAGCATGTGGAGCTGGCGCGGGATCTGGCGGTGCGGTTCAACCAGCGGTACGGGCAGGCGTTCGTGGTGCCGCGGGCCACGCGTCCGGGGGTGGCGGCTCGGGTGATGAACCTCCAGGACCCGACGGCGAAGATGGGCAAGAGCGACGACACGGGGCCGGGGATCGTCTATCTGCTGGACGAGCCGGACATGGTGCGGAAGAAGGTCATGCGGGCGGTGACCGACAGCGGGCGGGAGGTCGTGTACGACCGGGAGGCCAAGCCGGGGGTGGCGAATCTGCTGGAGATCCTCGCGGCGTGCACGGGTGGGAACCCGGAGGGGCTGAGCGGTGTATATGAGTCGTACGGCGCTTTGAAGAAGGACACCGCGGAGGCGGTGGTGGAGGTCCTGCGGCCCGTACAGGACAGGCACAAGGAGTTGTGCGCGGAGCCTGTGTATGTGGAGGGGGTGCTGCGGGATGGGGCGGAGCGGGCTCGGGCCATGGCGCGGCCGACCGTGGACGCCGCCTATCGGGCGATCGGGCTGTTGGCTCCGGTGGTCCATCAGGGATTGGTGGAGGCGTGAGATGAGACCGGTCGGCTAGGCGGGGTGTGGGGGCGCTGGACTCGGGCCGGTAGGCGCGGTGGAGGTCAGTTGTTGCCGGAGGCGAGTTCGCGGCTGCGGTCCCGTGCGGCTTCGAGGGCGGCGATGAGGGCGGCGCGTACGCCGTGGTTCTCCAGTTCGCGGATGGCGTTGATCGTGGTGCCGGCCGGGGAGGTGACGTTCTCGCGCAGCTTGACCGGGTGTTCGCCGCTGTCGCGGAGCATCACGGCGGCGCCGATCGCGGACTGGACGATCAGCTCGTGCGCCTTGTCGCGGGGCAGGCCCAGCAGGATGCCCGCGTCGGTCATGGCTTCGACCAGATAGAAGAAGTAGGCCGGGCCGGAGCCGGAGAGGGCGGTGCAGGCGTCCTGCTGGGACTCGGGGACGCGCAGGGTCTTGCCGACGGCGCCGAAGATCTCCTCGGCGGTGGCGAGGTGGTCGGCGGTGGCGTGGCTGCCGGCGGAGATGACGGACATGGCCTCGTCGACGAGGGCGGGCGTGTTCGTCATGACCCGGACGACGGGGGTACCGGTGACCAGGCGCTCCTCGAAGAAGGAGGTGGGGATACCGGCCGCGCCGCTGATGATCAGGCGGTCGGCCGGGATGTGCGGGGCGAGGTCGTCCAGGAGGGTGCCCATGTCCTGCGGTTTGACCGTGAGGATCAGGGTGTCGGCGGTCTTCGCCGCCTCGGCGTTGGTGACGGGGGTGACTCCGTGGCGGGCGCGGAGTTCCTCGGCGCGCTCGGGGCGGCGGGCGGTGACCAGGAGGTCGGCGGGCGCCCAGCCGCCGCGGATCATGCCGCTGAGCAGGGCTTCGCCGATTTTGCCGGTGCCTAGGACTGCGACCTTCTGCGTCATGGTGCGGGGCCCTCCGGAGGGTGTGTCGTCCGGGTTCATCCTCGCACTCGGGGGGTGGGGGGTGGGGGCGTGTCCGGTGGGCGGACGGGTGGGGTGGGGTGGGGTGGGGTGGTCCGGGGCGCGGTGGAGGGGGTCCGGTGGTGCCGCGGTGGAGGGGAGCAGGTGGTGCGGCGGCGGAGGGGGGCCGGTGGTGGTGCGGCGGTGGATGTCAGGTGGTGCGGCGGCGGAGGGTTGCCGCGCCCAGGCACAGGACCAGGAGGGCGCAACCGGCGACGATCAGGACGTCCCGGAGGAAGGTGGTGGTCATGTCGGCGTGCTTGAGGACCTCGTTCATGCCGTCGACCGCGTAGGACATGGGGAGGACGCCGGAGATGGCTTCCAGGGCCGGGTGCATCTGGTCGCGCGGGGTGAAGAGGCCGCAGAGAAGGAGCTGGGGGAAGATCACCGCGGGCATGAACTGGACCGCCTGGAACTCGGAGGCCGCGAAGGCCGAGACGAACAGACCGAGGGCCGTGCCGAGCAGTGCGTCGAGCAGGGCCACCAGGAGCAGCAGCCAGGGTGAGCCGATGACGTCGAGGCCGAGGAACCAGACGGCCAGGGCGGTGGCCAGGGCGGACTGGATGATCGCGAGAGCGCCGAAGGCGAGGGCGTAGCCGGCGATCAGGTCGCCCTTGCCCAGAGGCATGGCGAGCAGGCGTTCGAGGGTGCCGGAGGTGCGCTCGCGCAGGGTCGCGATCGAGGTGACCAGGAACATCATGATCAGCGGGAAGATCCCGAGGAGCGAGGCTCCGATGGTGTCGAAGGTGCGGGCGCTGCCATCGAAGACATAGCGCAGCAGGAAGAGCATCACGCACGGGATCAGGATCAGCAGGGCGATCGTGCGCGGATCGTGGTGCAGCTGGCGCAGTACGCGGGCGGCGGTGGCCAGGGTGCGGGAGGCGTTGAGCGCGCCGGTGGGGGCGGCCGGGGTGGTGGGGCGGCTGGTGTCGGGGGCGGCGGGGGGTGTCCGGGTCGGGTCGGTGGTGGTCATGCGGTGCGCTCCTCGGTGCGGGCGGCTGCGGCGGCCTCGTCGACCAGGTGGAGGAACGCCTGTTCGACGGTGTCGCTGCCGGTGCGGGTGCGCAGGGCGTCGGGGGTGTCGTCGGCGAGGATCTCGCCCTCGCGCATCAGGAGGAGGCGGTGGCAGCGCTCGGCCTCGTCCATGACATGGGAGGAGATGAGGAGGGTGGCGCCGCGAGTGGCGGCGAGGGTGTGGAAGAGGTCCCAGAGGTCGCGGCGGAGGACCGGGTCGAGGCCGACGGTGGGTTCGTCGAGCACGAGGAGTTCGGGGGTGCCGAGCAGGGCGACGGCGAGGGAGACGCGGCTGCGCTGGCCGCCCGAGAGAGTGCCCGCGAGGGAGTCGGCGTGGCTGGTGAGATCGACGTCGGCGATGGCGCGGGTGACGTTGGTGTGGCGGTGGGCGGCGGCGGCGCGGCCGGGGTCGAGGACGGCGGCGAAGTAGTCGAGGTTCTGGCGGACGGTGAGGTCGTCGTAGACCGAGGGGGCCTGGGTGACATAGCCGATGCGGCTGCGCAGGGTGGGGTGGCCGGAGGGATGGCCTAGGACGTCGAGGGTGCCGGTGACCTTGGCCTGGGTGCCGACGACGGCCCGCATGAGGGTGGACTTTCCGCAGCCGGAGGGGCCGAGCAGGCCGGTGATCTGGCCGCGCGGGACGGTGAAGCCGAGACCCCGCAGGACGGTGCGGGGGCCTCGGATCACGGTGAGGTTCTCGGCGTGTACGGCTGGGGTGGTCGAGGTGGACTGGGTGGCCCGGGTGTCCTGACTGGCCTGGGTGGTTGGAGTGGTCTGGGTGGGTGGAGTGGCTTGGGTGTCGTCGGGTGGGGAGGGGGGTCCCGACGTTTTATTCATCATGTGATGAATACTGCTCCGGGGGCGGGGTGGCGTCAAGGGGGTTCGGGAGCGGGAGGGAGGGGGCGCCGCGCCGGTTGGAGGGGAGGGGTGGAGTGGGCGAGGCAGGAGGGGTCAGGGGTGGGTGGCTAGCAGGAGTTCGACGTCGTAGGTCTCTTCGATCTCCGCGGTCGGGAAATGGGTCAGGAGGTGGGTGCGCTCCTCGGTGAGGAAGGCGGTGCGGGTCTGTTCGTCGGAGACCAGGAAGATCGAGTGGCTGCCGAGGTTCGCGAGATGGACGTCCAGGGGGACCCGGCGGCTCCAGCGGATGCGGCGGCGGATGAAGTCGAGGCCGCTCGGTGCGTCGATGGCGTGGCCGGTGACCCGGCGGACCTCGCCGTCGGCGTCGTGGGCGAAGACCCGGTGGACGCGGCGGGACTGCTCGGCGATCCAGCCGACGTCCAGGGCGTCGAGGTTCCACCACAGGGCGACGGCGCCGCCCGGACGCAGCACGCGCAGGGCCTCCGGCAGGGAGCGCGCGGGGTCGGTCCAGTGCCAGGACTGGGCGTAGGTGACGAGGTCGACGGAGGCGTCGGCCAGTGGGAGACGGTCGCCGTCGCCTCGGACGACCGGGACGTCGGGGAGGTTCTTGCGGAACTCGGTGGCCATGGCCACGCCGGGTTCGATGGCGATCACCTCGGCGCCGCGCTCCCGCAGCAGTGCCGTCGCGATGCCCGTACCGGCGCCGATGTCCGCCACCCGGGCGCCGGTGAGGGGGCGTCCGGACAGTTCCTCGACGGCGTCGAGAAGTGCGGGTGGATAGGAGGGGCGGTTCGCGGCGTACTGGGCGGCGGCGGAATTGAAGGAGTGGGCGCGGTCGCCGGTGGTCGGTGATGCCGGTGGGGGTGTCGGTGTCGTCATACGGCCATGGTGGCCGGGGTGGGGAGGGGCGGTGAGGGGGTTGCGGGTGTTGCCCGGGGGGCGTCGGGGTTACGGGCGGCGGCGCTTTCTGGCTGGGTTGCCCGTGCGGCGGGTCGTGCGCTTCTCGTAGGCGCGGCGGGCCTCCTCGTACTCCTGGCGGTGGAGTTTCTCGCCGGGGGCCTCGGTGAGGGAGCGGAAGAAGTAGGCGAGGAGGGAGCCGACGAAGCCGATGGCCAGGAGGCCGCGCAGGGAGGTCTGGCGGTCGGGGTCGGGGCGTCGGGAGAAGGTGTCCCAGGTGGTGCGGAAGGCGAGCGCGCTGCACACCGCGAACATCACGACGACCAGCATCGTGACAAAGCTCTCGGTGTTGGCGAGCTGAAGTCCCTGGTAGGCGAAGCGCAGGACGAGACAGGCGGCGACGGCCGCGGCGAGCGAGCCGACGGCGACACCGGCGCGGCGCAGGAGATAGCCGTCGGTGTGGTCGACCCAGGTCGTGCCGAAGAAACGGATCGGCTCGGGACGGGGGCCCGTGGGGGTGGCGGCGGAGCCGGGGGGTGTCGGCTGGTCCGGGGTGCCGTTCGGGGCCTTCAGATCCTTCGGGTCGTTCTGGTTCTCGCTCACCTGTCGATTATCACCGGCGGGGGGCAGGACAGATGGGTCGGCTCCCGGGGATCGGGGATCGCCGGGAGCCGGTAGGCCCGGTAGGGCCGGGTGGGTCAGGAGCAGCGGGGTGCCACGTAGCCGTCGCTGCCCGTTCTCACATAGGCGTCCGACACATACTGGGCGTTGGCGATGCAGTCCCAGATGGTGGAGGTGCCATACGGGCCGGTGACGGAGTCGCCGGGGCGCTGGCAGTAGATCGGGACCGTGGCGCCCTCGGGGAGGACGCGGACGATCCGGTAGTGGGTGCCGGGGCCGCTGCGGACGTTCAGCCGGACGCCGGGGGCCACCGGGTACGCCCGTACCCGGGCCGACTGGTCGGACTGGTCCGATGCCTCGATCTCGGGCTCGGCTTCGACGGTTTGGCCGTCGGCCGCACCCGCCCCCGCACCCGCCCCCTGTGTCACAACCTGCTCAGTGTTCTCCGTGGCCATGTCGTTCTCCCCCCTGGATGAACGTTCACGATGGACGCTTCACGCCAAAATCATGTGGCGGACCGAGGCTAGCAAGGCGCCCGGGGTTTCGTTCGAACCATCGACTAGGCTCAGCGCGTCGTGCGTGCGGAGGAGCATCCGGGGGTGAGCGATGCCGCCATGGCGCAGCACCGGTGCGGATGCGGAAGCGGAATCTCCGCAATATGCCGGGCAGTATCTGCTGGAGGCCCAGTTGGGCTCCGGTGGGATGGGGGTCGTGCATCTGGCGCGATCCGCCTCCGGGTTGAAGCTCGCGGTGAAGGTCGTACATGCCGATTTCGCCCAGGACCCTGAGTTCAGGGGGCGTTTTCGGCAGGAGGTCGGGGCTGCTCGGAAGGTCAGCGGGGCGTTCACCGCGCCGGTCGTGGACGCCGATCCGCATGCTCGGCGGCCCTGGATGGCGACCCTGTACATTCCCGGGCCGACCCTCTCCGAGTATGTGAAGCGGAACGGGGCGCTACCGGTCGCGCGGCTGCGTCAGTTGATGGCGGGACTGGCCGAGGCACTGCGGGACATCCACCGGGCCGGCGTGGTCCACCGCGATCTCAAACCCAGCAATGTGCTGCTCGCCGAAGATGGGCCGAAAGTCATCGACTTCGGGATCTCACGGCCCTCGGACAGCGAGCTGCGGACCGAGACCGGAAAACTGATCGGTACGCCGCCTTTCATGGCGCCGGAACAGTTCCGTCGGCCGCGTGATGTCGGGCCCGCCGCCGATGTCTTCGCCCTCGGGTCGGTCATCGTGCACGCGGCGACCGGCAGTGGGCCGTTCGATTCGGACAGTCCGTATCTGGTGGCTTATCAGGTCGTCCATGAAGAACCGGACTTGACGGGAGTGCCGGAGGACCTCGCGCAGCTCGTCGCCCGCTGCCTGGCCAAGGACCCCGAGGACCGGCCCACGCCGGATGAGTTGATGGCCGAGCTGCGGTCGGTGTCGGCGTCGTACGACACCCAGGCGTTCATACCGGAGCAGCGGGCCGCGGACGGCGTCGGGCGCCCGGGGCGGTCCGAGGTGCCCACGCATCGGCGTGGGGCGGTGGGCAGTTCCGGCGTACGGCGTCCCGGACCTGGGTGGGCGCGGCTGCCGCGGGGTCGGCGGCTGTGGACCGGGATCGGCGCCGCGGCCGTCGTCGTGGCGCTCGGGGCCGGGGTGTTCACGCTCACCGGGGAGGAGCCCGTCGTCGCACCGGCGGGGCGGGGGCCGTCGGGGCAGGGGGAGGGTTTCCGCCCCTGGGAGGTGGCGCTGCGCGCGAAGGGCGCCGAGGCCGGTGGGATGCCGCGCTGTGTGTACGCGCCGGGCGCGCTGTACTGCACCCGGCCCGGGGTGCTCGCGGCGGCGGTGGACCCGGTGGATGGGTCGGTGCGGTGGGCTCGGGCCGACCCCCGTGCCGACGGAGACGCCGAGCAGGACAGCGACGGCGACTCCAACGGCGGTCGTGACGGCGACTCCAACGGCGGTCGTGACGGCGGTACGGGCGCCGACGCGGGTGTCGATGACGCCGCCCTGGGTGACGGAGCCGTCGAGCCGCCCGTGCTCGCGGGTGGGCTGCTGCATGTCGTCACCGACGGCGGGCGGCTGCTGGCGGCGCTGGACCCGGACACCGGCCGTACCCGCTGGACCCATGATCTGAAGGGCTACGGCGGCCGGATCGCGCATGTCAGCGGGGTCGTCCTGCTGACCGCCGACGATTCGACGGTCACCGCGCTCGACGCGGCCACCGGTGAGCGGAAGTGGCGGCGGCCGGTCACGGGGCTCACCCGGCCGGTGTTCCAGTCGTACGGCGACGGGACCGCGTACGCGGTCGGTGCCGATGGCGCGGACGGCACGCGGGTCACCGCCGTCGACCCGGAGACCGGCGACGCCCGCTGGCAGCGGCGGCTCACCGGCACGCTCACGCTGGTCGGCGCCCGGGACGGGGTGCTGTGGTTCACCTCGACGGCGGCGGCGTACTCCGACACGGACGCGGTGGTGCGCTACGACGTGGAGGGGCGGGCGGAGGAGCGGATGGAGCTGCGCTATCCGGTCGCGGGCGCGCAGAGCGTCGTACGGGACGCGGACCGGATCTATCTGATCGGGGCGGATGGTGCGCTGGTCGCTGTGGACGCCCGGAAGTCCGGGCAGGTGTGGCGGCTGGAGACATCGGTGAGTTTTCCGTCGGCGCCGGTGGTGGCCGGGGGGCGGCTGTACTTCGGTGCCGGGGACGGGCGGATCGTCGCCGTGGACACGGCGAAGGGCGCGTTGCTCGGGCAGACCGAGCCCCGGCCGGGGGCGGCGCGTGAGTCGATGGTGTCCGGGTTGCCGGAACCGGTGGTGGGCGGCGGGAAGGTGTTCGGGGCGGCGCCGGACGGGCGGGTGTTCTCGGTGGACGGGGGTGCGGCGGGGTGGTGACGGGGGCGGCTGCCGGATTTACGGGGGGGATGGGGGCCGCCGGACGGCGGGGTGACCTGGGCGTTCACCGGACGGCGGGGTGACCTGGGCGTCCGTCGGACGGGGGGCAACCGGGGCGTCCGCCGGATGGCGCGGTAGCGGAGCCGCTCGCCGGATGGCGGGGTGTGACAACGGCCTTCGCCGGATGGCGCGGTGGTGGAGGTGCTCGGCGGACGGTGGGAGGGCGGGGGCGTCCGCCGGATGGTGCGGTGGCCGAGGTGCTCGCCGGATGGTGGGGCGTGACGGAGGCGTTCGCTGGATGGCGTGGTGACCGAGGGCGCTGGGTGCTCGCCGGACGGCGCGGTGGCAACGCCGCTCGCCGTGTAGCGCGGTGACGGGAGCGGGAGTGCCGCCCGCTGGAAGGTCGGCGGGCGGGAGCGTCGCGGCAGTTCGGTGGCGGGGATGGCGGAGGAGCCCGGCATGAGCAGTGGTGCGAAGGGGCCGCACCCGTCACGTGCGGCCCCTCGCGGTGGCCGGTCCCTTGCCCCAGGTCGGGTGCCCGGCCCCCGTCGGCTCAGCCCAGCTTGCTGACGTCCCGGACCGCGCCCCGGTCGGCGCTGGTGGCCATCGCCGCGTAGGCGCGAAGGGCGGCGGAGACCTTGCGCTCGCGGTTCTTCGGGGCGAAGACACCGTTCAGCGCCTGCTCGCGGCGGGCGAGTTCGGCGTCGTCGACCAGCAGCTCGATCGAGCGGTTCGGGATGTCGATACGGATGCGGTCGCCGTTCTCGACCAGGGCGATCGTGCCGCCCGAGGCCGCTTCCGGGGAGGCGTGGCCGATGGACAGTCCGGACGTGCCGCCGGAGAAGCGGCCGTCGGTGACCAGCGCGCACGCCTTGCCCAGGCCGCGGCCCTTGAGGTACGAGGTCGGGTAGAGCATCTCCTGCATACCGGGACCGCCCTTGGGGCCCTCGTAGCGGATGACCACCACGTCACCCTCCTTGACCTGCTGGGTCAGGATCTTCTCAACGGCTTCCTCCTGCGACTCGCAGACGACCGCGGGGCCCTCGAAGGTCCAGATGGACGGATCGACACCCGCTGTCTTCACAACGGCCCCGTCGACCGCCAAGTTCCCCTTGAGCACGGCGAGTCCGCCGTCCTTGGAGTACGCGTGCTCGGCGGAGCGGATACAGCCGCCCTCGGCGTCCACGTCGAGGGCCTCCCAGCGCTCGGACTGGGAGAACGCCTCCGCGGAGCGGACACAGCCGGGTCCCGCGTGCCACAGCTCGACCGCGTCGGGCGACGGGGAGCCGCCGCGCACGTCCCAGGTCTTGAGCCAGTCGGCGAGGGACGGGCTGTGCACCGCGTGCACGTCCTCGTTGAGCAGGCCCGCGCGGTGCAGCTCACCGAGCAGCGCCGGAATGCCGCCCGCGCGGTGCACGTCCTCCATGTAGTACGTGCGGTCCTTGGCGACGTTCGGCGCGACCTTCGCCAGGCACGGCACGCGCCGCGACACGGCGTCGATCTCGGCCAGCCCGAACGGGACCTCGGCCTCCTGGGCGGCGGCCAGCAGGTGCAGGATCGTGTTGGTGGAGCCGCCCATGGCGATGTCCAGGGCCATGGCGTTCTCGAACGCGGCGAAGGTGGCGATGTTGCGCGGCAGGACCGTGGCGTCGTCCTGCTCGTAGTAGCGGCGGGTCAGGTCCATGACCGTGCGCGCGGCGTCGACGTAGAGCTGCTTGCGGGCCGTGTGGGTGGCCAGGACCGAGCCGTTGCCCGGCAGGGACAGGCCGATGGCCTCGGTCAGGCAGTTCATCGAGTTGGCGGTGAACATGCCGGAGCAGGAGCCGCAGGTCGGACAGGCGTTCTCCTCGATACGGAGGATGTCCTCGTCCGAGATCTTGTCGTTCACGGCCTCGGACATCGCGTCGACCAGGTCGAGCGTGCGGACCGTGCCGTCGACCAGGGTGGCCCGGCCGGCCTCCATGGGGCCGCCGGAGACGAAGACCGTGGGGATGTTCAGCCGCAGGGCCGCGTTGAGCATGCCCGGGGTGATCTTGTCGCAGTTGGAGATGCACACCAGGGCGTCGGCGCAGTGTGCCTCGACCATGTACTCCACGCTGTCCGCGATCAGGTCGCGGGAGGGCAGGGAGTAGAGCATGCCGCCGTGGCCCATCGCGATGCCGTCGTCCACGGCGATGGTGTTGAACTCGCGCGGGATGCCGCCGGCCGCGGTGATCGCCTCGCTGACGATCCGGCCGACCGGCGCGAGGTGGGTGTGGCCGGGGACGAACTCCGTGAAGCTGTTGGCGACCGCGATGATCGGCTTCCGGCCGATGTCCGCACCGGGTACACCGGAGGCGCGCATAAGGGCGCGGGCGCCCGCCATGTTGCGGCCGTGGGTGACTGTGCGGGACCTCAGCTCGGGCATCGTCGCTCGCTCCTTCGGACTGTCCGGGAGTACCGGGAGTTCCGGCGGTCGGGAAACCGGCGGATTTCTGGTTGCTACGAGCCTACGCCCGTGCTCCAAGGGATGGACACCACGTCCGGAATACGGGACGAATGTCTCAGTGGCGGGACGGGGCGGGCACATACGCGCCCGGTACGGGGGGCGGGACATGTGTCCGGTGCCGGTCCAGGGTGCAGGGGGTGCCGGGGGGCGCCCCAGGGGGCCGTCAGGGCTTGTCGGGGCCGGTCAGGGGCCTGTCAGGTGGTTCTGTACGACCGGTGCCACGCGCTCGATGATCCGTTCGACCTCGACCGACGCCAGGGGCTCGACCTGGACCACGTAACGGATCATGGCGATGCCCACCAGCTGTGACGCGGCCAGCTCGGCACGCAGCTCCGGGTCGGGCAGATCGACCTCGGCGGCGATCCGGCGCAGCAGCTGGTTGGTGATCAGCCTGCGGAAGACGGCGGCGGCCACGTCGTGGTTCACGGCGGAGCGGACGATGGCCAGCATCGGCTTACGGGTGGCCGGGTTCTCCCAGACGCCGAAGAAGAAGCGGGTCAGCCGCTCTCCGGCGCCGTCCGGCGGGCCCTGGACGACCACGTCCGGGGCGGCCAGCGCCGGGGCGACGACGACCTCGATGGCCGCCTCGAAGACCTGCTCCTTGGTGCCGAAGTAGTGGTGCACAAGGGCCGAGTCCACTCCGGCCGACTTGGCGATCCCGCGCACGGAGGTCTTGTCGTAGCCGCGTTCGGCGAACTCCTCGCGGGCCGCGCCGAGGATGCGGTCCCGGGTCGCGGGGCCGTCGGCGGAGTCGCTGCGGGACGGGCGGCCCCGGCGGCGTACGGGCGTCTCAGGGGGCGTCGGGCGGCTGGGTTTCGGGTCGGTCATGGCCGGGGCACCTTCGCCTTCGTCGGCGCGGCCAGATGGAGGCGGGTGAAGGCCAGGGCCTCCGCGAGATCGGCCTCGCGTTCGGCGCTGGACATCGCCCTGCGGGTGTTGACCTCGATGACCACATGGCCGTCGAAGCCGGTCAGGGCGAGCCGTTCCAGCAGGGCGGCACAGGGCTGGGTGCCGCGGCCGGGCACCAGATGCTCGTCCTTGGCGGAACCGCGCCCGTCGGCCAGATGGACATGGCCGAGCCGGTCCCCCATGCGGTCGATCATGTGGAGCGCGTCCGCGCGGGCGGTCGCCGTGTGGCTGAGGTCGATCGTGTAGTGCCGGTAGTCGTCCTTGGTGACGTCCCACTCGGGGGCGTACGCGAGCATCTCGCGGTCCCGGTAGCGCCAGGGGTACATGTTCTCGACGGCGAACCGGACGCCGGTCTCGTCGGCCATCCGCCAGATCCCGGTGACGAAGTCCCGCGCGTACTGGCGCTGCCAGCGGAACGGGGGGTGCACCACCACCGTGCTCGCGCCCAGCTTCTCGGCGGCAGCGCGGGCCCTCTGGAGCTTGGTCCAGGGGTCCGTGGACCAGACGCGCTGGGTGATGAGGAGGCAGGGGGCATGCACGGCGAGGATCGGGACCCGGTGGAAGTCGGCGAGCCGACGCAGGGCGTCGATGTCCTGGCTGACCGGGTCGTTCCAGACCATGACCTCGACACCGTCGTACCCGAGGCGCGCGGCGATCTCGAAGGCCGTCGCCGTCGACTCCGGATAGACCGAGGCCGTCGAGAGGGCGACCTTCACGTCCGGACTGCGTACGACAGGGGGTGCCACGAAGCACAGGGTACGTGGGATTCGGGGTGGGGCTGGGGCGGACCGGAGCGGGGCCCTTGGGGCGGACCGGATGGGCGGCCCCTTGGAGGGGGACCGGATGGGCGGCCCCTTGGAGGGGGACCGGATCGGCGGTCCCTTGGGGCGGACCGGATCGGCGGTGCCTGGAGCGGGCACGCCTGGCGGTCTCTGGAGCGGAGGGGGCCGGACCGGCGGGCGGTGATCGGGGGGCGGTCCCTGGGGCGGCCCGTCCGGCGGTCCCTGGAGGGGCCGTCCGGCGGGCGCCGGTCGCGGCGCGGTCCCTGGAGCGGCCTGCCCCGTGGTCCCTGGAGGGGACCGGACCCGGTGGGCGGTGATCGGGGCGCGGTCCCTGGAGCGGCCTGCCCCGTGGTCCCTGGAGCGGCCTACCCTGTGGGCCCCGGAGGGGACCGGACCGGCGGTCCCTGGGGCGGCCCGCCCGGCGTCCCAGGGGTGGGCCCGCCGGGCGGTCTCTGGGGGGCGCCCCGCGCGGGGCCCTACAAGTCCGCCTGGTCCGCGGGCATCGCCGGGGTCATGGTGGTGCCCATGCGGTCCAGCTGGCGCAGGATGATGCCCTCCCGGAGGGCCCAGGGACAGACCTCCACACGCTCCGCCCCGAACAGGTCCATCGCGCCCTCGGCCACCAGGGCACCGGCGAGCAGCTGACCCGCGCGGCCGTCGGAGACACCGGGGAGTTCGGAGCGCTCGGCGGTGGTCATCGACGCGAGCCGCGGGACCCAGGCTTCCAGGGACTCCCGCTTGAGGTCGCGCTGCACATACACGCCGTCCCCGCTGCGCGCGGCGCCGCCGATCCGGGCGAGTTGCTTGAACGTCTTGGACGTCGCCACCACGTGGTCGGGCGCGCCGAACCGGCTGAACTCCCCCACCGTACGGGCGATCTGGGCCCGCACATGGCGGCGCAGGGCCCTTATCGCGGCCGGGTCGGGCGGGTCGCCGGGCAGCCAGGCGGCGGTGAGCCGGCCGGCGCCCAGCGGGAGGGAGACGGCGGCGTCGGGCTCCTCGTCGATGCCGTAGGCGATCTCCAAGGAGCCGCCGCCGATGTCCAGGACCAGCAGCTTCCCGGCCGACCAGCCGAACCAGCGGCGTACCGCGAGGAAGGTCAGCCGGGCCTCCTCCTCGCCGGTCAGGACATGCAGCTCGACCCCGGTTTCCTGGCGTACGCGCGCGAGGACGTCGTCGGCGTTGGTGGCCTCGCGCACGGCGGAGGTGGCGAACGGCAGGATCTCCTCGACGCCCTTGTCCTCGGCGGCCTGGAGCGACTCGTGTACGACGGTGATCAGCTGGTCGACCCCGTCCGAGCCGATGGACCCGTCCGTCTCCAGCAGTTGGGCGAGGCGCAAATCCGCCTTGTGCGAGTGCGCGGGGAGCGGGCGCGCGCCGGGGTGCGCGTCCACCACCAGCAGATGCACCGTATTGCTTCCCACGTCCAGGACACCGAGTCTCATACACGGAACGCTACTGC
This sequence comes from Streptomyces sp. NPDC048290, assembly GCF_040652095.1. NCBI lineage: Bacteria > Bacillati > Actinomycetota > Actinomycetes > Kitasatosporales > Streptomycetaceae > Streptomyces > Streptomyces sp. NPDC048290. The sequence continues at coordinate 14,454 of NZ_JBEZLM010000053.1, forward strand.
CAGTGGCGGGATCTCTTGCCCCCGAAGACGGGTTCCCGGGCGGTCCCGCGGAAGGGGTCCGGCGACTTACCCTGGACCCGTGCCAAAGACGAACAAGGCGAAGAGCGGCAAGCGCGGCAAGACCGGCAAGGCTGGCAAGGCCGACAAGTTCGACACCATCAGCGAGACGGGTCCCGTCGGCGGGCAGGCCCGCGGCAAGGCCGCGGCGGCGGCGGACGAGCAGGGGCTCGACTTCGCGCGGGCGTGGGTGGAGTTCCCGGACCCGGCGGACGACGAACAGGTCTTCCGCTGCGATCTGACCTGGCTGACCTCCCGCTGGAACTGTGTCTTCGGAAGCGGCTGCCAGGGCATCCAGGCGGGCCGCGCCGACGACGGCTGCTGCACGCTGGGCGCGCACTTCTCCGACGAGGACGACGAACGGCGCGTGGCCGGATTTGTGGCACGGCTCACGCCGGACATCTGGCAGCACCACGACGAGGGCACCCGGCACGGCTGGGTCGCCGAGGACGAGGACGGCGACCGCCAGACCCGCCCCTTCAAGGGCTCGTGCATCTTCCAGAACCGACCCGGCTTCGCCGGGGGCGCGGGCTGCTCGCTGCACATCCTGGCGGTCCGGGAGGGCCTGGAGCCGCTGGAGACCAAGCCGGACGTGTGCTGGCAACTGCCGATCCGGCGCACCTTCGACTGGATCGACCGGCCCGACGACACCCGGGTGCTCCAGGTGTCCATCGGCGAGTACGACCGCCGGGGCTGGGGTCCGGGCGGCCACGACCTGCACTGGTGGTGCACGTCGGCGACTTCGGCGCACGGCGCGGGCGACCCGGTGTACGTGTCCTACCGCCCGGAGCTGACGGAGCTGATGGGCAAGGCGGGCTACGACCGGCTGGTGGAGCTGTGCGAGGAGCGGCTGGCGTCGGGGCTGCCGCTGCTGGCCCCGCATCCGGCCGACCCTGTGCGGCGGGGTTAGGCGGGCCCAAGGGCGGCTCTGGGCCGGGTCTCAAGGGTGGGCCCGGTCGGCGGCGGCCAGGGAGAGTGCGGGCGGCCCGGGAGACCGAGGGCGGCTCGCCGCAGATGAGGGCGGCTCGCGCGGTCCGTCGGCGGTGCCGGAACGCGCCCCGGCGCCGCTCATGAGGTGCCGTCTTCCGGATCGGGCACCTGGGGCGCCGCTCCGCCGCCTCCGTCAGCCGGAGCTCGGAGCTCCCGGGTCGCTGGGCGGCGGGGTCGAACCGGGGTCGGTGGGAGACGGGTCCGTGGGCGTGGGCTCGGGGTCCGTCGGGGTCGGGGGCGTGCTGCTGGGCGGGTCGGTCGGGGCGGAGGCCGTGGGGGTCGGCTCGGGGGTGGTGGGTTCCGGGTCGGTCGGGGACGGCGTGCCCGGCGGGGTCGGGCGGGGCTCGGACGGCGTGGGCGCGGTGCCGTAGCCCTCGATGGAGACGACCGCCCCGGCCGGGGAGATCGCCACCCGCGCGCTCCAGTGGCCGGACGGCTCGCGCAGATGGTCCACGTACACCTTGATCGTCAGCGACTCGCCGGGCTGGAGGGTTCCCGAGGAGCGGCTGAGGTAGAGCCAGGCGGCTCCGGTGGACGCGGACCAGCTCACCGGGGCGCCGCCGGTCGCGGTGAGGGTGACGAGGGTGGTGTCACCACTGTTGGCGGCGGTGACGTCCATCCGCGCGGCGCCCTTGTCCCCGACACCCGCCACGCTGATCACCTGGACGGAGACACCGGGGCGGTCGGGCCGGGCGGCGCTTCCGGCGTTCTGGTAGCCGGGTCCGGTGCCGCCGAGGCCGTCGCCGTCCTCCAGGGTGGCGGTCGCGCCGGGGCCGCCCTGTCCCTCGGCGGGCGCGGGGGCGCCCCGGTAGGCCGACCAGAGGGCGATCACGGGCGCGGCGACGACGGTGGCGACGACGGTCGTGGTGACGGCCCTCGCGCGCAGGCGGTCCCGGCGGGCCGCGCGGTCCTTGGGGTCCATGGGGAAGCCACGCCGGTCGTAGCGCGGTACGGCGGCCCCCCGCGCGCGGGTGTGGGTCAGCGCCCGGTGCAGCGCCGCGCGGGGGGCTTCCAGGACCGGCAGTTCGGCGGGGGTGACACTGGCGCCGGGCCAGCGGCCGGGGACCGCGCGCTGGGCGGTACGGCGGCAGCGCGGGCAGTCGTCGACATGGCGGACGAGTTCGCGGCGCAGGGTCGTGCTGAGGACCAGTTGATGGTCGCCGGTGAGACGGGCGACGCCGGGGCAGCCGCCGGTCTCCACGACGGCGAGGGCCGCGCGGGTGCGTTCCACCTCGCAGGCGGCGGAGGCGAGCAGTTCCCGGGCCGCGGGCAGGTCAAGGCCGAGCACGGCGGCGACCTCGTGGGCGGCCAGATGGTGGCGTACGGCGAGTTCGAGCGCCTCGCGCTGCTCCGGGGAGGTCCCGGCGGCCTCGGGCCAGGCCAGCAGGGCCAGTTCGCGCCGCCGCAGCTCCTGTGTCTCCTCGGGGAGGGACGGCTGCGCGCCGCGGTGGGTCGGGGAGTGCGCGCCGAGGTGGGACGCGGGGTGCTGGGCAGCGGAGTGGGGGCGCTCCGACGCGTGGGTGCCCTGACGTTTCTGCTTGGCCTCGGCCAGCTTGCGCAGACAGGTCCAGCGGGCCAGCGCGTACAGCCAGGAACGCCGGTCCCCCGGGGCCTCCGGGGCGCGGGTGCCGCGGCGCTCGGCCAGGGCGAGGGCGTCACCGAGTGCGGCGGTCGCGGTGTCGTGGTCGCACAGCACGGACAGGCAGTAGGTGAACAGACCGTCCAGATAGGGCTCGTACCGCGCGGGTGGGCGCTGCGCCAGCGTGCGCGCCGCAGCACGGTCACGTGCCTCCCTGCGCGCCCGGTGTGCGCCGGTGGAGCGGGTCGCTGTCTGCTGGCTGCTGGTCGTCACCCGTGGACCGTAGGGGGCGCGCGACGGCCCCTTCTCCCACCTTGAGCACATTTAATCCGTACGGGTGAAACGATCCCTCAATAGGGGACAGGAGCGATTCATTCCATGGCCGGTTCTTGACGAGATGGCCGAGTTTGAGGGTGGCGGGACCGGCGCGAGGGCCCGCTGTCAGTGCCGGCGGCTACGGTTTCCGCATGGCTGCCCGTACCAAATCCACCAAGGACCGACCGTCCTACCGCTGCACGGAGTGCGGCTGGCAGACGGCCAAGTGGCTCGGCCGCTGCCCCGAGTGCCAGGCGTGGGGCACGATCGAGGAGTACGGCGCGCCCGCGGTCCGTACGACGACCCCCGGCCGGGTCACCACCTCCGCGCTGCCCATCGGTCAGGTCGACGGGCGTCAGGCCACCGCCCGCACCACCGGAGTGCCTGAGCTGGACCGGGTCCTGGGCGGCGGACTGGTGCCCGGCGCGGTGGTGCTGCTCGCGGGCGAGCCCGGCGTCGGCAAGTCGACCCTGCTGCTCGACGTGGCCGCCAAGTCGGCCAGCGACGAACACCCCACGCTGTATGTGACCGGCGAGGAGTCCGCGAGTCAGGTGCGGCTGCGCGCGGACCGCATCAAGGCCCTCGCCGACCATCTGTACCTGGCCGCGGAGACCGATCTGTCGGCCGTGCTGGGCCACTTGGACGCGGTGAAGCCGTCCCTGCTGATCCTGGACTCGGTCCAGACGGTGGCCTCGCCCGAGATCGACGGCGCGCCCGGCGGCATGGCGCAGGTGCGCGAGGTGGCCGGCGCGCTGATCCGGGCCTCCAAGGAGCGCGGCATGTCGACGCTCCTGGTGGGCCATGTCACCAAGGACGGCGCCATCGCGGGCCCCCGCCTGCTGGAGCACCTGGTGGACGTGGTGCTGCACTTCGAGGGCGACCGGCACGCCCGCCTGCGCCTGGTCCGCGGCGTCAAGAACCGCTACGGCGCCACCGACGAGGTCGGCTGCTTCGAGCTGCACGACGAGGGCATCACGGGCCTGGCCGACCCCAGCGGTCTGTTCCTGACCCGCCGCGCGGAGCCCGTTCCCGGCACCTGCCTGACCGTCACCCTGGAGGGCCGCCGCCCGCTGGTCGCCGAGGTCCAGGCGCTCACCGTGGACTCGCAGATCCCGTCCCCGCGCCGGACCACCTCAGGACTGGAGACCTCACGTGTGTCGATGATGCTCGCGGTGCTGGAGCAGCGCGGCCGGATCAGCGCCCTCGGCAAACGGGACATCTACTCGGCGACGGTCGGCGGTGTGAAGCTGTCCGAGCCGGCCGCTGACCTCGCCGTGGCCCTCGCGCTGGCCAGCGCGGCCAGCGACACTCCGCTGCCGAAGAACCTTGTGGCGATCGGCGAGGTGGGGCTCGCGGGCGAGGTCAGACGGGTCACAGGCGTCCAGCGCAGACTCTCCGAGGCACACCGGCTGGGCTTCACACACGCGCTCGTTCCGGGCGATCCGGGCAAGATCCCACCCGGTATGAAGGTCCTGGAAGTCGCGGACATAGGAGACGCGCTGCGGGTGCTGCCGCGCTCCCGTCGCCGAGAGGCCCCCCAGGACGAGGAGGACCGCCGGTAGACTTTGCCCTGGTCTCGCCCGTCCGTACGAACCCAGTGCGTGAAACGGGACGCCGTACGGGACGCCTGAGAATCTGCGACCGGAGGAGTGCAGTGGCAGCCAACGACCGGGCAGCAGCTCCCGGAAAGTCCGGTGGGAGTGCCGGTACCGAAGGCCTGATGCGCGCCTCACTGAGCGCGGTGGCTCCGGGAACGGCGCTGCGCGACGGCCTGGAGCGCATCCTGCGGGGCAACACCGGCGGTCTCATCGTGCTGGGCTCCGACAAGACGGTCGAGGCGATGTGCACCGGCGGTTTCGTGCTGGATGTCGAGTTCACCGCGACGCGCCTGCGCGAGCTGTGCAAGCTCGACGGCGGCATCGTCATCTCCTCCGACCTGTCGAAGATCCTGCGCGCCGGGGTCCAACTGGTGCCGGACCCGACGATCCCCACGGAGGAGACCGGCACCCGGCACCGTACGGCGGACCGGGTCTCCAAGCAGGTCGGCTTCCCCGTGGTCTCCGTCTCCCAGTCCATGCGGCTGATCGCCCTCTATGTCGACGGCCAGCGCCGTGTCCTGGAGGACTCGGCGGCGATCCTGTCCCGCGCGAACCAGGCGCTGGCCACCCTGGAGCGCTACAAGCTCCGCCTGGACGAGGTTGCGGGCACCCTGTCGGCGCTGGAGATCGAGGACCTGGTGACGGTCCGGGACGTGTCGGCGGTCGCCCAGCGGCTGGAGATGGTCCGCCGGATCGCCACCGAGATCGCCGAGTACGTGGTCGAACTGGGCACGGACGGGCGGCTGCTGGCGCTTCAGCTGGAGGAGCTGATCGCCGGTGTCGAGCCCGACCGCGAACTGGTCGTACGGGACTACGTCCCGGAGCCCACGGTGAAGCGTTCCCGCACGGTCGAGGAGGCGCTGTCCGAGCTGGACGCGCTCAGCCACGCGGAGCTGCTGGAGCTGGGCACGGTCGCGCGGGCGCTCGGCTACACCGGGTCCCCGGAGACGCTCGACACGGCGGTGTCCCCGCGCGGGTTCCGGCTGCTGGCCAAGGTGCCGCGGCTGCCGGGCGCCATCATCGACCGGCTGGTCGAGCACTTCGGCGGCCTCCAGAAGCTGCTCGCGGCGAGCGTGGACGACCTTCAGACGGTGGACGGGGTCGGCGAGGCTCGGGCACGCAGTGTGCGCGAGGGGCTGTCACGGCTGGCGGAGTCCTCGATCCTGGAACGGTACGTCTAGCCGTCCGGCGCGGGTTCGTCGGTCATTGCCGGTGCCTCGGCGGCGCTGAGCGGAGACATGGGCGGCAGCCGTGTCCTGGACGGACGGACCACCGGGTCGGCGGCTGCTGAGCGGACCACCAGGGCGGCCGTTTCTGGACGGACCCTAGCTTGATCTTTAACCCGTGCGGCGTGGTCGTGGGGTGGTTGACTTCTTCGTTCGCTGCTTCGCTGACGGTGTTTTGCTGGGTGTGTGAACGTCGTG
>NZ_JBEZLM010000054.1:0-19985 GCF_040652095.1 Streptomyces sp. NPDC048290
ACGGACGCTGCTCACCCCTCTTCATGCCCAGGCTAACAAGCCGTCAGACTCACACATTCCAAGGGGTTGAGTGCCATTTAGTTAGGAGTTCTAAGCGACGGTCGGTCCGCAGACGGATCTCGTCGTATGGGGGCATGTCGGTGTGGAACAGCGGAGTGAGCCCGCGCCCCGCGCCGGTCAGCGCCTCCTCCCGCTCTGGCCGCGTCAGGGCGTGCTGGATCATCACTGTGTTGATCAGGCCGAGGGCGGACTGGAGGATGTGCAGGCACAGCCTGCTCCCCGCGCCGGTTGGTCGCCAGCAGCACTTCTGATGTCAGCCGCCGGTGGAGCGGTCCGTGTCAGTCCCACCAGAGCACGACAAGAAGACCCCGGCGGGAGGCGGCATGGTAGAACTCGCGCAGGGCGTTGAAGTGTCCCAGCGCATACTTCTTCGGGCCACCGACGATCTCGTCTGCGCCTTTGCCGATCAAGGTGGCGGCCTCGGCTTCGTCTGCCGGCAGGGCGGCAAGGAGGGCCGGGAAGTCGATCTGCCCGAGCAGTTCCGCGATGCGATCCACTTGAGCCGCTGAGAGGGCCGTGGGGGCGGGCCCGAAGGGGGCGACGGCGTGCGGAGGCGTGTTGAGGAAGGCCAGGCCGATGGCGGTCTCGCCCTCGAGAGCTTGCCGGAGAGCACTACGACGAGCGTCGTCGAGCCCTCCCAGCGCGCAGATCCGTTCGATCAGCAACCCCGCCCAGTCCAGGTCGAGGACGTCCGCGGACGGTGGATCCCAGAGCGGATCTCCATCCGGCGACGCGTTGGCGGACTGGCGGCAGGAGGCGAGATACTCCGCCGGAATACGGGCGAGCTGCTGGGTGACGGCCATGACGGCAGTAACTCCACGACGTCCACCGGCTCTTCCTGCCTGGTCTTGTTGGTGGGAATCCCGGGCCGCTTGCCACTGACCGGGCGCCGTCTGCTCATTCGGCCCAGGCGTCCGGGCCGCTCGGCGCTGACAGCCCGTCACTGCCCCCACCCGTCACCCGTACACGCACCGACTGCCGGCCTCAGACGTGGGCATCGGCCCAGAACGTGCCGTACGCGGCGGCCGTGCCGGGGGCGGGCGCCGCGCCGAAGTACGGAGGCTTGTCCATGGCCTGCGCGAAGAGGCCGAGCCCCTCCAGGAACACCGCGTACGCCTCGTCCGGGGTCGCCCTGGCGGTGGTGAAGACGGGCGGCAGATCCTCGTGGTAGAGGCGGAAGTCACGATGGAGCAGTGTCATGCCGAAACGCTCGGGCTGTTCGAACATCGCGCTCCCGGGATACGGGACCAGCCCGAACAGATACGTCGCCTGTAACAGATCCTCGGCGATCAGCCCGCACACCCAGTCGATGCTGCGGCGCATGTCGTCCGGACTCTGGTCGGGAAAACCGTTGACAGTGAATGCACAGGCGGCGAGCCCGGCGTCCCGCACCTTCTTGAGCGTGTCCTTGACGGCACCCAGTTTCATATGGTGCTTATGCGTCTCGTGGCTTTCCTGGACCCCCGTCTCCAGTCCGATCTCCACCCACTGGCAGCCGCTGGACCTCAGTTTGTGCAATATCCTTTCGTCGGTGAGGCAGTTCAGCCGGGTCTGGCAGTCGTAGTTGATGCCGCCTTCCTGTTCCAGCATCTCCAGGAGTTCCAGGGTATGTTCCGGGTGCAGGGTGAAGGTCTCGTCACCCCAGTAGATGTTGTGGTGATTTCCGTAGTGTTCCCGGTAGGCGCGTATCTCGTCGCGGACGCGGTCCAGCGGGAAGTAGTCGGGCCGTCGCCCTATCGTCTGGATCGTACAAAATGTGCACTTGTACGGGCAGCCCAGGGCATACACCTGGCGCAGATAGCGAATGTCCTCGCCGGTCCCGGACGGAAAGAGGTCCACCTTGGGGAAGGGAATCTCGGCGGGCGCGAGATCGCGGTAGCGGCGTGAGGTCCGCACCGGTGCGCCGTCCGGGCCGCGGTGGACGAGGTGACCGACGTCGGACACGTCGCCCCCGGCGGCCAGGGCGTCCAGCAGCGCGGGCAGCGCCTGCTCACCGCGCTCCACGACGACGTAGTCGACCGATGGGTGGGCGGCGACCTCGTGGGCCAGCGGCGTCGCGGCGACCCCGCCGAAGACCACGACCGCGCCGGGTAGCACCCGCTTGACGGCGTCGGCGATCTCATAGGCGTAGCAGAGGTTCACCGTCATCGGCGAGAACAGGTACACGTCCGCGGGCTGCGCGCGTACGGCTGCTTCCACGATGTCGGAGGCCATGGTTCCCGGCGCGCTGAACGCGTTCGGTTCGGTGTAGAGGTCCACCACCCCTAGGTCGGTGAAGTCCCGGGCGACCAGCACTCCGGCGAGCCAGAGCATCCAGTGCGGCAGCTCCCACATGTTGTTCTTCATGTGCCTCAGACCCGGATAGGCCGCATGATACTGAATATCGAAGTTCTGCCAGAAACCCTGGCGCTGGGGGACGGGGACGGTGGACATGGGGGTGTGGACGAAGGCGACCCGCATTTTCCCTCCTCGCAGAATCCGGCACCGGCCCGTGACCACAACCGGAACCGACGCAGATCCTAGAGGGGACCAGCGGTGGCATGGCAATGGCCGGAAGGGTAGGAGGGGCCACCCGAAAGGCCGTTGACGACCACACGGTGAGCGGATTTACCGGGAATCACAAACCCCACTGCGAGGCGAGCGGCCCGCCGACCTGTCCGCAATAGATCCGCCCCCGTCGCACGAGCATGTCCGTCATTGCCCCACCGGACCTTTCCTCTACCCCATCAGGCGATCGCCTGGCGGGCAATCCGCGAAGCTGCATAGATGGTTCCGTGCCCTCTATCCACGATCAAGGAATTCAACGAACGGACCCTCTTGGAATCCCCCAAGAAGTCCCCCGCACCACGGATCGAGGAGCGCAGCGAAGAGCCGGTCAGGAAGTCCCGCGCAGTGCTCACCCCGCGCCGCTCCGCCCCGGCCGCGCCCCGATCACCGGTCGGCACACCGCGACCGGCACAGCCACCCCCGGGGCACCGCATCTCATGGCCGTGCTCGCCCTGGTCGCGGTGACCGCGGTCTGGGGCTCCACCTTCCTGGTCATCCAGGACTCGACCCAGCGGATGCCGGCTCTTGACTTCGTCGCCGCCCGCTTTCTGATCGGGGCACTGGTGCTGGCCGCACTGCGGCCACGGGCGGTGATCTCCCTCGACCGGGCGGGCTGGAGCCGGGGTGCCGCGCTCGGCCTCGCCCTCGGCGGCGCCTGCATCCTCCAGGCGCTCGGACTGCAACGCACCTCGGCGACCGTCTCCGCCTTCGTCAGCGGAACGTTCGTGGTCTTCACCCCGTTCCTGTCGGTCCTGGTGCTGCGCCGCAAGGTCACACCGGTGACCTGGGCGGGGACCGCGCTGGCGACGGCCGGCCTGGCCCTGCTCAGTCTGCGCGGACTCACCCTGGGCATCGGCGAGACACTCACCCTGGGCTGCGCCCTGTGCATCACCCTCCAGCTCCTCGGAACCGACCTGTGGGCGGACGGCCGCGACGCCTGCGGTCTCGCGCTCGCCCAGATGGTGACGGTGGCCCTCGTCGCGGCGACTGCCTCGGCTGCGTTCTCGCCCCACGGCCTCACCCTCGTACCGCCCGACCGGTCCGCCTGGTTCGGGGTGCTCTGGACAGCGGTGCTGGCGACCGCCGCCGCGCTGGTCCTCCAGACGTGGGCCCAGACCAGACTCAGCGCCGCCCGAGCAGGCCTCATCATGACACTGGAACCCGTCTTCGCCGCCCTCTTCGGCCTGCTCGCCGGTCACCATCTGTCCACCCGCCACGCGTTCGGCTGCGCCCTTGTCCTCATCGCGATGGTGGTGGTGGAGTACCGGTCCGGCCGGCGGAGCCGGGGGCGGCACCGGAGACAGGGCTGAGCGCCCACGCCGCCATCGCTGTACTCACCGCGCTCCTGGCCCGTTGGGAACGGCTGCGGCTGAGTGCGCTGCGCCGGGAGCCTACGTTCGGCGAAGACCGTCCCTGGGCCGGGTGGAAGGAGCACGCTCGTGGCCGAGCTTGTCCGGCAGTACCGTCTCGAAGCCGATGTGAGCTTCCGCGCCTTCGGTCTTCAGGAGTCCGACGAGCCGACCTGCCCACGCCCTTCCCGGACGAGTTCGAGCACGGCGTGTTCCTCAACGCCTTTCCCGGGTGCCGGTCACACTCACACCGCCCTGGTCGACGTCGAGGTGTGGGACGGACAGCCACCGGAGCGGGACCCCTCCGGCTGGGACGAGCGGAGCGTGGCCGACTCCGTGTCGTCCAGCGGAGAGGTCGCCGTGTGGCCCATGAGCACGGGGCGCACCGGGGACGCTTTCGCGCTGGGCGAGCCCGGCCGATGGCGGGTACGTGCGGGCTGCACCGGGCGGGCGCAGGCCCCAGCGCTGTCAGAGGACGAGGGAACGGGCCAGGGCGTGCAGCGCCATCTCGTGGAGTTCTGGCACCTGTCCGGTCACACCGGTACGGACAAGTGAGTGCCGCACACCAGCGACGACCTGAGGGCGGTCAGCAGCAACCTGCGCGTCCACGGGGCGCTGCACACCGCCGTGTGACGGCGTCGTGCGGTGGCTGCTTCGGACCGGCGGGTCTGCGGCAGCCACCGCCGGGCGTCCCACCGGGTGGCGGGGCTCAGGGGCGGGTGGTGACGTATCTGGACGGAGATCCGCCTGGGTCACCTCCGGCTCCAGGGCGTTCACCGAAGGCGGATCAGGCTCCTCGTACGCGTCCTCGTACGCGTCCTCGTACGCGTCATGCGATGCCCGTGTCATGACTGATCAACGTGAGATCGCCATCGTCCGCCGGCCGGGTCAGGCGCGTTCCCGTCCGGGACGGACCGGTAGGTCTGCTCGCGGCCCACCATCGGCAGGTGCAGGCCGAGAAGGGTTTGCCCGTCGACGGTGTGGAGGGCGGGACATCGCGTCCAGCCTGGTCGGCGTCGCGCTGGTGCATGCCGCGGAAAGCGGTGTCCGTGCGGTGCGGCTGTCGGTGCAGAGGTGGCGGACCGACGCCATCGCCCTGTACGAGCGGCTCGGATTCACCATCACGGAGGCGTGGGACGAGCGGGACCAACTGGTCTGTATGGAGCGCGCGGTGTGAGAAGCCACGGCCATTCGTTGACGGGCATCTGCCAGAGGATCTCTCCCCGGCAGAGATCCGCCCCCTACCAACGGAAAGTCCGGCGACCCGAGGGGATCGCTCGACTACGGTGGCGCGGGGAGGTGGACTCGTGTCCTGGCCATCTGTGATCATCCTTGTCCCCGCGGAGCGACGCCCGTCGCTCGAAGGGCGACTCCGTTGCCTTGACCTGGTGCCGGATCCCGTGACGGGCGGCGAGAAGCTGCACCAGCACGGGTACGCGTACTACCTCGACCTCTCCGGCGGGATACTGGCGGACTACGAGCCGGAGGAGCTCGTAGAGGTGCGGTCCCGGATCGGCGAACCGTACGCGGTCTATGTGTCGTGCCAGTCCATGGACGCGGCACGGGCCTTTCTCCGCGATGTCCTGCCCGGTGTGGACGGTCTTCTCGACACCAACCACCACGAGATCCTTCCGGCGCACGAGTTCCTCATGCTGCTGGACCGATACCCCGGATGGGACTGGCGTCGCCAACCGAGCACAGACCTCCCGTAGTCCGGTCGGCCGACGCCCGTCTCTCGGCGCAGGGAGCCATGTCGAGTCCGCGGCAGCAGATGAGGGTGCGTGTGGGGCTGGTGAAGGCGATCAAGTGCACCCGCCTTGTGTTCGTGGCGGTGGAGTCGGCGGCGGCCGGCCAGCCTGGCCGTGGTCCTTTTCGATCGTCCGGCGGTGTCGTTCGAGTCACTGCGACATATCCACCGGGAGGTCACTGCTGTGGAGGTGCCCGCCGACCGCGGAGTGCGGGAAGGGGCGGGCGGTTGCCGCTGCCGGGCGGAGGCGGCTTCGCCGGAGCTTGCACGGTGCGGGCGAGGGGCGGCTTGCATGGCCGTGAGGTGCGGATATGACCGACCCGGTGCCCGCAGCGTCGCCGCTCCCGCTCGCTGCCCGTGTGACTGAGCACCTGGTCCAGGAGCTCAGACGCCGCCGCTGAGGACCTGGGCATCGACTTTGGCGTCGGTATGGGCAACCGCCCGCCGGGACGTGCGGCTGGCCGTGGCACTCGCGGGCCGGGAACCGGATGCCTCTGAGGAACGCGGCCGGATAGCGCGGGCGGAGTACCTGCGTCTGCTCGCGCTCGGGATGGCTCCTTCGCGCGCCGAACTGGTCCTCGGCCGTACCTTCAGCGCGCTGCGCGGCGAAGATCCGGTATTCATGGCCGCCTGCGATGCGGTCAGCGCGGCTTCCGAGGCGTTCGCCTGCACTGGGCAGGTCCGGCTGACCCCGAAGAGGATCGCCGGCTCCCTGAACACGCTGGGCCGGCCCGCGGCGGCTGCGGTACTCACTGGGTGGATGAGGCGGCCGTGGACCCCGCGGGGATCGCGGCGCCAGGTCAGGTACTGTGCGCGGTCGAACGGGTGTTGGGTGTATCGGAGCCGGCGCCGAGTCCGGACACATGGTTGGGCGGGACGGCCGGGAAGGGACGGGACGTGACGGACGGGGAGATCCCTGAGATGGGCCAGGTGTGGACGCCGGAGCTGCACCGCTCGGTGATGGCACGGCTGCGAGCCGCCCCCGGGCCGAGGACCCGCACCGTCGACGCGTACGTCTCCGCCGCCCGCAGCACGCCTGGGACGTATCGGTCGGGGCGGCGCACGGAGCTGCGCAACGACCGGGAGGTCGTGGAGAGCGTCGATCACTGGGTCGGCCGCTGGGCGGAGGGGGCCGACACGGAGGCAGCGGTACGCATCCTGGGCTACGGGGTCCAGGCCGCGGTGCGCCAGTACGACCGGGGCCGGGCAGCCGCGTGGTACGCGCTGTGGCGCCGGCACAAGGCGGGGCGGGCGCTGCGCAAGCACCGCGGGTTCCACACCTTCAGGGAGGGCGGTGTGGACGACTGCCCGGACTGTGTCCGGGACATGGACCGGCTCGCCACCGGCGCGTTCGACCGGGCCGCCGCCGAACTGCTGAGGGCGGACACACCCGCCGCCGACTGGACGGAACAGGCGGTCGAACTGGTCGCCTGGGCCACCGCGCGGCACCATCCGGCGTTCCGGCTGTTCTCCGAGCCCGACGGCGCCCGGGTCTGGTACATCGACCTGTTCCGCGCCGAGGTCATCGTCTTCGACGGCCGGGCCAGCACGGCGTCACCCGTGCCGTTCACGCTGAACCCCGCCGACGACACCGACTTCGTCGCCGAGGCGACCGGATGCGACCAGCAGGTGGTGGCCTTCTCGGGCAAGCACGCCTACCGGGCGGCACGGCGCTACGGGCGCCATGTCCTGCTCATGGAGGGCACGTACTACTCCTCGCGCGGTCAGGCCGAGATGAGCTACTCCCTCTGGCTGTCCCCGCCGACGGCCGAGGAAGCGGCCGGGCTGGTCGGGCACTTCGCCGGCTCACTGCCACGCTCGTTCCGGCAGGTTCCGGCCTGGTCGCACCCCCGGCGCGGGTCGCTGATGCGCCGCTACAGCGGTGAATACGCCGTCGGGGTGTGGGGCGACGGCTGGGTGACCGGACAGCACGGCGCCCGCGCCGACCGCGAGTTCGCCGACGAAGCGCAGGCCATCGCCGCGCTGGAGGCACAGGAACTCGCGTGGCTCAAGGCCGGGAAGGTACTCGACAACCTCTACCTGCGTATGCCTGACGCACGGCTCGGCCCGCCGGGCGAGGCCACGTGACACCGAACGTCGCTCTCCGGCCGGACCGGACCGGTCAGTCACCCGCCGACCGGTCGCATGGAGCACCGCGTTACAGCCCCTGGGAGCCGGTGCCGTGGGCGAGGCGCCGACTACGGCGGTCGGTGAGCGCATGCGAGCGACCTGAGCTTGTCCCTTTTCTTCCAGTCTCGAACGGCGGTGTCTCGTACTGGGTCGCTCGCCTGGGGGTTCGCCGGACGTGGGGGCGGCCCTCGTCTGGCCATGTGCTCCGACCAAGATGCACGTGACCACGACGAGGGCCGTGAGGGTGAGTCTGCTGCCTGATGCCGCGGGGAGGGAGGCGTTCGCGGAAGCGTCACGCCTCCGGGCAGACCACCAGCGCCGGGCCGCTGACGGCGGCGGGGTGCGGGCCGGCATCCAGCCCGGCCCATGTCCCGCCCGTCGGGGCTCGGCGCCGGGGTGTCAGCGCGCTGCGCCCGCGTTCGCTTCGGCCGGTATGTCGTCTGTGCGGCGGTCCCGCAGATGCTTGCGCTCGGCGAACAGGCCGCCTGCGGCGCGGAGTTCGTGGTACGTGCCGCTTTCGGCGATGCGTCCGTCGTGGAGGACGATGACGCGGTCTGCGACGGCGGCGTTGGCGAGGCGGTGGGTGATGAACACGGTCGCGGCGCGGCCGTGGGCGAGGGCGCGCAGGCGGGTGAAGAGCTGGTGTTCGGCGCGGGCGTCGAGGGCGGAGGTGGGTTCGTCCATGACGACGATGGGTGCGTCGCGGTGGAAGCCGCGGGCGATGGCAGGGACGATCGGCCGCGCCCGCCTGCGCCGGTCGAGCCAGAAGCAGGAAACCTCATCAGGCGGCTGTGCAGCCAGGCCCTCGCGGACTCGGCGGGGTCAGGGCGATGGTGCGGAAAGGCGCCACCTCCCGGCTCGGGGCCCGGTGTTGCCGTCCTCGTCCTGGTCTATTCCGGCATACCGCGATAGGGCTCTCTGCGCGCGTCTCCGGGCCGTCGTACGCTGATACGCTCCCCGCGCATAGGACATGCACAGGTCATTTGGGGCTGTTGGGGTGACAGCTGTTCAGGGTCGAAGGGCCCGGGGGGTTTCGTGCAGAGCTACTGGATCGTACGTCGTCGTCTGTCCGGCCGGGGAGGCACGGCCATGGCGGCGGCCGTTGCGCTGACCGCGGGTGCGCTGGCTGCCGTGCCGGCAGCGGCGGCGCCGGCCGTCGGCGGGGACGGGATCGTCCTGCCCGCCGCGGACCGGTACTTCCCGCGCAACCCGGTGTTCGGGGGCTTCGGGGACACCGGCGTACTGTCGAGCCCGGAAGGCACGGCCGGTTTGCTCTGGACCGACTACGCGACGGGCCGGACCAGGGAGGTGACCGAGTTCGCCGGTACGGAGCGGCCCAACGGGCTCGCCCAGTCGGACACGACGTACACCCTGTCGACCGACGCCGAGGGGCGACGCGTCGTCCAGTTCCGGGCGATCGGCTCCGGCGCGGACAAGGGCACGATCACCGTTCCGGCCGGGATGGGGTACTCCGGTACCGCGGGCGAGGGCGTCGTCGTCGCCTACCGGGGCGGGGCCGCCGACAGGCGTGAAGTACACCTGCTGAAGACGACGGCCCAGGGCGGCACCAGCGACACGATACTGACCGGCTGGCCCGTCGGCGCGAAGCTCCTCGAGGTGAGCGAGCGAGACGACCGCTCGCTGCTCATGCGCTACCGCGTCCCCACCGAGGACCCCGCGGTCTTCCTCAACCAGCTCGTCCTCGTCGATGTCCGCGACGGAACATGGGCCAGGGTGTTCAGCCCCTACGACGCGCGTTCGGCCCGACTGCCCGTGCTGAGTGAGGACTACGTCGGCTGGTGGTACCCGGGAAGCGGGGCGCGGCTGCTGCGCCGCGACGCGCTCGACGGGCCGGTGACCGTGGTTCCTCCCCAAGGCACCGAAGACATGTCCGAGTTCACGGTCATCGGTGACCACGTCGTGGTGGCCACCTTCGGGGACGGGCCCCGTGCCGTGCTCACCAGACCCCTCACCGACGCCGGTGAGTGGCGCACGCTGCTTGCGCGGATGCAGGGCTGGATCTGGCCGTCGCCGGACGGGTCGGCCATCGTGCCCGGCGGTCCCGACAAGAGGGACTGGGGCGTGCACCGGCTCTCCGAAGGGCCGGACGGGCAGATCGCCGTCCGGGAACTGATGGACCTGCCGCCGCTGCCCGCGCCCGTCGACGGGCTGTCACTGGCGGGCGGCACTCTGGCCTGGACCGACCAGACCTCGCCCCCGGGCTACGACGTCATGTTCAACACGCGTACGGTGTCCGCCGGACCGGTCCCCCAGGCAGGACCGGTCCGGCAGGCCGGCGGCTGGGTGAAGCCGTGTCAGTCTCACTACGACTGCGTCCGGCTGGTCGGGGCCGGTGACGGGTCCGTCGTCTACTCCGACTGGGACACCACCCAGTGGGTCCACCGCCGTACGCCCACGGGCGAGGTCCAGACGCTGACGGTGCCCGGCTTCTTCGGCGAGGTCGAGGCTGCGGCGGGACGGTACGCGCTGTTGTCCGGCGGCGCGAACAGGAAGCAGTTCGTCGTCGACTGGACACAGTCCAAGGTCGTGTCGACGCGCACGGCGAACGCCGCCACCGTGTGGGACGGACAGCTGTGGACGACGACGGCCACGGCGGGGCACCTGTCGGTGAGCCGCCTCGGGTCGACCGTCCCGGCGGTCGCGGTCAGCATCGGCTCGGGCTGCGTACCCAGCGAGCTACAGGTCAACGGCCGGTTTGTGTACTGGGCCTGCGCCGCGCAGCGCAAGGCCGGGGTGTTCGACCGCTCCCGGGGGCGATCGGTGGCCGTGCCGGTGGGTGACGCTCTGCTGGCCGACGGGTTCCTGGTCCGCCACGACAACGCCCGCGGCAAGCTGGTACGCACCGATGTCCGCTCCGGGCGTGCGGTCACCGGCGACATCGCCGATCTGCCCGCCCCGTCCAACCTGTGGCCGCAGGGCACGACCTCGGACCGCCGCACCGGCTGGACCCTCGACCCGTACGGGAACCAGGTGGCGTTCGTCGACACCGAAGAGCGCATCCACGTCCTCACCGCGGGTTCCCTCGCGACGCCGGTCCGGCGGGACCACGCCGGGCGGGACGGCATCGGCGACCTGCTCACCCTCAGCTCCTCCGGCACCCTGACGTTCCAGCAGGGCACGGGCCGGGGCACGTTCTCCGGGACGGTCAGCGGCAGCGGCTGGGCGACCGGCACCCTCCCGGTGCCCGTCGGGGACCTGAGCGGGGATCGCTGCAACGACGTCCTGGTCCGGCTGAGCAGCGGCACCCTGCGGCTGTACCGGCCGGCCTGCGGGGCGGCGCTGAAGCCGCCGACGCCGTACACGACGCTGGGCACCGGCTGGAACCAGTACGACGTCCTCACCTCCCCCGGTGACATCACCAAGGACGGCCGCCCCGACGTGATCGCCCGCAACGCTTCCACCGGCGCGGTGTACCTGTACAAGGGCGCACCCGGCGGCAAGCTCGCCGCGCGCGTGAAGATGCACGACAACTGGAAGACGTACAAGAAGATCGTCGGGGCCGGGGACCTGAACGGTGACGGGATCGGCGACCTCATCGCGCAGGACAAGTCGAACAACCTGTACCGGTACTTCGGGAAGGGCAACGGCACTCTCGGCCCGCGGACGAAGATCGCCGCGGGCTGGGGCTCCTCGTACAACCGGGTCGTCGGCGTCGGGGACATCACCGGCGACGGCAAAGCCGACCTGATCGCCCGGGACACCGCAGGCAATCTCTTCCGCCAGTCCGGCCACGGCAACGGGACCTTCGCCGCCCGCGTGAAGATCGCCACCGGCTGGCAGAACTACAAGGGAATCTTCTAGCCAGCTCGCCATGCACCCCGGCGTGGAGAGGCAGAGGCAAGGCACATCCGCGGCGCCTCCCCCCCCGCCGTGCCGGGGAACGGTCCACCACATGACTGTGTGATGGACCGTTCCCCCACCAGGATTCGCCGGGAGCCGCTCCGGGAGTCGATCTGCTCCCCAAGCGCACTCACCGCCTGAACGTCCCGCCGCCCGCTGTCCGGTGCCGCCAGGCACGCCTTCAGCCCCTACAGCCCCTCGTGGATCGACTACCAGCGCACTGAACCGCATTGTTGTCCCCGGCCCGCGCAGTGCTCCAGACTCTCAGCAAGAACTGAGCAGCATGTCCCGCCCTCCAGAATCCTCTGCCGCACCACCATCGGGATCGTCGCCGGCGGACACGGCTCTCCGGTGCACCCACTGCTCCCCGGACTGAAGGGTCTCGGATCTGGCAGCAGCGGGCGATCTTGAGCGCTGCGGACACTCACGAGATGTGACGTGATGGTCGTGTCGTGCGGTACCACCGGAAGACGGGAGTGAGGAACCGTGCTCTTGATCACCGGTCGTTAGACTCCCGGGGGTTCGGGTGCTGTCGGTGTAGTGGAAGGCCGAGCCGTGGAGGATGACGTTTGGGCGGGCTGGCCGGAACGGTGGGCCGGCACGGACTGCGATGTGCGGGCGGCATTGGGTGCGGTCCCGCGGGAGGTCAGGGACGGGTTCGGGTATGACGAGGTGCCCTGGCAGCGGTTCCCGCACTTCTACGGGCCGGGCGAGGAGATCCCCGGCCTGCTCGCCACGCTCGCGTCAGGGGACGCCGAAGCTGCGGAAAGGGCCGTGGAGCAGCTGTGGGCCAGTCTGCATCATCAGGGCGGCACGATCGCGGTGGGAGCACTCGCGGTGCCGTTCCTCCTGCGGATCGCGACGACCGGGCACCCCGGGCTCCGTGCCCGGACCCTTCGCCTGATCGCCGAGATCGGCCGGTGCCAGCACATGGGCGACGGATCACGCGAAGGCCTGCTCCAGGTCGCCGAGGACCCGTCGGTGATCGACGGCAGCACGATGTGCCCGGTGGACTGGACGGTCCAGGCCGCCCGCCAGGCCGTCACGGACGACCTGCACCTACTGCTCCCGCATCTGTCCGGCCCCGACCCCGAGGTCCGCTCCGTGACCGCCTACGTCCTGGCGGCGGCAACCGGCGAGCATTCACGTGTCTCCCAGGCCCTGCACCTCAGGCTGGCGAAGGAAGCCGATGCGGCGGTCCGGGTCAGCCTGATCCTGGCCATCGCCCAACTCGCCCGCGAACACCAGGACGACCGCGCTCCCTGCTGGGCCCGGGGCCTCTGGTCGGACCCCACCCGACCGCCCGAGGTCCGCATCGGCGCCGGCCTGGCCTGGCTGAGCCTGGTCACCGACCCCGCCCCGGACGAACTCCGCGCCTTCCTCACCGGCCCCGGCGTCCGCCCGTACGACAACCTGCTCCAGCCGGTGCCATGGCTCACCTGGAGCGGCCCCACCGACGCCGGGCTGCGCGGCTGCATCGATGAAATGCTCACGACGAAGGCCAGGATGTGACGTGACCTCTCCTCGTCCTCCACCTCAAGACAGAGGCTTCCATGTCCTCTGGTCACCTCCACCTGTCCACCGGCGCTCCTCGTCTGCCGGGCCGCGCGCCGTCCGCCCCGCAGTACGGCACTGCGCCGTCAGCGCGATGTTGTCAGCATGCCGCTGTGCCCGCGAGAGCGAGAGGCATGACGCACGCTGAGGGTCCGGCGCGACCGCCCAGGCCGGTCCCGTACATGATGGACGAGGAACAGGCCCGCCTCACCGAGCAATACACGGACGCCGCCGACGAGATCCGCTACCGCACGCCGCACGTGTCGATCACCGCGCTGCTGCACGCGGTCCACGCCCATCAGGCCCGCCGCGCCTTCGCCTGTGACCCACGCTGGCGGGAGATCGCGGGCGTCACGGAACTGCCTGAGGACCGTGCCGACGACGGCGCAGCCGCGCTCGCGCTGCTCCGGGTGGCCCGCGACGACACGGGAAGCGACGGTGAGCCGTCGTCGAGCCCCAATCTCCGTACGTGACGGCCGATCCGGACCGACGACCGTCAGCACGGGGGGACGCATAGCTCCAGCGAACTCGCGGACTGTCGGCAGGAGGCGAGACACTCCGCTGGAATGCGGGCGAGTTGCTGGGGACGGCCATGACAGCAGTATCTCCACGACGTCCACGAGTTTTTCCTGCGTGGCCTTGTCGCCAGGCGATGGCCCGTAGCTGTCAGGAGGGGTAAGGGGCGGGCTCAGACTTCCTCGCGGTCTGCTGCTGCGGCCCAGCGACGGATGTGTGGGTCGGGATGGGCCCCGGCGGAAGTGAGTGTGCTTTCGAGTAGTTCGTGCAGGTGTGGCGGGTATGCCGCGCGGGAGGCAGGCAGGCCCAGTAGGACACGGTGGCGTATCCGCAGGTCGGTGGATTCGGCGAATACCCGCAGGGATGCCTCCAGCCAGGCGGCCTTGATGTCCTGTGACTCGTCCAGCGCGGGATCACGTACCCCGCCGGGTCCGTACGCCGGAGACCGGTCTGCACGCAACGGCACATGGGCGCAGTACCAGGCCCGCATGGCACCGGCTCGCTCGGCATCCGTACCGAACTGCAGGTAGTCGACCAATGCCGCCATCACACGGCGGCGCCCGAACGCGTAGACCGCCGGCTCGACGAACCAGCGGCAGAAGCTGGGATCCGGGTCGTACACGGCTGCCGCCATCAGGGGGACGAACCACTCGTCGGGCAGACTCGCACGTCGGAGCAGGGGCTTGCGCACCGCATGGGCAAGGTGGCGGGCATGCCGGTCCTCCGGCTCCATACTGACGTCTCCGACGCCCAGCATCTGGGCCAGCTCTGTCACGCATGTCAGGAATGAAGGCGGTTCTATGCCGCTCTGCTCGTCTTCAGCCACGGCAGCATTCTGGACCGGCCACATCGGCAGGCATAGGCCCGATGGCAGCCGGAGGAGAGTTCCGGCCGAGCGCCGCACGTGGGTTATCTGCTTTCCCATCGGCCACCGCTTCGCCCCGGGACTCTCCTCCCCGAACGCTGCGGGCAGCCACTACCCGCCCGGGAGGCCCGAGTTCCAGTGAGGTCCGGGCCGTTGGCGGCGGCAGAGGCGGAACCAGAATCGGCAGGCTGGGCTGGTGTGTGCAGATGTACGGTGGGTGTCTGAGAAGCAGGATCCCAGGTGGGAAGCGGTGAGCGTGGAGGGTTTTGAGATCTATGCCGCACCGGTGGAGGGTGAGGCGGATGCGGCGTGGGAACGGCAGCTCGCCGAGGATGTCTCTGGAGTGCTTCATGCACCAGAGGTGACGCTGAGCGGCGCGATGTACCAGGTGAGAACTCCCCACGCAGCTGCGATCATCATGCTGCTGCCCGCAGGGGGTGAGTGGGTCTGGCCAGTCTTCGAGAGCCACCCCATTGCCATTGATCTCTACTATCGGGGGGACTGCCCGGAGTGGAAGAGCTCTGAGGAGCTGGCGCGGTACGTCTACCGGCAGCTCGACAAGCTGTCCACGTATGAACTGCTCCTCGTCCACGACTTGGAATCGTATGTCGACGGAAACTTCCGCTTTCCCGAACGACGGCGGATGGCCAGCTCTCCCAGAGAGTGACGTCGGCTTCAGGGCTCGCCCCGGCCGAGGGCCCCACTACTCAAGCCGCCCGCGTATGTGTGGCTGGACTCCGCGCACGGATGTGGAGGCTGCGACGGGCGAATGTCTGGACCTGGACAACGACCCCGATGCCGGTCCCGAGCACAGCGCCGCCGTACGCATCGGTGTCCCGCACGCCGAGTACGTCTACGGCTGCGGCGAGACCGGGAGATGGCAGCGTGAGCGTCGAGACTGGCTGCCTCGGGAGTGGCCGTCTTCCCGCTGCCGCCCGGTGGCCGGGTGCCCCAACCCGGCTCGCAGCAGCGGGCCAGTTCCGACCCCGGGCACATCCGCGCCACCTGGCCCGAAGCCGCGAACGTCGGGGTGGCCCGCCGACCATCCGGTGAGCACGGTCTGGTTGTGCTCGACATCGACGGCCGCAGCGGCGAGGCCCAGTTCCGCGGCATGTGCCGGGCGGCGGGGGAGCCCTGGTCGCGCAGCACGACGGTCCGTACCCGGCACGGCCGGCATCTCTACCTGTGGGCGCTGACACGGATAGCCCTTCAGCATCCCGCCATTGGTCGTAGACATCCCAAGCTCGGTGAGCTCGATCGGACGACCCGACGAGAGGACTGTGTGGCTCAGGGACATGCCGACACCCCATGTGCATGATCCACTTCCGATAGGCGCCCTTGGTAGCCGAACCCTGCCCTACTGAGGTCGCATCAGGTGCAGGTCCTCACCCCACGCGTCCAGTACTTCTTCGTGTCCGGTCTGCCGGGCAGCTGCTTCGACCTGGGCGAAGAGGCGGCGCTGTGCGGATGCGTCGCCCGTGGCTGAGATGTGGTTCACAGCGCCGAGCAGCAGCTCGGTGTTCCAGTCGGGCAGCGGGAACCGGGTGAGTTCCCATTCCAGGTACTTGTTGTAGGGGCGGGGTCGCCGGTCCAGGGCGAAGAGCAGCTCCAGCAGGAACCTGATGCTGTCGGCGGCGTCGAGCCGGGCCGCGAGGGCCTTGCCGTCGCGGTCGTTCTTCACGGAGCGGTAGAGGGAGTTGGCGTAGGCGTCGAGCCATGTGTCTGCCTCGTGGAAGGCTTCGTCGGCGGCGAGCTGCGCCTTGTCGGCCAGGATCTGGGCGATGACTCCGCCGGACCGGTCGAGCACGATCCGGGCTCGGGCGAGGGCGTATCGCTCGAAGCCGGGCATCCCGGCGGCGCGGAACTCGCCGAGGGAGACGATGACGAGGTCGAGCTCTGGGGTGCGGTGCCCTGCGAACCTGGTGAGTTGCGTTCTCGCTCCATCAGCGAGTACGACGTACAGGTCGTGGTCGGAGTGCTCGGTGGTCATGCCTTCGTGTGCCTGGGAGCCTTTGAGTACAAGGCCGACGACGGCCGGATCGGCGGCGGCGAGTTCGACGAACGCGTCGTATGCGAGGTGTTTCTGATCGGGCATTGAGTGATCTCCGGTGACGTGGTGACGGGTATGGCAGGCGGGCGCCCCGGCTCACCTGGGGCACCCGCACCGTCCGCAGCGGTCTTTGACCGCTGCCCGGAAGGTCAGCGCACGTGCGGACTCTACCCTTGGTCCGGCCGACCCAGGCGACGTCAACCCCAAGCTCATCGGCTTCCCGATCCTCGACCCCAACCCCATGCGCCTGCACGTGCAGTGCCCCGGCGGCCCCGGCATCACCGGCGTCGACAGGGTTCTGCGGGGCACCGACGGTGAGGCACGGCCTGGAGCGATGGTGGGATCGATCCTCATCCCGGCGACCACGCGATCGTTGGCTCAAAGGGGAACGAATTCGGCACGCTCTGACTCTCTCCCCGGAGAGGGTGCTCGCTTCGGGTGCGTTGCACGAACGCGGTGCCTGGGTGTTGATGGCGTCGCCCTGGAGGCGATGGAGCGTCTGGAGGGTGCCGGACTCGTGCCATGGGAGAACCTGCGAGAAACCGACCCTCTCGCGGTAGCCCACCCCGCCAGGCTCCGGCGCACTCTTGCGCCCTTCTTGCTCCGGACTTTGACAGTCTTCTCCCCGGAGTGACGAAGGCGATGATTCCTGGGTGGGGGTGGCAGGGGTGAAGGGGAACCAGTTGCCGGTCGGGCCGGTGCGATTTGGCGGGCGATCGTGGACGGTGGCGCACCGCGCTGGTCTGGCGTTGCTCGTGGGTCTGGTGTCGTCCGCGTGTTACGTGTCCACGGACTACGACCGCTATCCGGAGGGGAAGCTGGTCCCGGACGCCGGGCTGGTGCGGGTGTGGTCGGGTGCGGGGGCGGAACTGTCGCTGAGAGCCGACGCCGCTTTCTCGGCCTCCGCGCTCCCTCTGGAGTACTTCGAGTGTGGCTCGGCGGGGATGCGGAAGAAGTCCGGGCGGGGCATGTGGAGCACGATCACGGGCAGTGGCGCCACGTCGGTACTGATCCGCTTCGAGGACGGCTGTGAGGCCTCCCTGACGGCCGGTAGATCCGAGGAGGACGAGACCGTTCTCTGGGCAGGTGGGTCACAGGATCGTGACCCGCTGATCCTTCGTTGAAAGGAGCGGTCTGTCCCGCGGAGATGGTTCGCACGCGTGCCGGTGCTGGCCCGAGTCCGGGGCCATCGGCGTGGGCGGAGTGGCATCTCATACGGGGCGCCGCTCACCGCACGGGGCCGGTGTCGCGCTTGCTGTACTCAGCAGCCGGCAGCCGGCCCGGATGCGCCCGCGGCCTTTCCGAGGATTTTGCGGACCGTGTTGCGTGACAGTCCCGTCAGCCGGGCCGTTTCCGCTTCCGAGATCCCCGTCGCTGCGGCTTCCCGTACGAGACTGTCCCGCTGTGCGACAACGTCCCCGTATGCGATCAAGGCGCACCTGGTGTTGTCCTGTGCCGTCTCGGGACTCCACGGCCAGGTGGTTCGGCTGTCCGGGCAGGGTCGAACGGCAGCGCAGCCAATGACGTGTGCGCGGGTGAGGGAGGGTTGCGCCTGGGCGGAGGGCCTTGTCCCACCGCGAGTCGGCGGGGATCATGACCGCGTGCAACGCCGAGAGGAACTCCACGAACTGCTCCCATGCGCCGGACTCACGTTTGTCGAGGACGTGCGCCCTGGCAGTCTGTTCCCGCCGGAGGCCGGCTGGCGGATCGCGCGGGGGATCGCGGCGCCGGACGACCCGGCCGGGGAAGCGCTCGACGCCGAGTGGTGGCGCCGCCTCGCAGGTGCCGACGGCGAGTTCCTGGTGGCCGTCCTCGGACATCGGATCGGCGGCAACGACTCCCGGTGGACCCGGGTCCGCTACGCCGGCGGCGGCGTGCCGGGGCTGACAGGCCTTCCCGGGTTCGTGGCGCTCTCCCTCGACGGGCAGGTGCTGCTGGCGCAGGTGCCTGGCACGGACGGGCCTCGGGTGACGGCCCTCGACCGACTGCCGGAACGGCTGGAGGAGGCCGCCACGGCCGCCGGGAGCGAGACGGAGACCGACCGCGCCGAGGTGTGGGCGGCGGTGCCCGGCCGGCCGGCATGGCCTTCGCACTGGGCGAAGGGGATCGGGTCGAGTCCGGCCGCGCCGGACGAACTGCTGATCCGGCTGCTGGATGTGGAAGTGAGCTTCCTGTACGGCTGCGACCGGCCCGCCGTACTCGACGCCGCCGTGGCGCATCCCGATCCGCGGGTGCGCTCGGGGCCCGCGGACACCTTCCGGCCCAAGCTCACACCCGGTCAGTGGGTACGCCTGGTCCGCGCCGAACCGTCACCGAGCCGGCGAGTGCTCTGGGCTGAGCACGCCTGCGCCCGGGGCGTCGAACTCCCCGGGGACCTTTACGACGACCTCCTCGCCGGCCCGTCCCGCGCACAGGCCGCCGAACTCCCGGGCCTGCCCGCACACCACCTCCCCAGCCTCGCGGCCGACGCCGATCCCCGGATACGGGCGACTGTCTGCGCCCGGTGGGAAGACCTCGCCGCGCCCCTGCGGGAGCGACTCCTGGCCGACACCGACGACACGGTGCGCACGGCGGCGCTGCTCGCCCACCACACCAGCGTCCCCATGCCTGGCGCGGTCTTCGCCGCGCTGCCCGCGCCCCGGCGCGCGCTCGAACAGTGCCGTCTCTCACCCGCTCTGGAGGCGGAGCTGGTCCGGGACGGGGACGCGAAGGCACGCCGGGCACTGGCCGCCAACCCGGAGCTCAGCGCCCACAGCGTCGCCATCCTGGCCGAGGACCCGTACGACGACATCCGCTCGGCGGTGGCACTGCGGCCCGACCTCAACGAGGAGCAGCGTGCCGCGGTGCGCTACGACGTCGACCCGACGACGCTGTCGCACACTCTGCCCTGGGTCGAGGCCCTGCACGGTGACACCGACGCGATGCGCCGCCTCGCCGAATCGTCCCATCCGCTCATCCGCCGCAGCGTGGCCCGAGCCCGGCACCTTCCACCGGACGTCGTGGAGCGTCTGGCCCGGGACGAGGACCGGACGGTCCGCCTGTTCCTCGCCGAATCGTGCGATGACGCCCCGGCCGAGATGCTGCTGGAGGTCTGGCGCTGGTGGGACGGCAGCTTCACTCACCCCGACCGCCCCCGCGGCCACCCCAACTTCCCCCGCACGGGCCTGCTGCGCTATGCCGACGCCCCCGCCGGGCGGATGCGCCGCCTGGCCCTAGGGGGTGTCTGACGGATCTCCGTGGCGTCGCGACGCCCGGCACGCACTCTCGCCGCACCGGACAAAAGCCCTAGTAGCTCCGCTACGAGGG
>NZ_JBEZLM010000055.1:0-15355 GCF_040652095.1 Streptomyces sp. NPDC048290
CGCGACGACATCCACGAAGCCTTCCTCAGCCTCGCCTGCAGCATCATCTGCTGGCGCAGGCTGAGAGCCCTCACACTTTGATAGGAGTTCTTAGAGCATTCGAACCGAAGCAGCCGCCACGGCCGACCGACCTTTGTCTGCGTGCGCCACCTGGAGCGCGATCCGCTGCCGCTGGGCTGGCAGACACGGTGGGACGTTGCAACGACTCACCAAGGACATCGGGTGGAGGCCACCCGGGGTAGGTGATCCAGCGGTCAACTCGGTCAACTTCACGGCACTTTGCGAGATCCTGGTGTCGGAGACGCCTCCCGCCTGGTGTGGTGATGGGCGAAGACTGCAGTGGAGAGGACAATCGATGTCGACGGCAGCCAGGGAACCCAACATGGTGCTGGCCGGTTGTCTGGAAGATCTTGGCTGGAGCCCGAAGGTGCTGGCTCGAAAGTTGAACCGCGCCTTCGGAGTGGGGACTGTTGCCGAGTCCGCGCCGTACCACTGGCGTGACGCCGGGCGTGTCCCACGGGCGCCGCTCCCAGCCATGGCTGCCTATGTGCTGTCGCAGGAACTCGGCCGAATTGTGTCAGTGGAGCATTTATGGCAAGGCAAGGCGTCTGACGCACCGATGCTCGCGTCAGCTGTATGCAACTTCCAACATCCATGGGGCTACCAAGAGTTGCGTCAGATTCTGGAGGACTGGGTGCTTGGAGGACTAGTCGATCGCCGACAATTCCTTGCCATTTCAGGCGCTAGCCTGCTTGCGGCAGTTTCTCAATATCTAGAAGGAGAGTTGAGTCAGGAGAGCCGCCGCTCACACGCGGTAGATCAAGTGTCCATCGATCCGCTCGTCTCTCAGGTCGAACACAATCTGCCCCTTCTGCAGATGCTTGATGATGAGCACGGTGGCGCACGACATCTACCTTATGTGGGGGCCCAGTTCCGGTCCGTAGCTCTTCTAATTCGAGACGGCGGGCACTCCGAACTCTCGACCGTGTGCCTGATTCGTGCGCTGGCTGAGATTGGGCAGCTTGCTGGATGGATGGCTTTCGATGCAGCTCAACATGGGTTGGCGCAGCGGTACTTCATAACAGCCTTGCGTGCCGCACATCATGTGAACGATCGCTCCCTATGTGCGCATATCCTGGCAGACATGGCTTTCCAAGCGGCCTCCCGGCAGCATCCTGCTGATGCCGTCTCACTTGGTGAGGCTGCATACAGGGCAAGCGAAAGCGGACCCGTCGCGGTTCGCGCCTCAGTCCTCTCTCGCTTGGCACATGCCTATGCATCGTCCGGCGAAGTCTCAGATTTCGAGCGAACCAGTGGTCTTGCAAGAGATCTCCTCGAGCAACGTCGCGACGTCAGCGACGAGCCTCGGTGGATGTACTTCCTCACCTCCAATCACCTTGAGTGCCAAGCAGGGTATTCGCTGATCAACTTGGGGCGTACTACTGCCCCGGCCGGCGGTCGGGCGGCTGGACGGCGGCTCGTGCGGCGTGGAGAGGAACTCCTGGAATCGGGCGCTCACGCTGTATCGAAGGGAGATCCGAGCCAGCGCAGGGCCCTGTTCGAGGGAGCCTGGCTCGCATTGGGTTACAGCGCCTCCGGCGACCTGGAACGCGCCTGCGATATCGGGCGGACCGCAGCGGCACGGCTCGAAACGGTGCGCTCCCCCCGCAGCACGGCCCTGCTGCAGCAGCTGGCCGAGGAGATGCGACTGAGGCGTAAGAACGTACACGTCAACAGCTTTCTCCCAGAACTGGAGGAGGCATTGACCAAACATGCCGGTCCATCCTCTGCTCGACCGGCTACGGTCGGACCATGACCACAGACGAGACGATCGTCGTTGTCGGCGGAGGAGTTTCTGGCCTCACGACGGGCATAGCGTTACTTGAGGCAGGGTTGCCTGTGCGGTTGTTGGCCGCGGAGATCCCCGCCCGCACCTCACTGTCCGCCGGCGCGATGTGGGGCCCCTACTTGGTAGAGCCATGGCCGAGGGCACGGGGCTGGAGTCTCACGTCCTTGGAAGTCTTCCGTGAGCTGGCCGGAGACCCCCGGACCGGCGTCTGTATGGTCAGCGGGATCGAAGCGGCACGCCACCCAGCATCAGCCCCGGACTGGGGTGAGCTACTTCCGGATCTACGCCGCTGCACGACTGACGAACTGCCCCCCGGCTTTGCGGTCGGCTATCACTTCACCGTTCCGTTGATCGACATGCCTGTCTACCTGTCGTACCTCCAGAGTCGCTTCGCTGATGCGGGCGGCATGACCGAAGAGCGCATGCTCGCATCGCTCGATGAAGTCGAGCATGCCGCCGCGCTCGTGAACTGTGCTGGGTTGGGTGCTGGACCATTGGCTGGTGATGACGGCCTTCGCCCGATCAGAGGCCAGCACGTCGTCGTGGAGAACCCTGGTATCAGCGAGTTCTTCTCCGAAGACACAGGGATGTCACCCGACCTCGCCTGCATCTACCCGCACGGCGACACCGTGGTTCTTGGTGGAACTGCCATCGACGGGGACGGGACTCTGGCACCAGACAGCGTCGCTGCTGCCGGAATCCTCGCGCGGTGCGCTGCAATAGATCCGCGCCTGGCCCACGCTCGCATCATTGAAGACCGGATAGGTGCTCGACCGACACGGTACGAGGTCCGCCTCGAGCTGGACCACCGGTCGGACGGCCTCCCCCTGGTCCACAACTACGGCCATGGAGGTGCCGGGGTCACGTTGTCCTGGGGATGCGCACGAGAAGTTGCTCAGATCATGAAGGTTGCGCCTCCATCCCGCTCGACGAGGTAGCACGCCGTCGCCGGTGCATGGCCGCCACCACCTGGTCGAGCGTGACAGGAGCTTCCAACCGCTAGGAACCCCACTGTCCAGCGGCTCCACCTGGCAAGGTCGACGCCTGCGTGATCGCCGCCATGCTGGGCACCCCACCACCGACACACGAGCTGGCGAGGTGCAGCGGGTTTCGAGATGGTTGCTTTGCGCATTCTCGGGGGATTTGTGATGACCTGGAGCTGGTCATGTCGGACCTCTAGATTCGGCCAACATCTCTGCAGACCCTGCATGTTGGCGCATATCGGTGCTGATATCACGGTGGTGATTTTGCCCCGCAGCGATCAAGGATCACGCTGTGTGTCAACCGACAGTTCGAATGGAGGACGTTATGGCCCCTCAGTCGACGACCATCGAATCCGTGAAGGTCGAGTCCGACCGCACTGAAGTGCACAACCTGGCACAGATCATGTCGCGCACGCTCCCCGAGGCCGGCATGGACTGCATGACCAGCCAGCGGGTCGAGGAGGTACTGGCCGTACCTGCGCTGACAGCGCACATCTAAGTACGGGCGCACGTCCCTCTCGAGAGCCAGGGAATGGAGTACACGGTGAATAGCTGGGAAAATGTCACGCTCCTGTTTTCCGCGGGAGCACGGCAACTCAAGCCGGTGGACAAGCTCACGCTCGGAGAACTTCTGCTCGCGAACCGGCTCCCTCCTACGCTGTTCCAGGCGTACGAGGTTCCCGGCGACGGCACCTTGAAAGCCGTACCAATGTCCCTGGCTCTCGACGAGATCCCCGAGGGGCGCAAGGTTATCCTGCAGTGCATACGCAACACGGACATCGACGCGCTGCGGCCCACTGAGATAGAGACGGTGCATCACAGCCAAGAGCCCGTCGCGGCGATGTTCGACTTCCAGTACGCCGACGAATCGAAGAACCCCACGCACCGAGTGCACCTGATCGACGCCGCCGGGATACAGGACATCGTCTTCGGGAAGATCTCAGACTTTCTCACCGAGCAGGGCACCGAACTCCCCTTGGTTGCCGGCATCTCCGGTGGCGGCGACAGCAACACCCTGGTTCAAGGCGTCCATCGCTACGTGACCTCACACGATCTGGACGCCTCCAAGGTCACATGCTTCACCCTCGTCATGTCCCCAATCTGGCCCGACTCCGCAGCCGACAGGGCCCGCGCTCTGTGCTCGGAGGCCGGGTTCGACCACCGTGTCCTCTACCCCAGGGACATGGCTGAACTGCTCGGGATGAACGAGTCCCCTGAGCGTCTGTGGGAAGAGCTCTCCGACCGCTACACCGCTGACCTGGCCCACTTCTTCGGCACCTTCTTCATCAACCTTGCAGGCCGGGCGATCTGCGATCAGGTGGAAGGAAGGAATCTCCTCGTCGGCTACAACCGCGAAGACGTGATGGCGGAGCTGCTGTTCTGCCTCATGAACGGCCGTCGCCCCATGCCCTTCCCGAAACGGAGGACTGGCGGAACCGATGTGCTGATGCCGGTCTGGGACGTTCCGAAGAACATGCTGGACTCGTGCTACCCGCACTTCAGTGAGATCAACTACACCGAGCGCGTGGATTCCTCCGCGGTACGGCGCTCATCGATCTACTACATGTCGCACGCCCTGGACGCGCTGGTCCCGCAAATGTCGACGTCCCTGCTGAAGGGCGCAGCCAAGCTGATGGACGAGCTCGGCGGCTGGCAGGAGCTGAGCCCGGTCGACGGGACGCCCTTGATGCACACGGGGTACGGCGACCCGAAGGAGCAGGCAGAACTCCTCAACCTGCTGCAGCGGTACTTCCCGCAGTGGCATCCGGTGATGGAGCAAGCGCAGTAGGATTTCGGCGGATCCAGACGCCGCAGCACTCCACACCATCAGGAGAACCACCAGCATGGCGCAGGCCGCTCAGGCACCGTCGGGCACCAGGGACTTGTTGGCCGATGAGGTACGCCGCCGCAAGGCAGCGTTCGACACTCTCGCGCAGATTTTCGAAGGATTCGGGTTCGATCCGCTAGAGACGCCCGCTTTCGAGAACCTGGATGTCATCACCGGCAAGTACGGCGAAGAGGCGTCGAAGCTTATCTTCAAAATCCTCAAGCGCGGCATCCATGAGGCATCAGGACAGGCTGACCTCGCCCTGCGCTATGACCACACCGTGCCGCTAGCCCGTGTCATCGGCACCCACGGAGCGAAGCTGCCCACCCCGTACAAGCGGTATGCCATCGGACCGGTGTGGCGTGCCGATCGCCCACAGGAAGGGCGCTTCCGCGAGTTCGTCCAGTGCGACATCGACACAGTCGGTTCGCTGTCACCGCTCGCTGACGCAGAAGTTGTCCTCGCGCTCGCCCAGGGCCTGGATGCCCTGGGCGTGCACGACTTCACGTTCATGGTGAACTCCCGCAAGGCGCTCTACGCGCTGCTCGAGGCGTACGGTATCGATACTTCTGCCGGCCCTGCCGTCCTTGCGACCCTCGACAAACTCGACAAGGTCGACGCTGCTGAAGTCGTCAAGGAACTCACCGCGGCACGCGGCTTGGACCCTGAGGTTGCAGAGGCGCTCGTGGGCGATGTTGCCGCAGAGACGAGCGACCGCGTTCGTGAGCGTCTGAGCACAACAGAGCAGGGTCAGGCAGGACTTACAGAAGTTGACCGACTTATCGAGTTGGCCACCAGTGCGGGACTCGCCCCTGAGCGCATCGTCTACACGCCTCGTATGGTTCGCGGTCTCGACTACTACACCGGCGCTATCTACGAGGTGGTCGCTGCCGGGTACCCGGGCTCCATTGCTGCCGGCGGACGCTACGACCACTTGGTCGCCACGTTGGGTGGCCCAGATACCCCCGCCTGTGGTGGCTCCATCGGCATTGAACGCATTCTTGCCATCCAGGGGTCCGAGAACACCGAGCAGCGGGGTCTCGACGTGGCGCTGACCGTCCTCGGAAACGAGGAGCACCTGATGCGACTGGCTACTGAACTCCGCAGCAAGGGCTTGCGTGTGGGCACGTACCTCGGCTCGTCGACGAAACTCGGCAAGCAACTCAAATGGGCCAATGATCAGAAGGCTCGAATTACGGTTCTTTATGGCGCTGATGAGCAGGCCGCTAGCGAAGTCACTCTGAGGGATATGCAGACCGGCGACCAGAGGCGGGTTCCTCTTGGCACGGCTGCCGCCGACGTCTGCCGAGTTCTAGAACAGTCCTAACTGCCCCGACGCCTGCCCCCTTCGCCGCAGAGGCAACCCTGCCCGCGAAGGGGCCGGTGAGGAATACACGTATGCCCACCTCGCGGTCGGCCTCATGAGGGGGGTGTTCCGCCGGGGTCCTCAGGCGGTGGTCCACTGCGATGAACGCCAGCCATTCGTGAAGGCCCCCACGTTGAGCAGCCGCACGAAACCGATGACGGTATTCACCTCAGCAGATGCCGTTTTCGCGATGTCGCGGGCATTTGTCACCCTGACTGAACGGTCAGCCTCTCGATGGACGTTCGAAGCTTCGAAATGTCTTCGAGGCTGTCGAGGATGATGTCAGCTCCCGCGGCTGCAAGTTCGTTGCCTGTGGTCTTGCCCGAGGTGACGCCGATGACCGAAGCGCCGCCTTCAAGGCCGGTGCGGACGTCCTCGAGGGAGTCTCCGATGATCACGGTGTTGGCATGCGTGAAGACCGTCTCGTATTTGGCCTGCGCACGCTTCTGTGCGATGCCGACGAGCGCGGGCCGGTGGTCGTCGTCGGAGGCGAACCCGCCGATGTCGGCATCGAGGTAGCCGTCGAGGTTGAAGGCCGTGAGCTTCAGCAGGGCGTTCGACCTCAGGTTGCCGGTGACGACCGTCGGTACCCAGTGCTCTTGCTCGTGCACGGCCTGGAGTGCGGCCTCCGCGCCGGGCATGAGAACGCCTTGGCTGCGGAGGTCTCCTGTATGGGCTGCGAGCCGTTTGGGCAGCAGTTCCACCATGCGCGGCAGCAGCTCTGGGACCGTCTCCTCCGGTACGCCGTTGTCCAGGAGCAGGGAGCGGATGGCGAGAGGCATGGTCACGCCGGTGCCGCGAGCCGGCAGACGCACGGCAGGACGGCCTACCACTTCAGCGAACGTCTCGCGGTACACCTGGCGGTCGATGTCGCCTACGTAGAGCAGCGTGCGGTCGATGTCCCAGAGGATGAGCGTCTGCTGCTCTTCGATGCCCTTCAATTCCTTGCTCCTGCTTACTGGCTGCCTCGTTGTTCGCGGGGGCGACGAGACGCGCTGCTGAGCACCGCCTCGTGACCCTCAACTGTCCCTGGTATCAGGCGTCACTACCGAAGAGTTCGGCGGTGACGTCTAATCACTACCTGCTTGTGCAAGATCGGAGTCGCTCGCCCAATCGGTCTCGATCTTCAGCGCAAGGGCAGTATGGCGAGGGTGCGCCATCGGTAGGAGCGATCTTCGCGCCTTAGTTCCACCAGCTCGACCTGTCCGATCGGCAGTGTGATGGCGGGTAGGTCACGCAGCGGCTGGATCGCCTCCCGCACCTTGTGCGCGTCCAGGGTGCGGTTGCAGTAGGCAATGCCGATATGTGGGCGCAGCACGGAGGTCGGCTTCTTCAGCGGCAGTCCGCACTGATCGCCCGTAAGCGAGAGGGCGCTGTGGAGGTTGATGAGTGGGGTCCAGGGGGCGACGCTGTAGCGGATGGCCCCGCGGGAGGCAGCCATCGGGACTGCACTGATGGTGAAGGCATCTGGAAGGCGCGCCGACGCTCGGGCACGGAGCGTGTGAAGCTGGACTTCGCTGACCTCGTTGGCTAGGCCGATCCGCCCCAGGGTCAGATGTAGCCCGTCCTCGTCGATGAGGTCGAAGCCGAGGGAAACGAGCCGTTGCTGGCAGGTTCGCGTCTGCTCGGTAAGGGCGGCGGCATCGGCGAAGGTGAGCATCCAGTAGTAGGCGCGTGTGGATGCATGCCAGCCTGGCCGGTCCCAGTGGTTGTTCATTTGATCGACGGTGTCGAAGGCCGCCCAGTCGTGTGCGGCGATGATGTGGGGGTCGTCAGTGCTGGGCGGAGGGGCAGCGGGAAACGCGGTGGGGCTGGCGGTCAAGAGCACTGGCGGCCCCTCTCGCTCGCGGCTGTCAGTCTGGGCGTGTCATCTTGGCAGATTCGGCCACGGCGCGGGTCAGCGGGGAGGAGCGCCACACGCGGAGGGCTTCCGTGTAGTTGCGTACGGCCGACAGGTCTCGCCACTGGGTGCCGCGGTCAGCGAGTTCTCCAGCGCGCTGGACCACGGATCGGATCGGTGGCCCACCGCCGGCGTCGAGTACCTGCTGCCCGAGAACCATGGCGTGCTCGACCTCAGGCCGTGCCCCTGTCAGCAGGGCGGTGGCGACATCGAGACGGACCAAGGCTTGGCTCCAGGCGGAGTCGGACTGCGCTACGAGCCCGTCGATCTGCTCGGCGTACTCAATGACTTTGGGGGTGTTGCCGAGCGCAACATGGGCGGTGGCGGCGTTGGCCAGGGTCCGGGCCAAGCTGTAGGGGGCGAAGGAGATGCACGAGGTGAGCCCGTCTGGCAGTGCATGCTGTCCGCTGAGCTCCTCTGCCCGGGCGAGGGCGCGCTGGGCGCCCGTGGCGTCCCCGAGTTTTCCCAGGGCACGGGCGCTTCCGTTGGCCAGGAGGCGAATGGCTTGGGGGTTATGAGGATTGATGTCTATGCCCGCTTCGGCCCAGGTGAGGGCATCGGCGAAGCGCCCAGCGTAGTAGGCGCTCAACGATCGAGTGCCCAGGGCCCACATCATCAGATCCTGGTCCTCGATCTCGGCCGCGAGCGCGTGGGCCTCTGTGCAGTACGCCTCCGCCAAGGTCTCGCGTCCGGCGTTCACGGCCATGTAGCCAAGGAGTCCGGAGGCCTGCGCGGCCAGCCGGAATAGGGCTTCACGCTGCCTGGGTGGCTGCTGTCCCTCCAACAACGGTTGTACGTACGTGCGCAGTTCGGTCGTGACCGACACCAGCTGGTGTGGACCTTCTTGTTCATAGCGATCCACGATGTCCGTGATCTGCTGCTCCAGTATGCACAGCGTCGCTGGATCCACATGGGACGAGGTGAGGGTGTTCAGCCGCTTGGCGATCTCTAGCGGGCTTTCCCACTCAGCTTCGACGACCGGAGCGTGTTGAACGCCGGGGCGCGGGAGAGGAGCGAGCTCTGGTGGGACGCCGAGGCCGGTAAGGAACTCGCCGATCTTGTCGATGTTGGTGAGGCGTCGGCGCCCCGCTTCGAGCATGGAGAGGAACGCCTGGCTGAGGCCGGTTAGTTGAGCAACGTCTTCCTGACGCAGAGATCCATGCTGGCGGATCAGGCGGGTTGCCTTGCTGAAGTCCCAGGATGCTAGGGCTTGTTGAACATCGGCGTTACGCCACACTCCTTCTGGAACGGAAGGAGCGGGTGGGATCAGACTGTGCGAGCGAAGGCAAGCCGAGCACAGGGTTCCTGAGTTGTACTGGCTCAGTTGGCAGCTGCACCGTTCGCAGCGTCGCGGCGACTGCGCAAGCACTTCTGCCTCCCCGATTGATCGCGGGCCTGCTGGCCCAACTGCCCCTGCTGAAACCGAAATCACTCCAGTGGTATCACCTGAGAAATGTGCGCACCGCGCGTTTTCCCACCACTCTGGGGTCTCCTGCATCGCGTAGCACCGACGAACCACCCGGGAACGGATCTTTCGGACCCGGTACGCGACGCTCGCGCTGCGGGACTCAGCTATCCCTGATCTCGGCCACCGGAGTCCAAGGTGCTTTCGGCCTTACACGTACAGATGGATCAGCCCTTGACGCGGATGCCCCAGCGGCATCTGACGGTGCAGCAATCGTGCCACAGCAGGCGCCGCCGCCTGGAGGCCTGTTGTGGTCGTTAGCTTCTCCGCCGTCGTGCTCCTGGGCGTGATCGTTTTCCTCCTCATGAAGAAGGCGGGCCTGAACGTCGCGCACGGCATCGTGTGCATCCTGTTCGGCTTCTTCCTGGCCAGCAGCTCTGCGGCACCGAGCATCAAAGAGGGCGTGCAGGGCGCGGTCGAGCTGATCGCAAAGATCGACTTTTAGGCCGACCGCCGGGGCACGGGCGAGATTGTTGGCTCCCCTCCCTTCACCCCCATGCCCTGGCGGTCTTTCCACCACCGGACGTGACCCGAGGACTTTCGATGATGCCGATACCCGATGTGCCTGCGCGCCGGGCGGTGAGCCTGGCCACGGCTGCGGCGCCACTGGGGACCCAACGCCTCTCACTGCCCACGCCGGACGGCAAGAGCCCAGTTCAAGCACGAGGGGAAACATCGCTCGTCGGGACTCAGCAGCTCACCCCATCCGTGGAGCACGCGAGGCGGGAGGGCCATGGGTAGGCACAGACCTGCCCTCGACCGGCATCCGGCCCGGGACGACGCCGCCCTTCGTGGGGTGATCGAGGATGCTGCGATGGGTCGCTGGGAAGGTGCTCGAGAGCTCCTTGCCTCGACGGGGGCCGACTGGGACAGGCGGATCTTCCGTCTGCAGGTCCTCGCCCGCATCGGAGTGCGACTGACGTTCGCTGACACATGGGCGCAGGCGGAGCCGCGCTCTCCGCACGCCCTGGCGCTGCTGGCCAACGTGCAGGCATTGCGGTCGATGACCGCCGGCCGGGGGCACGGCGTCAGTGAGGCGATGCGGCAGGCGTGGGATACCTGCGATGCCGCTGCTGGCGCCTTGCCGAATGACCCATCCCCTTACGTTGTCATGCTCGCGTTGACGCGCTTCCATTCGCCTCCACACGACCGCGAATGGCGCGCGACGATAAAGCAGGTGTGGCAGCAGGCAATTGAATGCGATCCCTGGAATCGGGAAGCGCACCACGAACTGCTCACCTACCTTTTCCCCTCCTGGCATGGCACGGGCGGAGAGGTATTCCACTGGGCGCAGGAGCGGTGCGCCCACACTCCGCGAGGGCTGCCGCTGCACGTGCTGCCGCTGGTCGCCCTTGCCGAAATCCACCGTCTGCGCATGGAAGTGGACGGAGATCGCTACGGGCTGACCGTTCACCCGTGGACAGACAATCCCTCGACCTCTCAGGCGTGGACGGACTGGTGGGACTGCCGGGCCCCCAAGCGGCCGCACGCCGCCTTCCACGAGGACGCCAACTACCTGGCGCACGCGTTGTCGTTCGCGGGCCGGCACTTGGAAGCCGCAGATGTCTTCGACGCCATCGGCCCGTACGCCACCGATGTGCCGTGGGGCTACTGCGGCGACGCCACGACCTTGTTCCTCCGCCACCGCGGCTGGGCGATGAAACTCGCCGAGCCCTGAGCACAAGGTCCTGCCACTGAGTTCAAACCCTTGGCACAACCCGATGAGCTGGACGCATTCACGATGGAGGAAGTACCCCCCATGCCCCTGGATATTCCGAGCACCGCACAGTCGGAAGAGGAGCGCCTCGCCGAGCTGGGCATTACCCAGACACTCGATCGCAGCATGAGCGGCAGGCAGAACTTCGCGGTCAGCTTCACGATCATCAGCATCCTGAGTGGCTGCTTGACCATGTACGCGTTCGGCATGAACACCGGCGGCCCCGCGCTGATCATGTGGGGGTGGGTGCTTGTCGGCCTGATGACCCTGTTCGTCGGCCTGGCCATGGCGGAGGTCTGCTCCTCCTACCCGACGTCGGCTGGCCTCTACTTCTGGGCCCACAAGCTGGCACCTCGCAAGTCCGCGCCTGCCTGGGCCTGGTTCACCGGCTGGTTCAACACGCTCGGGCAGGTAGCGGTCACCGCGGGCATCGACTTCGGCGCCGCCTCGTTCCTCAACGCGTACCTGAACCTCGAGTTCGGCTATGCCGCCACCCCGGGCCACACCATCACGCTGTTCGGGATCATCCTGCTGCTCCACGCCCTGGTGAACACCTTCAGAGTCCGGATCGTCGGCTTCTTCAACACCGTGTCGGTGTGGTGGCACCTGATCGGCGTCGTAGTGATCGTCGGCGCCCTCCTGACGATCCCGGACGACCACCAGTCCCCCTCGTTCGTATTCGGCGAGTTCGTCAACAACACCGGCTGGGGGTCCGCTGTATACGTCGCGCTCATCGGCCTGCTGATGGCGCAGTACACCTTCACCGGCTACGACGCCTCCGCCCACATGACCGCGGAAACCAAGAACGCCTCCGTCGAGGGACCCCGCGGGATCATCCGGTCCATCCTGGTCTCCTGGGCCGCCGGGTTCGTGCTCCTCTTCGGTCTGACCTTCGCCATCCAGTCCTACAGCGGCTCCCTGGACTCTGAGACCGGAGTTCCGCCGGCGCAGATCTTCCTGGATGCTCTCGGCGAGAGCACCGGCAAGATGATGCTGCTCATCGTCATCGGAGCCCAGCTCTTCTGCGGCATGGCCAGCGTGACCGCCAACTCGCGCATGATCTACGCCTTCTCCCGCGACGGGGCCCTGCCCTTCTCCAAGACGTGGCACAAGCTGCACCCGGGAACCCGTACGCCGACCAATGCGGTCTGGCTTGCCGCCGGCGGTGCCTTCGTCCTCGGCCTTCCCTACCTGGTGAACTCGACCGCGTACGCGGCCGTTACGTCGATCGCGACGATCGGCCTGTACATCGCGTACGTCGTCCCGACGCTGCTGCGGCTGCGTCAAGGCGACTCCTTCCGGCGCGGCCCGTGGCATCTGGGCCGCTGGTCCACCCCGATCGGCGTGATCGCCGTTGCCTGGGTTGCCGTGATCACCGTGCTCTTCATGCTGCCGCAGGCGTCCCCTGTGACCCTGGAGACGTTCAACTACGCACCCGTCGCCGTCGGCGTCGTGGTGGTCTTCGCCGGGGGATGGTGGCTCGTCTCCGCCCGTCACTGGTTCCTCAACCCTCATCACCCGAAGCACACCGCGCAGACCAACCCCGTCCCGCAGAGGGCAGCACGGTGACAGGCCGGAGACGGGACGCAGTCGATTCGGCCCGATAGCTACCCATTGGGCTCGCTGCCTGTCGACGCCCTGCCAGCGAGAAGGCAGCGAGCCCACGAACAACCTGCCTTCCTCCGCGGCAAGTTCTTGATCTATAAGGGCACGCCTTTCGCCGTGCCCCCGTCCACCACCTAGTACAGAAGGGGAAATCCGTGAGCCGCATGGACGACGACGCCTGGATGGACGAACTCACGGCAGACGTCCTCGCCGAGCGGTACGGAATCTCGGTCGAAACAGTGGAGTGGACGTCGGCAGGCAGCGAGTCCGTGAACCGACGAGTCCTGACCGCCGACGGCCGGCGGCTGCGGGTCAAGGAGTACGCCACATCGGTCGACGTGAACCTGGCGCGAGCGGCATGGGACGTGTCGGAGTTCTGCAGGGCCGCAGATCTTCCCGTGCCACGGGTCTGGCCCGACCGTGACGGTGACCTCGTCGCCGTGTCCGAGGGCAGCGCGTGGGCAGTGGTCGACGAGGTCCTTGGCCGCGTGGACACGAAAGCCATGACCATGGCCCGCGCCGAGGGCATGGGCACTGTGCTGGGGCGGATGCACCGGGTCTTGGCCGCGTACCCTTTGCCCGAGCTAGCGGTGCGCCCAGACTGGCGCACCATGTCCCCTGATGAAGGGGTGGCCGAGTGCGCGGTCGTGCTGGAGGCGGTCCGGCAGCACGAGCTTCGCGGCCCGGCGCCGCTACGTGACCGGCTCCTCGGCCGTCAGCTGGACCTCGTCGCACATACTGATCGGCTTCGTGCCGGGCTGCCTGCGGAGTTAGTGGACCAAGCCGTGCACGGGGACTTCGTCCACGCTCACGTGATCACGGCTGCCGATTCCGTTACCGGCGTCCTCAACTTCCGGAGCATAAAAGGATCTCCCGTGTGGGAGTTGGGGCGTGCTGCCTTCGATCCATTCGCCGTGGCTCGTGGAACCCACTGGCAGCAGTTCGCGGTACGGATGATTGAGGCATACCGGTCGCAGAACCCCACCCTCCCGCACACCGAAGCCTGTGCTCGGGTCGCATTGCTGGACATGCTCTACGGCTTCCACGGTGCCACCCCCGGCGACCACGCGTCGTCTGAGCAATCGCACGTCGACCTTGAGCAGTACTGGGGAGTCCGGCAGGTGGCGATACGGCGTCTACTCGCCAGCCTCGACAAGATCGAGGCGGCCCTGACGGATGTCAGTCAGGGCCGGTGAGCAATGTCCACCACCACGATGCTTGATCCCTTCGCCTTCAGCTGCGGCGACGCGGCGAGCGGTGTCGCAGATCCGGTTGACGTTGATCAATTCGGGACGAACGGCCGGGGGCGTTGTCAGTGGCTCCTGTCATTCTTCACCCCCACCCCACAACTCTGGGTACGGAAGAGATCACTCAGGGTTCGTGACGTTGTAGCGAAGAGAGGCGCCCCACAGTGAAGACGTTGCCCGCCGTGTTCCACAGCCTGCTCTCCACAGTGACCGACACCTACGAGGTCATCACCGAGCACCCCCGTTCCGACTCGCTCCGGACCTCGGTCTGGGAGCTGGAAGCCCCTGGCGGCACGAGGTGGTTCGCCAAGCAGAACGCGGGCCCTAAAATGCACCGCCGCGAGGTCGCCGCCTACGCAAAGTGGACTGCCGCCCTCGGGCCGGACCGGACTCCGACGCTGGTCGCCTCTGATGCGGAGACCCGGACGGTGCTGGTCACTGCCGTACCCGGCCAGAGTTTGGACAAGCTGCGGCTGCCGGCCGAGCAGGAGCGGAAGGCGTATCGACAGGCTGGCGCGCTGCTGGCCCGGATGCACGCTGCCGACCCCCGACCCTGCTCCTCCACGGAGGCGGAGGCCGAGTGGGAAACCGACTTGGAGAAGCTGCTGGCAGCCGCCGAGGCTTACCTCACGATCGACGACCTGAAGTTCCTCGGCGCTCTCGCCTCGAATGCCCCGGCCGGTCTGGATGCCGTGCCGGCGCACGGGGACTACAGGCCCAGGAACTGGATGTGGGACGAGCGCGAGCAGTACCTCCGCGTCATCGACTTCGAACGGACCCAGCACGAGCCCGCCGTACGCAGGGACTTGAGCCGCCTGTACTACCGGGACCTCTACCAGCGGCCTGACCTCGCTGCCGCTTTCGCCAGCGGCTACGCCCGCCCGCTCACGCACGACGAACAGCAGGCACGCATCGCGTACGGCGTGCTGGACGCGCTGGACTCCGTACGGTTCGGCACCCAGCACCACGACCTGGAGCTCGTCGACGAAGCCCACACCATGATCATGAACCTTCGGGCCGAGCACACCCGAAGCACGGCAGGGTGGTGACGCCCATGCGTCGGGAGAATCCGCGGCTCGCCAGCGACCCCGCATTCCAAGAGACCCACTTCGTCACGATCGACTTCGAGGGCACGACGCCGACGGGGGCCTCCCCGGAGCCGATCGAGGTCGCAGCCCTGGGAATCCAGCACGTGCCAGGCCAGGGTCCGGTGCGCAGCGGGTTCGAGTTCCAGTCGCTGATCCGCCCGCCCCTCCATGCGCCGGTCACCACACTCGACACGAAGCAGACCGGCATCACGGCTAGTGCTGTGACCGGATAGGTTCGCCGGGTTGGTGGTCATGGCGGTTGGATGTGGGGTGACGTCCGATCCGATCGCTGGAGGCGCGGTGGCTG
>NZ_JBEZLM010000056.1:0-9359 GCF_040652095.1 Streptomyces sp. NPDC048290
TCCAGATAGGCGTCCCCCCACTCCCCCGACGACATCGACGACACCGACGTCGCCAACTCCGCCAACAACCCCTGCAACTCACCCAACTGCGACTCAAGCTCACGCTGAGGCGCCACCAGATGCGCACGCATCAACACCGGATCGGCATCCGGCATCTCCGAACCCGTCAACGCGAGAAACAGACCGTTAAGCTCATCTGAAGCCATGGACAACGAGTGTTGACACGTCGGGACGCAGTGACCATGGGGCGCCTCAGCAATTACGGGAAGTTAGCAGCAGCGAAACATCACGCACCGCGCAACCGGTGACAGATGTCGGCGAACAGGACAGGCGCCGATTTCAGCTGCAACACACATCGATGCCCCTTGAAACTTATCTCCCCTTTATTGACGCCGTCCAAAGAGAGTCGGTCAGCCGCCGTCGGTCAGCCACCGTCCGCCAGCCCCAGCAGCCCCCGCATCCGCGCGTACTTCCGCGTCAGCCGCTCCCGTGTCGCCTCCCCCAGCACCGCCAGCCGCCCCGGGTCGGCGTTGTGGGCGAGGTCCGCCTCCTTGACCAGCAGGGCGCCCGGCACCGCCAGGACGCGGGCCGCGTACGCCTCCGGGGTCTCCCCGGCCCGCTTGGTCAGGGCGAGGACGATC
This sequence comes from Streptomyces sp. NPDC048290, assembly GCF_040652095.1. Taxonomy (NCBI): domain Bacteria; kingdom Bacillati; phylum Actinomycetota; class Actinomycetes; order Kitasatosporales; family Streptomycetaceae; genus Streptomyces; species Streptomyces sp. NPDC048290. The sequence goes on from NZ_JBEZLM010000056.1 coordinate 642, forward strand.
GCCTTCGTCCGGGGCGTCAGCGGCGCACCGGCGAGCCAGTCCCCGGACACGGCGTCGTCCTCGACCGCGTCGTGCAGCCAGGCCGCCGCGATCTGGTCGGGGTCGCCGCCCCGGCGCCGTACGCCGTTGGCGACGGCTCGCAGGTGCTCGGCGTAGGGGCGGCCGGCCTTGTCGGTCTGGCCCTCGTGGGCGGCGCGGGCGAGCGCCTCGATCTGGGGGAGGGTGAGCCGCACGGCGTCGGTCACGGCTTCCCGGCTCCCGTTCGGGTCCGGTTCCCGGTGGACCCGTCCCGGGCCGTCTCAGGGGCGTACAGGGTCGTCGGCGGGACGGGGCTCACGGCGTGCCCGGCGGGGTGGCCGTCCCGCCGCCCTCCCGGCTGATCAGCAGCAGTGCCCGGTCGTCGTTGACGTCCTTGGCGACCGCCTCGATCAGATGCCAGGCGGCGCCCTGGAAGCCCCCGGCCACATAGCGGTCGGCCTCGCCGGTGAGCCGGTCGATGCCCTCCACGATGTCCCGTTCGGAGGTCTCGACCAGGCCGTCCGTGAACAGCATCAGCACGTCCCCGGGGCGCAGGGCGCCCTTGACCGGGTCGAACTGGGCCGCGTCGTAGACCCCGAGCAGCGGGCCCTCGGCGGCCTTCTCCTCCCAGCGTCCGCTTCCGGCGCTGAGCTGGAGGCCCGGTGGATGGCCCGCGGAGTACAGCTCGTAGTCCCCGGAGTCGAGGTCCAGGACCAGGTGGATGGAGGTGGCGAAGCCCTCGTCCCAGTCCTGGCGGAGCAGGTAGCCGTTGGCGGCGGGGAGGAAGGCGTGCGGCGGGAGGGAGCCGAGGAGGCCGCCGAAGGCGCCGGACAGGAGCAGGGCGCGGGAGCCCGCGTCCATGCCCTTGCCGGAGACATCGGTGAGGACGACCTCCAGGGTCCGGCCGCCGTTGGTGCGGGCCGCGACCACGAAGTCGCCGGAGAAGGACTGGCCGCCCGCCGGGCGCAGCGCCATCTCGCGGTGCCAGCCCGCCGGGAGCTTGGGCAGCCTGCTCTGGGTGCGGATGCGTTCGCGCAGGTCGAAGAGCATGGTGCCGCCGCGCCGCCAGGGCACGCCGACCCGGCTGCGGAACTGGGCGATCAGCAGTCCGAAGAATCCGCAGGCGGCGACGACCAGCACCACACCCGGGGTGACCCGGGCGGGTCCCTCGGTGTAGGGGCCGAGCTGGACGGACTCCAGGATCAGCGCGGTGGCGGCGCCCGCGTACAGCCCGAGCAGGCTGGCGGGGCGCAGCAGCAGTCCGCCCGCCACGATCGGCAGGACCAGCGCGGCCGGGGAGAACCAGACCGGGTTGGCGAGGGTCATGGCGGTGATCACGGGGATGGTGAGCAGCAGCCCGACGAGCGCGATCCAGTCGGAGCCGTCGCCGCGGAAGTAGTCCACGGCGCTTCTGCGCACGCCGACGCGGGCCCGGTGCCACTGCATCTTCAACCGGGCCGGGAACGTCTCGGCCGCCGCGCGCCGCTCTCGTCCTGCTGCCATTAGTTCGGGACCCTATCCATCGGACCGGCCGCCCGGCACGGGAGGTCCCACTTGTCCCCCGTCCGAGGCTCGACTTCACAGTGAACTTCACGGAAAGCCGTCGCGCCGCCCCCCGGCGGAAATTCCCTGGAACGTCCGGCAATGCCCTGATAGGCATGGGTTCATGGTGAGTAGAACAAGTACGACGAGTGGCTCGACGGCTGGTGCGGGTGCACCTGCGAGCGTGGCGCATCTTCGGGTGCCGCACAAGGACGACAAGGACGAGATGTCGACGTGGTACGACACCTTGATCCGGGCGTTCGGCGGGGTGCCGGAGGCGCCCGAGGAGCGCGAACTGTGGGACGACCTGATCGAGGCGGAACGTTCCCTCGGGGCGTGGGACGGCGATGAGGTGGTCGGGACCGCCGGGGCGTTCGCGTTCCGGATGACCGTACCCGGCGGTGCGCTGGTCCCGGCGGCCGGGGTGACCATGGTCAGCGTGGCGGCCACCCACCGGCGGCGCGGGGTGCTGACCGCGATGATGACCCGCCAGTTGTCCGACATCCGGTCCTGGGGCTGGCCGCTGGCCGTGCTGACGGCGTCCGAGCCGGCGATCTACGGCCGGTTCGGCTATGGCATCGGGACGTACTCGATGACCCTGACGGCCGACACCCGCCGGGTACGGCTCTCGATGCCGCCGGGGACGGACGACGTACGGCTGCGGTACGCGGCGCCCGGTGAGGTGCTGGAGGCGTGCGAGGCGGTCTACGCGGCGAAGGTGCCGGGGCGGGCCGGGATGCTGGCCCGGCAGCCCGGCTGGGAGCGGCTGCCGCTGCTGGACCCGGAGAACGAGCGGGAGGGCGGCTCGCCGTTGCAGTGCGTGGTCGCGGAGCGGGCCGACGGGCGGGTCGTCGGGTACACCCGGTTCCAGGTGAAGCCGCGGTGGGAGACGTCCGGGCCGAGCGGGGTGGTCCGGCTGCGGGACGTGGAGGCGCTCGATCCGGCGGCGTACGCGGCGCTGTGGCGGTTCCTGTTCGAGATCGATCTCACCTCGACGCTGGAGACGCGTGGACGCCCGGTGGACGATCCGCTGCTCCACCTGGTGTCGGACGTACGACGGCTGGGCGTACAGGTGAAGGACTCGGCGCACGTACGGCTGGTGGACGTGGCGGCGGCGCTGGCGGCCCGGACGTACGCGGCGCCGGTGGATGTGGTGCTGGACGTCGAGGACGCGTTCTGCCCCTGGAACGCGGGGCGCTGGCGGCTCACCGGGGACGCCGGGGGCGCGTCCTGCGAGCGGACCACGGACCCGGCGGACCTCGCGCTGTCCGTACGGGAGTTGGGCACGGCCTATCTCGGCGGTGTGTCGCTGGCGGCGCTGGCCGGGGCGGGGCAGGTCCGGGAGGCGCGGGAGGGGGCACTGGCGGCGGCGTCGCTGGCGTTCGGACCCGGCGGTGGTCCGGCGGCCTGGCTGCCGCACGGGTTCTGACCGGAGCCGAGGAGAGCCGGGGAGGCGGGCCCGGCGGGTCAGCGGGACTGACAGGCCGGGCACCAGAAGAGGTTGCGGGCGGCGAGACCGGCGGTGCGGATCTCGCCGCCGCAGAGGTGGCAGGGCTGGTGGGCCCGGCGGTAGACGTACACCTCGCCGCCGTGGTCGTCCACCCTCGGCGGGCGGCCCATCGCCTCGGGGGTGTGCTCCGGGCGGACGGTGTCGATCCGGTTGGTGCGCACGCCCTCGCGCATCAGGACCACCAGGTCGGCCCAGAGGGCGTCCCACTCGGCCGGGGTGAGGTCCTTGCCCGGACGGTAGGGATCGATGCCGTGCCGGAAGAGGACCTCCGCCCGGTAGACGTTGCCGACCCCGGCGATCAGCTTCTGGTCCATCAGCAGTGCGGCGATCGTCGTACGGCTGCGGGAGATCCGGCGGTACGCGGCGGCCGGGTCGGCGTCCGCGCGCAGCGGATCGGGGCCGAGCCGGTCGTGGACGGCCCGCTTCTCGGCGTCCGTGATCAGGGCGCAGGTGGTCGGGCCGCGCAGATCGACGTACGCGGTGTCGTGGGCGAGCCGGAGCCGGACGGTGTCCGTGGGCGGGGGCGGCGGGGCGGCGCCGAAGCCGACCTTGCCGAACAGGCCGAGGTGGATATGGACCCAGTCGGCGTCCCGGAACCCCAGGAAGAGATGCTTGCCGTGGGCGTCGGCCCGCTCCAGCGGCGTACGGTCCAGCAGGGCGGCGGCGTCGCTGAACTTGCCCTGGGGGCTGCTGACCCGGACCGGGCGCCCGGCGAAGGCCGCCGCGTAGTCCTGGGCGAGCCGGTGGATGGTGTGCCCCTCAGGCAAGTTCCCGCTTCCTTCCCCGCCCTCGGACCGTCTGGACCGTCTGGATCGTCGGCTGCCGGTCGCTCAGCCCCGCGGGTCCTGCGGGTGGTGCGCCGGGATGGGGGGCAGGTCGCCCGTCGTCTCGTAGGCGCTCAGCATGTCGATGCGCCGGATGTGGCGCTCGTCGCCGGAGAACGGCGTGGTCAGGAAGGTCTCGACGAACGCCGTCGCCTCGTCCTCGGAGTGCATCCGGGCGCCGACCGCGACCACGTTGGCGTTGTTGTGCTGACGGCCGAGCGCGGCGGTCTCGGTGCTCCAGGCGAGGGCCGCGCGCACGCCCGCGACCTTGTTCGCGGCGATCTGCTCGCCGTTGCCGGAGCCGCCGATCACGATGCCGAGGGCGTCCGGGTCCGCGGCCGTGCGCTCGGCGGCGCGCAGGCAGAACGGCGGGTAGTCGTCCTGGGCGTCATAGAGGTGCGGCCCGCAGTCCACGGGCTCATGGCCCGCCGACTTCAGCCAGTCGACGAGGTGGTTCTTGAGTTCGTAGCCCGCATGGTCCGAGCCGAGGTACACGCGCATGGGATGAGTGTGACATGCGGGGGTGGGCGGGGCAGCGCAGGGGGCCGGGGCGGCGACGGAGCGGTCCCCGCGTTCGATCACTGTGTGTGAGGGCCGTGAACCTCTGGAAAACCTCAAGCGTCGGGCTGGATTCGAAGGTTCTGTTCTATGGTTCCCTCCGATTCACCGGAAGGTCCGACTTGTACGCCCCCACGCCCTCCCCCCACCGTGAGGACCCCACATGACCGCCCCACCCCCCGTGACCGACACCGGGACGTCCGACGACCGGAGCGGGGCGCCCGCGTCCGGGTCCGGGCTCCAGGCCGGGCTGAAGAACCGCCATCTGTCGATGATCGCCATCGGCGGGGTGATCGGCGCCGGACTGTTCGTCGGCTCCAGCTCCGGGATCGCCACCGCGGGCCCCGGCATCCTGCTCTCGTACGCGCTCGTCGGCACGCTCGTGGTGCTGGTGATGCGGATGCTGGGCGAGATGTCGGCGGCCAATCCGACCTCGGGGTCGTTCTCCGCGCACGCCGACCGGGCGCTCGGCCGCTGGGCCGGGTTCTCCATCGGCTGGCTGTACTGGTTCTTCTGGGTCGTGGTGCTCGCCGTCGAGGCGACCGCCGGGGCCGCGATCCTGGAGGGCTGGATCCCGGCCGTACCGCAGTGGGCGTGGGCGCTGCTGGTGATGGTGGTGCTCACCGGGACGAACCTGGTGTCGGTGGGCTCCTACGGCGAGTTCGAGTTCTGGTTCGCCGGGATCAAGGTCGTCGCGATCGGCGCGTTCATCGTGATCGGCGGGCTCGCGGTGTTCGGGGTGCTGCCGGGCGTCGACAGCGAGCAGGCGGGGCTGGCCAACCTCACCGAGCACGGCGGCTTCCTGCCCAACGGGCCGGGCGCGATCCTCACCGGGGTGCTGCTGGTGGTCTTCTCCTTCATGGGCAGCGAGATCGCCACGCTGGCGGCCGGGGAGTCCGAGGACCCGCAGCGGGCGGTCACCAAGTCGACCAACAGCATCATCTGGCGGATCGGCGTCTTCTATCTCGGCTCGATCTTCGTGGTCGTGGCGCTGCTGCCGTGGGACTCCCCGGCGATCCAGGAGGACGGCTCGTACGTGGCCGCGCTCGACTCGCTGGGGATCGCGCACGCCGGGCAGATCATGAACTTCATCGTGCTGACGTCCGTGCTGTCCTGCCTCAACTCCGGGCTCTACACGGCGTCCAGGATGGCGTTCTCGCTCGGGCAGCGGGGGGACGCGCCGGGCGCCTTCGCGCGGACCACGGCCCGCGGAGTGCCCCGTACGGCGATCCTGGTCTCCGTCGTCTTCGGGTTCGTCGCCGTGTTCTTCAACTACAAGTTCCCGGACTCGGTCTTCCTGTTCCTGGTCAACTCGTCCGGGGCGGTGGCCCTGTTCGTCTGGCTGGTGATCTGCTTCTCGCAGCTGCGGATGCGGAAGATCATCGAGCGGGAGTCACCGGAGAAGCTGGTCGTCCGGATGTGGCTGTACCCGTATCTGACCTGGGCCGCCGCGGGGCTGATCGTGTTCGTGCTCGGGTACATGCTGACCGACACGGAGCACGACGGGCGGACGACGGTCCTGCTGTCGCTGCTGGTCGCGGCCGGGGTCGTCGCGGTCGCCGTGGGGCGTGAGCGGGTCCGGCGGCGTACGGCGGCGGGCTGAGGCGCGCGGTGTCGGCGCCCCGGCCCGCCGGCCCGTCGTCAGTCGCGCCTGGTCAGCTTCCACGCCAGGGGCAGCGCGCCCATCGCGAGGGCCGCCTTGAGGGCGTCGCCGAGCAGGAACGGCGTCAGGCCCGCGGCGACGGCCGCCGTGAGGGACATGTCCGCCGCCAGCGCCAGATACGGGACGCCGATCGCGTAGATGACGGCCTCGCCCAGCACCATCGCCCCCGCCATGCGCAGCGGCGAGCGGTCGGCGCCGCGGCGGGCCAGCGCGCCGACCGCCGTGGCGGCCAGCAACATGCCGATGACATAGCCGAAGGACGGGGCGGCGACGCCGCTGCCGCCCTCGGCGAACCAGGGCACGCCCGCCATGCCGACCAGCGCGTACAGCGCGAGGGAGAGGAAGCCGCGACCGGCGCCGAGCGCGGTGCCGACCAGCAGGGCGGCGAAGGTCTGGCCGGTCACCGGGACCGGGGAGCCGGGCACCGGGACGGCGATCTGGGCGGCGACACCGGTGAGGGCGGCGCCGCCCACGACCAGCGCGAGGTCGCGGACGCGGGAGGCCGGGAGCAGGTCGGCGAGAACCAGGCCCGGACGGGCGGTGGTGGCGGCGGTGGCCATGGGGACTCCGCGGGGGTGAGGACAGTTCGGGACATCGGCGACGCTATCCCAGCGGTGAAGCGCCGATCACCGTCAGCAGACGACAAAGGCGGGGTCCGCGTCTTGGTGTGCTCCGCACAAAGAGAGCCGGATACACCTGGGCGGGCGTGACGCCGGTCACGGAGGTGGGGACGGCCACATCACACCGGGCGCGGACTGACGGACTGTTGGATTCCTCCAAGACCGCTCCAGTACGAGTAACCAGACAGCAAGCAGCGAGGACGAACCGCATATGACCACCACCCCCACTCCCCCGCCCGCCCCGGCGAAGACCCCGGGGGCGGCCCCGGCGCCGACGGACCTCACGCACGGCCTGAAGCAGCGCCATCTGTCGATGATCGCGCTCGGCGGGGTGATCGGCGCCGGGCTGTTCGTCGGCTCGGGGGCGGGGATCGCCGCCGCCGGGCCGTCGATCGTCGTCGCCTACACCCTGTCCGGGCTGCTGGTGATGCTGGTGATGCGGATGCTGGGCGAGATGTCGGCGGCGTATCCGTCGTCGGGGTCGTTCTCCGCGCACGCCGAGCGGGCGATCGGGCCGTGGGCCGGGTTCACGGCGGGCTGGGCGTTCTGGGTGCTGCTGTGCACGGCGGTGGGTCTGGAGGGCATCGGCGCGGCGAAGATCGTGAGCGGCTGGCTGCCGGGGACGCCGGAGTGGGCGTGGGTGGCGCTGTTCATGGTGGTGTTCTGCGCCGTGAACCTGGCGGCGGTGCGCAGCTTCGGCGAGTTCGAGTTCTGGTTCGCCGCGCTGAAGGTCGGGGCGATCAGCCTGTTCCTGGTCCTGGGCGTGCTGGCGATCGCCGGGCTGCTGCCGGGTACCGACTCGCCCGGCACGGACCATCTGGGCGACTTCCTGCCGGGCGGCGGCGAGGGCCTGGTGATCGGGCTGCTCGCGTCGGTGTTCGCGTACGGCGGGCTGGAGACGGTCACCATCGCGGCGGCGGAGTCGGAGGACCCGGTGCGCGGGGTGGCGGGCGCGGTGCGGACCGCGATGTGGCGGATCGCGCTGTTCTACATCGGCTCGATGGCGGTCGTGGTGACCCTGGTGCCGTGGGACTCCCCGGCGGTCGTGGAGAAGGGCCCGTACGTCGCCACGCTGGACCAGCTGGGCATCCCGGGCGCCGGGCAGCTGATGAACGTGGTGGTGCTGGTGGCGCTGCTGAGCGCGATGAACGCCAACATCTACGGCGCCTCGCGGATCGCCTACTCGCTGGTGGCGCGCGGACAGGGCCCGAAGGCGCTGGGCCGGGTGTCGGGCGGGGTGCCGAGGACCGCGGTGGCCGCGTCCTCGGTGTTCGGCTTCGGCTGCGTCCTGCTCAGCTACTGGCGCCCGGACGATGTCTTCTCCTGGCTGCTGAACATGATCGGCGCGGTGATCCTGGTCGTCTGGATCTTCATCGCGGTGTCCCAGCTGCGGCTGCGGCGCAGGCTGGAGCGGGAGGCGCCGGGGGCGCTGGTGGTGCGGATGTGGGCGTTCCCGGTGCTGACCTGGGTGGCGCTGGCCGGGATGGTGACGGTGTTCGTGCTGATGGCACGGGAGCCGGGCACCCGGGTGCAGTTGTACTCGACCGGCGCCATGACCCTCGCCCTGGCGGCGCTCGGCTACGCCCGGCAGCGCCGCCGCGCCACGACCTGACGCCGGGGGCCTCCCGCCGCGCCACGGCCTGACGCCGGGGCTCTTTTCGCGCGCCCCTGCCACGCGCGAACACCGTCCTGCTGCTAGCGTGCACTTGCAAGCCTTATGCAATAAGAGGTCGGAGGGGACCGTATGCCCGTCTACACGCTGCCTGAACTGCCGTACGACTACTCCGCGCTCGCCCCGGTGATCAGCCCCGAGATCATCGAGCTGCACCACGACAAACACCACGCGGCGTACGTCAAGGGGGCCAACGACACTCTGGAGCAGCTCGCGGAGGCCCGCGACAAGGAGACCTGGGGCTCCATCAACGGCCTGGAGAAGAACCTCGCCTTCCACCTCTCCGGCCACATCCTGCACTCCATCTACTG
>NZ_JBEZLM010000057.1:0-8988 GCF_040652095.1 Streptomyces sp. NPDC048290
TCAAGGCCGAGCTGATCGAGCACCAAGGGCCCTGGCGGGACGCTGACCAGGTCGAACGCGCTGTCGTTCAATGGGTCGGCTGGTACAACACCGAGTGCCTTCACTCCGCTCTCGGCTACCTCCCACCCGAGGAATTCGAGACCCAGCACTACCGATCCCAGGCAGCAGTGAACGCCGCCTGAAACCACGCAAACCGGCCGCTACGAAACTCGGGGCAGCTCACCAGGCGCCTGCGGTAGTCAGATAACAGACCATCGACGCCCGGCAGATGCTCGGTGAGGAACTGCGACATCGCTGACGTCGGTTCCTTGAGGGACGAGGTGAGACTCATAGGCGCATCCTGGCGCACCCTTCCGGCAGCACCTGCAGCGTCTGGCTGCGGTACCGGGTGGTAGCCGAAACTTCGCGCCATATCCGGCGCACCGGCCACGCCGATGCATTGTCAGACCCTGCCTCTACAGTGCCCCTCTCCTGCGCAAGGACGCGAATCAGAGTTCCCACCCTTGCCCGTCAAAAGCGCGCTCTCACCTGCGCTGATGACATTTCGAACGCCAAGTCGAGGCGGAACATCCTGCCGTGACCAGCAGCGAGCCGGACTTCCAGCCAGGGCCCGTCGACTACAGGCAGACAGCGGACCGTCGCGTGCTACACGCGTTGAATCCGGGCAACACATAGGAACAAATGACCGAAAGAATCGCGTCGCCCTGTGAGCCCGCTCTAGGTTCGAGACGTGTCCGGCACACCATCCGTGCCGGTCCACATCAGGTTCGTACACCGATGGCTGACCGCGCCCACCTGCCGCGCGTCATGTGGCTCCTCGGTAAGCACCTCTCGCCCCGACATTGACCCGGCCTCGTGGACCAGCAACGCCTACCAGGCCTGGCGAGCGGCGCCGGCAAGAGCTTCCGGTTGACGGACCGGAGAGAGAGGGACAGCACCCCACGCCTCCAGCACTTGACGCTTCCTCTCATCCCCGCCTCGCGCCATATCGAGAAAGAACAGACGATGAGTAGATATTCCGCGATCGACGACCTCCTCGCTACCCGCCGTCCTCTGCCCCCGCCCGCCGAACGCAGCCGTCTGCGTACCAATCTCGCCCTCACCGCTGATGCAGTAGCCCGCGTGATCGGCATCAGCCCCGCCATACTCCACGCATGGGAAGAGGGACACGCCGAGCCGCAAGGACACGTCCGCGCCGCCTGCGCCTATTTCCTCACGCACGCCCGCACCTGCGCCGTCGAGGATCCCACCCTCGCCCTCAATCAACCGGTGCCCGGCACCTCCACCGAACTCTTGCCACAACACACCTTCTGCGTGCTGTGCGGAAACCCGGCCAGCCAGCAAGTGGACGGCTATCCGCAACACCTCACCGCTGCCGAGTGCGCCGAGGCAGCCACCTCCTTGCCGACCCTCAGCCTTCCCAAGCCTGATGAGACACCACAGCCCCGGATCCCGCACCCCCGCTCCGGTGCCTCACACCGCTCCAACACCCCCCAGGACTTGGTCAGGGAGACCGTCGCCGCAGCCCTAGCCGCCCACGACGGCGACCAGCGCCAAGCCATCGCAGCACTCACCGCACGCGCAATCCCGGACGCTATGCGGCTGCTCGATATGTGTCGAATCGGTGCCCGGTACGACATCGTCCGCTGCCCCGCACTGCCCGAGACACTCCGCAAGCCGTCCCCGCACGCGCCTGACCGCGTCTGGGAGGCACGTCCCGACTGGCAGCGTCCACAGGCACCAGACCAGACGGACACAGTGGCGGCGCTCAGCATTAACGGTGCCTACCTAGCTGCTTTGAAGACCCATCTTCCCCTCGGCCAGCTCCAGCCCACTGACCCTCACCCGCATGACCGGCGTCGCGCTGGCATCCATCTCATCACCCCCTCAGCCTGGGAACACGGCGCCTACCTGCCCAGCCCTCTTGGGCCGCACTTTGAACCCGGACCTGTCTGGATTACCGAGTCCACTCTGCGGCTCCTGCTGCGCTTATCGAGCTCCAAGTACGCACTGTGTGACCCACCGGTCATCCACGAGTCCTACACGTCCGGGTCCACCGAGAACCTGCTTGAGAAGTTCCGTACCACCCTGCGCGACGCGCGGGCCCGCGCCCTCGACGAGGACGACGCGGTCACGCTGGAGTACGTGAAAGCCTTGTACTCCGAATTTATCTCCACCATGGGGGAGCCGACATCCAACAGGGATCTGCGCCGTCCCGACTGGATGCACATCATCCGCTCACAAGCCTTCGCCAACCTATGGTCCAAGGCCTATAAGGCGTACGACGAAGGCCTGACCCTCGTGAAGGTATGCGGCGCTGACGAACTGCACCTGCAAGGAGAGTGGCGACGAGTCTTCCAGGAAGGCCAGGACCTTTCTCAGATCAAACTGAAGGACACCTCCCAAGTCGCAGTGCTGTACTCCGAGGCCCAGCCGGAACAGCAGAAGAGGTGCAACGACCCATATATCGAGAAGCGACGCTACGAGTACGCGGGCGGGCGCTACGTGGGCTGCCGCAGCTGCGGAGGAGACCTGTGCACCTCGTGCCGGGCCGTCCACCTTGCTCCGGCCGACGTTCCATACGAGTACAACGACGACAACCTGTGCCCGGCGTGCCGATAGACGACTGGGTGGCAATCGTCGTGGTCGGGGCGACCCGGAGCCGCCGGCAGGCAGGAGGCCTGGGCTTGATGGGCGAGGTCGGGTCGTCCGGTCTTTGACGGTTCCTTAGGACTCCGCTAATCTCCATGCTGAATCTGATATCAGAGTTTGCATGTAGGGAGCGGGTGGGATGTTGCTGACGACCGGGCAGGCCGCGGAGGAGCTCGGCTGCGCGATCACCACGTTCCGCCGCCTCATCGCTGCCGGATTGCTGCCGGGCCTGTCCCGGCGCGGCGTGCGCGTCATGGTCCCGCTCGAGGTCGTCCAGGCCCTGCAGACGCGGCGGCAGGCGCCGCTCGATCGACTGCCGGTCCGCGAAATCGCCGTCCTGCGGGTGGATGTGGCCCGGCGGACGCAGGAACCGCAACGCTCCTGGCTCGGCTTCGCCGCCGACCTCCCGTCGGAGGACCTGCTCAAGGCGCTGCGCGGCTGGTGGCGGTGCGACCCGGCGAGTGTCGCGGCTGGGGGAGTGCTGCCGGTCACTTTGTCCGGCTACGTGGTGGCCGTCCTGACCGGCCTTCAGCGGTGGGAGAAGAACCCCAAGGGTCGCCATGCCTTTCCCGATGCCTGCCTGGCCGGCTACGTCACCGACCTGGCCACCCCCCACACCCGCCTCACCTCCCACGCCGACGGAGACCGGCAGCTTGCCGAACAACTACTGGGCACGCGGCTGGCCTCCCACTCGGGCGGAGCCCTCGCCTACGTTTCCACTCACGCCACCGTCGACTGAACTCGGCCCGGACAAGGAACGCCCGATGGACGCACAGAGCTACCGTGCCGCGCTCGCCGACCTGCGCACCGTGCGGGACCAGATCAAAAAGATTCGAGCCGCACTGACGAAGCAGGAAGCGGACCGCGACAAGCTGATCATCCAGCTGGCCTCCTACCCGAAGGCGAAGGCCGAGCGGATCGCCCCGGCGGCCGGACTGGGCGTGGCCGACGTGGTCGCCCTCGCCCCGGCCCTGGCACCCGACAGCCTCGCTGTGAACGACGCCCTGCAGCTGGCGGCCGAGCCGTCCACCATCCAGGCCACCCCCGAAGCCGTACCGTCCCCGCCGCAGCAGGCAGCGGCCATCCCCGCGATGACCGCTGCTGCCGCGCGACCTGCTCCGCCAATGGCTCCCGTCGAACCCGCAGCCCCGCAGGCGCCCACAGCGCCTCAGGCGCCACGGGATCTGCCCTCCATCCCCGCAGGGGCCAGCGGCGATGCCTGGCTCGCGCCTACCCCCGGGCTGGCCTCCGCCCGGCCCAACTTCACCCAGCAGGCCCGCTCCACCGTCTTCCTGGACACCGACACCGGCGTCCTGGTCCACCGCAACCAGACCCACCACCTCGACCTCGCGAACCGGTCGGCCGCGGACCTCCTCACCGCCGTCTTCCACACCGTCCCCGAGGGCGTGGAACGCATCTACATCACCGCAGGTGACCCCTGGCACCGCGACACAGGCCGCTACCCCTACCTGCGCGACGCCGTCGCCGCCTGGCTCAACGCCCCCACACCGGGCTGGCGCACCGACACCGGTCGCGGCCGCGACCGGATGGCCGGACACTTCGTCCACGCCCGCAACCCCGTCGGCCGCTACCAGCGCGAGACCGGCGAGCAGCACGTCGAAATCCGCTCGGTGGGGGAGTGGTTCGACGTCGACGGCGATGACCCGGCAACCGTCCGCGACGCGTTCGTGCTGCTGTGGCAGGCCCTGCGCCGCCACTGGAGCGACGCCGTCGTCATGGGCTCACCCTCGCAGACCGGCCGCGACCTGTGGACACGCACCATCCCGCAGCGCGGCCAGTACTCCGACGGCTTCCCCGTGCTGTCCGAAGAACTGCGCGGCCTGCTGCACGCCACCGCCGGACAGGGCCGCAACGAACTCATCACCCCGCCCCGCCTGCCCGACCGACTTCCGCAACTCGTCGAGTACGACCGCACCTTCGCCTACGCCAAGCACACCTGGAAATCCCCGGTCGGCACCCCCCGACGCGTCAGCGCCGGCACGTTCGCCGCCTGGTCGCAGAAAGAGCAGATGCGCGCGCTGTACGGGTGCGGGCACTGGCACATCCGCGTGACAGTCCCCGACACCTGGGACCACATCGGCCTCCTCCCGGCCCCCGCCCCAGGAGACCGTGCCTGGCACTACCCGGCCGAACCCGGCACCACCTTCACCACCTGGGCCGGCGGACCCGAAATCCACACCGCCCTGACCAACCCCCTGATGCCGTGGAAGGTCGAGATCCTCGACGGCGTCCTGTGGGACGACGGCAAACCCCTGGACGACTGGGCCAAGAAACTCAAGGAGACCTGGGCTAACCTCTCCGCCCAGGCGCACTTCCAGGGCGACGCCCAGCAGGCCCGCGCCGCCCACCTCGCCTCCCGCGCAGTGCGCTCCATCCTCCTGTACGGCATCGGTGCCTTCGCCCAGCGCCCCCGCATGGTCACCGGCACCACCCCGCGCAGCGCCGAGCGTGACGTGCCGCCGGATGCCGAGATCATCGGCTTCGACGACGAGTTGATCACCTGGCAGAAGCCCACCGGTTTCGCCCGCGACCCCAACGCCCACCCCGAGTGGGCCGCCGCGATCTGGTCCGGCGCCCGCGCCGCCCTCCTCACGCAGCGCCACCGCGACGACGACACCTACGCCGGCGCCCTGCACAGCCCGCCCGGCACCGTGGTCGCCTTCCGCACCGACGCCCTCTACCTCACCCAGCCCCACGACTGGCCCTACCACCACCAGCCCGGCGACTACCTCCTGCGCGGCCGCCTCACCGGCTCCGTCACCGCCCCCACCACCGAGGAAGAGCTCCTGACCCTGCGGGACGCCGGTCGTGCGGCCCTCACCGCTGAGCAGGAGGCCTGATGCCGCCCCGCCGCCGCAACCAGACAGACCGTCAGGGGGAGTTGAACGAGGCGGCGCAGCTCGCCGACCAGCTCCGACAGGCTGGCTACACCAAACGCGACATCGCCCGCATCATCGCCCGCGACCCGTCCCTGGTCTCGCAGTTCTACACCAAGAACAAGGGGGCCGCCTTCGTCCCCGCGCTCCGGCAGGTCCTGGCCGCCGTCGAGACCGCAGGCATCACCGAGCTGCCTGAACTCGCCGCCATCGCCGCCCGCCACACCCAGCGGCGCACCACCGCCTCCGGCGCCCGCGCCCGGGTACGCAGCAAGGCCGTCCTGATCACCCCGACCGGATCAGGCACCGGCCGCGTCGGCGCCCAGGCCATCGCCTCCGGCTCCGCCCGCCTGCGTCCCCTGATCGCCGAAGCCGCCCGCCTGGGACTGCGCCTGGCCTTCACCGTCCGCCTCGCCAAGACCGGCTACGTGCACCCTTCCGGGAGTCGTGTCGACTCACCCGGCATCCGCCGCGAGGTCATCCAGCGCGCCGACCACACCGAGGAGCGCTCCTACGGTTCCGCGCAGACCGGCGGATTCGACGCCGCCGACTTCGCCCGTCGCGTGGATGCCGCAGGCGGCGACGTCACCACCGCCGTACACCAATGGCTCGTGGAAACCGGGCGCATCCGCCCGGACGCCCACATCATCCACCTCGAGGTCCGCACCTGGCGCCCCCGCTGACAGCGCCCTGGGGCAACCGCGTCTCTCACACCGCGCGGTCAGCTGCCAGCCTCTGCGGGCTGTGCCTCGTCCCCAGGCGCATCCGTCGGCTTGGAGGCGGGAGCGGTGTAGAAGACGGACCTTCCTTGCTTGGTGCGCTCCGCCTGGCTCTTGGGCACGAGCCCATCGAGCGTGACCCGCACGACCTTGTCCGCGAACTGGCGCTCGGGGTGTGCCTGGCCGAGCGCGGCAGAGATCTCCGCAGCCGAGCGAGGTTCCTTCAGCTCCAAGAGGTGGCGGCGGATGAGCTCGACCAGAGTGGGCTGAGCCGCCTTCGCGGCATCCGCCGGCTTGGCAACGGGCTTCCTGGCCGCTGCCTTCTTCGGGGCGGCGGCGGACTTCCGGGCCTGCTTCCCGCCGCGTGCGGCGCCGGACTTCTGCCGGGGCGAGGGGACCACGGCGCTCTCGGCCTCTGCTTCGGGCTGGGCCGGCGCCTGGGTGATCCCGAGTGCCTGCTGCACGTTCACCAGCACCGTGTGGTCGTGCTGCACTGCGGCAAGCTGCTCTTGCAGGGAGGCGATCTCCGCGGTGATACGTTCCTGCTCTTTCACATTGCGTTCGAGGTCGCCGGTCACCTGGGCGACGTAGTGGGCTGTCAGTTCGGTGGCGGAAGTGGCTGTCTCGAGCATGGGGCTGGCCTTCCTCGGCGGTTGAACGTCCTGCGGGGCTGCACCACATGGGAGTGAAGGCCCTCTTGTGCGAGGTCTTGGCGGCCTGGCAGGAAGTGCTGCTAGTGCCGCGAGATGCCTCGGTGTACAGATGGTACGGACAAGAAGTGCTGGTTGTTCGTGCCAGGTGGTGTCTTCTTACTCGTGAGACAGTCTCACAATTCTCATGCCTGGTGTTCGATAGGCAGTGCGGCGATACGTGACTGGGCCTGTGGCTGGGGCAGTTGCCAGACCACCTCGTCGGTCTCCCGGTTGTGCCGCCATGCCTGGAGGGTGCGTGTGGTTACCAGCCGGTCGAGGAGCTCGCTGGTCTGCTGAGCGGAGTGCCCGCACAGGCGGGTGAGGATGTCCATGTCGGTGCCATGTTCGGCGCGGGCACTGGTGTGTGCGGCCAGCGCGAGGGCAGTCAGCCGCAAGGCGGGCGCTGCGGCCGGCAGGATCAACGGCGTGGGCCGCAGTGCCCAGCCGGCGGTGCGGCAATGGGCGCGACGGCCGGGTGCCTGGTCCAGTACCGCGGCATCGAGCAGCCGCACCTCTGCGGGCAGCGCACGGAAGTCCGGCAGCGCAAGCCAGTCGGCATGGGCCAGCTCCAGCCACAACTCGCGGTTCCCGTGCAGTCGCATGCCCCGCAGCAGGCCCGTCGGCAGCCGGACCTGACCGCGGACGTCCGTTCGCAGCGCGCACTGCAGGGCCAGCAGTCGGGCCGCGGGGGAGGTGAACCGGGGCAGCGCGGTGCCGAGGTAGGTGAGCATCTCCCGCACCCGCACCCGTTCCTGCAGGCCGGCCTGGAACCGGTGCGAGGGTACGGAAGGGCAGGCGGAGGCGGATGGCCGGCTGGAGCCGGAGAGAGTGTCGGGTACGACGGCTGTGTTGCTGGTCGCTGCGGCGCAGGCCGCACAGGCGTCGGCCAGCCGCCAGGTGCGGCCGCTGCGATCGCGGGTGAGGGCGAGCAGCACCGGCCCTGCGCAGCCGCGATGACGCGGATGCCACCGACAGCCCCGGGCCTGCACTGACAGCTGCGCAGATGGGCGGGCAGCGCGTCGGCGCGGGCGTGACAGGCAAGATGCGCCAGGACGGCCGAGCGCGCGGAGGATCCCGGGAGCGACGACGTGTGAGCGGTGCAGGTGGGGCAGACGAGTGCGGGGCCGCCCGGTCGCGGACGCAGTTCCACTGTCCAGATGCGTCGCACTGCTGCGTGCGTGCCGGCGAGCCTCATGGGCTGGTCGTCCTCCCGCGTGTCCGTGCCCGAGGTGGTCGGTGCCCGGCGGCAGAGCGCCGGGGAGGCGCACGGTAGTGCAGAGCCCTGCACCTTGATCGGTCGCTCTCGCCCCCGGATAGATAGTGCAGAGGTCTGCACTGACAGGGCAGGTCTCTGCACCGTCGGATGGTGGAGTGACGATCTTGCCGCCCGACCCCGACCTCACCGCGCTGCGTGTCAACCTCGCGCGCCTGCGGGGCGAGCGCGGCTGGACCTTCGACGAACTCGCCGGCCGCAGCGGTCTGGCCCGGCGCACCCTCATCGACCTCGAGCACGGCCGCACCACCGGCACCGTCACCACCTGGCGCGCCCTTGCCCATGCCTTCGACGTGCCCATCGAACGCCTCCTCGGCGCCCTCTGCGACGACCACACCCCACCCGGCACACACGGCACCTGACGCTTCGGCACTCCCGCCGCCGGGGTATCGGGCAGATCACCCGATCCGGCGAGCGGGCATCGAACGCAATGCCGCTAGTGAGATCACCCGTTCGATTGCCTTGGGCTGATCAGGGGACACGGGCCTCACGATGTTGCGTAGCGCCGTGTGCCGCCTGGCACGGTCAGGGCCATGTGCTCCACGCCCACCCCCGCCAGCCGACACTGGGACGGCAGCCCCCGCAACACCCGACGCCCCCGCCCTCTGCGCGTCGCCGGCACCAGCCCCAGCCGCCTGCTGCGCGCTGGCCAAAGCGGCCGCCGTCCTCATGTCCATCGACCCGGATCTGCGCGAACTCCTCACCGGCCTGAGCAACCCTGCGCTGGTGGCCACCTGCGCGGCCCTCGATACCGA
>NZ_JBEZLM010000058.1:0-3677 GCF_040652095.1 Streptomyces sp. NPDC048290
AACAACGCCACGTCCGACGAGAACAGCCCCCTGTACGGCGACGACCCGGGCCGGGTGTGGGCGATCGTCCTCGACGCCGACGGCAACCAGAAGGCACCGCAGCTCACCGACACGGAGTGGCAGCAGTTCCGGGACGCGGCGAACGCGCTGGAATTCCTCACCGTCGGCGGCAGCGATCTGCCGCAGGTGCCCACGCGAGGGAGGAGGCCGATCCTGACCGATACCTCGGACCGGCTCGTGCCCATGCGGACCTCGGACCAGGGCGTGCCCAACCGGACCTCGGACCGGAGCGTGCCCATCCGGACCTCGGACCAGGGCGTGCCCATCCGCACCTCGGACCGGTCCTCGCAGGACAGCGAAGGCGGAAGCCTGGACAAGGACACTCGTCACCAGAAGCTCACGGCGTACCTCTCCTCGCCCGCGCTGGTGAAACTGAGCACCGAGAGCGGCTACACCCCGGAACACATCACCCGGCTGGCCAACACCCAGCTCGCCGAGTTGCGGCTGAACAGCGGGCAGCCGGATCACCTGACGCCGGAGATGCTCACCTACAAGGCCGTCGCTCACCAGAAGGTCGACGAGGCGATCGACCAGGCGCTGGCAGAGCGCGGGGTGCCCAGGAACGACCCCTCGGTGCGAAACATCCGGGACGAGTACCACGGGATGGTGGACAGCCACTTCAGACCGTACGGGGACGCCCTGAACAGTGGCGAGACACATGACATCCTGCCCTGGCTCAGCAGGGACGTGCTGCCTCCCATCATCGGCTCGGTCGACAAGATGATCGAATGGGACTCCGTACACGATCGCCTGGACATCGCGATCCAGAACGGACTGGGCCGGCAGATCATGACCGCCGGGCACGATCTCGCCGTCGTGTCCAATAGCGCGCACGACATCCTGGAGAATGTCCTGGAGCAGGAACAGGGCACGGACGGGATCGCGATGGACGTGATCGTGAACGCGGCCATGTTCGAAACCTCGGCATGGAACCAGGCGCACGCGAACTTCTACGACAAGGTCCAGCACTGGCTGTCGGCGCAGAATCTGCCCTCCGAGACCGCCGGGGCGATGGCGCGGACACTGCTTCCGCGCTTCTCCGAGCACTTCACCCGGTCGGTCCTGGAGGGCTTCTTCTCCACCCCCCAGGCCCTCCTGGCAAGTAACCGGTACGACCAGCTCAGCCTGGCGCTCGCGGAGCTGGACACGAAGACCGTTGACGACTTGGAGTTGATCAGCGGCATCCTGAACGATGTGTCGAGCGCGATCCACGAGGGTGTCCAGCAGCTCACCGTGACCGGTCGTCAGGTCCCGGTCGACGTGGTCCAGAAGGTGTGGAGTCACCTGGGGGCCCATGTCATGAGTGAGCTCGGGAAGCAGCCTTCCGAAGGCCCGGCGGACAGTGGCAGCCGGCCCTGGAAACGGTTCCGGACGGAGCTACGGAACGCACTGCCCGGCAAGGTCAACGCCGGGCTGGACGCCTTCATGCCCCCGGCTCCCAGGACCCTGATGGTCATGAACCCGGACCCCACGACCCCGGAGTCCACACCCCCCACGTCCACCATCCCCACCGCCCAGGACAACGCCTCGACCAGCACCCTGGACAGTCAGCCCCCGCCGACCCCGCCCCGTCCCACTCAGGAGAACCCGGCCACCGATGCGAGGCAGGAGACCCACGACAGGCTTGAGCGGTACCTCGACGACTATGTCCCGCTGACGGACGACGACAGCGGCGGCAACTCCGCGCTGCGACAGCGGGCGCACGCCATCCTGGACCGGCTCTTCGACGTCGGCGAACCCAAGCCCCGCATCAAGCACGCCCTGGGACTGGCCCGGACGTACGAGGAGGCGGTCACAGCGGCGACCAGCACCGCCGAGAACCTGGCCTCCGGATTCGCGACGAACCTCAACCATGACCTGTCGAAACAGGAGATCCAGAAGGCGGTCGGCTACGACCACGGCGCCCTGGCCCGGACCGTGGCGGACACCCTGTTCATGGGTGACCCGCGCAGCCTGGATGAACCGGACGCCACGCAGCGGCTCAACTCCGAGGTCACCAAGGAGACCAACCGGACACTGAAGGTGAACGCCAGCCTGGCGCACGCCGAGCGGTTGATCGACGCCGGCATCGACGCGGTCGTCACCGACCGGGCGGCCCAGAACCTCTCCATCGACGGTGATCTCGTGGCCGGCTTCCGGCGGGACCTGACCACCCAGACCAAGGACGCACTGGACACCGCCTACCGCAAGGTCATGGCGACGACTTCGACGGTGCCGCTCCCCACCCGGCTGAAGCGCATCGAGAAGCAGTACCTGGAGAACACGCTGAAGCCCCGGTTGGGCGACCTGGCTTCCCTCCTCGACTCTCCCGTGCGCGGCGTGAACGACCTGGTCACCCAGTTCGACAAGGACGCTGCGGTCCAGCGGATCATCCCGGTCAGCGCCCTCTTCAAGGACGACGGGACCCGCGCCTTCGACGATCCTCAGGACTGGCTCGACCGCGTCTACGGGCCCCAGGGCCCCTCCGACCTCCTGCGCAGCAACTTCGACGACAACTGTGTGATCGCCGCCCTCGCCTTCTACGCCACCTTCAACGCGGCGACCAAGGCCGACATCCGCGGCTTCGACTCCACATCCCTGGCGAACAAGGGGTGGAGCCACGCCACCATCGCCCAGAACGCCCTGAACGCCGCCGCGTCCACCATGGGCGTCGGCGAACCCGCCCTCGACAAGATCGCCCAGCAGATCAAGGATCTCGGCCCCGGCGCCCAGGCGATCGTGTTCGTCAGCCGCACCCCCGGCAACCCCGAGGGCCACGCCTACAACCTGGTCAACCACAAGGGGACCCTCGTCGTCGTGGACGTCCCCCACAAGAAGATCACCCGGGGCGACTCCCCGTTCGACAACGACAACCCGGGCCCGGTCTGGGCGCTCATGTTCGACGCCGACGGCAACCAGGTGAACCCGCCGCAGCTCACGGACGAGGAGTGGGCGCAGCTGCGGAACACCACCGCCGCGGTGCAGTTCAACACCACGCCCCACGACGGCACCACCCATGTGCCGGGCCACGACACGCACCCGACTATCCACAGCACGGACCAGACGCACCAGCCCACCCACCACCCGACCGGACCCGTTCACCCCACGCACCATCCGATCCCGACCCCGTCCGCTCACCATTCGAACCGGCACTCCATCTCTACGCTGGGCCCGAACACCGTGCCCGATCTGCCGGATGTCTCTCAGTTGCCCGAGACGCCCAGCCTCGAACCGGGCGATCAGTTCACGCAGCGGTTGACGGCACTCGCCACCAGTGCGCTCAAGTCGGACCCGCTCGCCCCGGAGATCAAGAAGCTCAAGAACCGGGAGATGGTGTACGGCGACTTCACCGACAGCACCGCCGGTGCCGACGTCCGCGATGCGCTGAGCAAGCGGTTGCAGTCCCTGGGCGCCACCACCTTGGAGATGCAGCAGCTCACCGCCGTGGAAGAGTTCGTCAGGCTGCGGACCGGGCAGCTGCGGGGCGCGGGCCGGGACTTCGACATCAAGGTGGGCTCACGGGTCTTCACGGCCCGGATCACCGCGCAGCTGGACCTCAAGCAGGCCGAGGTGCTGACCCCGTCCGACAAGACCGTCACCACCAAGCCGAAGAGCACGACGACCTCGGTCAGTGACTT
>NZ_JBEZLM010000059.1:0-3671 GCF_040652095.1 Streptomyces sp. NPDC048290
AACAACGCCACGTCCGACGAGAACAGCCCCCTGTACGGCGACGACCCGGGCCGGGTGTGGGCGATCGTCCTCGACGCCGACGGCAACCAGAAGGCGCCGCAGCTCACCGACACGGAGTGGAAGCAGTTCCGGGACGCGGCGAACGCGCTGGAGTTCCTCACCGTCAGCAGCAGCGATCCGGCGCAGATGCCGACGCGCAGGAAGCCGGTCCTGACCGACACCTCGGACCTGATCGAGCCCCTCCGCACCTCCTCGGACCGCTCCTCGGGGTCCAGCGACGGCAGAATCCCTGACCTGGACACGCGTCAACGGCAGCTCACCCAGTACCTTTCGCCGCCCACACTGGTGAAACTGAGCGCCGAAAGCGGCTACCTCCACCAGCACATCACAAAGATGGCCAACCAGCAGCTCACCAAGTTGCGGATGATCACCGGCCAGCCGACTCATCTGACGGCGGAGATGCTCACGTACAAGGCCATCGCCCACCAGAAGGTCGAGGACGCGGTCAACAAGGCTCTGGTGGCTCGTGGGGAGCCCAGGGACCACCGTTCGGCGCAAGAGGTCCGGGACCAGTACCACGAGATGGTGGAGAACCATTTCAGTGAGCATGGGCAGGTGGTGCGCAGCCAGGACACGCACAACGTGTTGCCCTGGCTCCACCGGGACGTGCTGCCCCCCATCGCCGGCACGGTCCACAAGGTGCTCGACTGGGACGCGGTACACGACCAGCTGAACGAGCAGATCCAGAACGGACTGGGCCGGCAGATCATGACCGCCGGGCATGATCTCGCCACCGTGGCCGACCGCGCGCACTACATTCTGGAGAACGTCCTGGAGCAGGAACAGGGCACCGACGGGATCGCGATGGACGTCATCGTGAACGCGGCGATGTTCGAGACCTGGGCAGCGAACGAGGCGTACACGAACTTCTACAACAAGGTCCAGATCTGGCTGTCGGCGCGGAACCTGCATCCCGCGACCGCCGGGGCGATGGCCCAGGCACTGCTTCCGCGCTTCTACACGCACTTCACCCAGTCGCTGCTGGAGGGCACCTTCTCCTCCCCCCAGTCGCTCCTGGCAAGCGACCGCTACGACCGGGCCAACCAGGTTCTCGAAGAGCTGGACACCAAGACCGACCAGGACTTGGCGCTGATCGGCGACATCCTGAACGATGTGTCGCGTGCGGTCTCCGAGGCGGTCCAGCAGCTCACCGTGACCGGCCGTCAGGTACCCGCGGCCACGGTCGAGCAGGTGAGGACCGACCTGCGGACCAGGGCCATGGAACTGCTCAAGGAGCACACTCCCGAGGACGCGTCGGGCGCCGGCAGCAGTCTGGCCTGGAAGCAGTTCCGGAGGGACTTCAGTAAGGCAATCCCCGGCGAGATCACCGCCGTGCTGAACTCCTTCCTGCCTCCGGCGCCCAGGACCCTGATGGTCATGAACCCGGACTCCACGACTTCGGAGTCCACCACGCCGGAGCGCACTACTCCGGAGCCCACGACTCCGCAGTCCGGGTTCCTACAGCCCACGGTCCCCACGCCCACCACCCTCACCGCCACGGACAACACGGAGACCCACACCGACCCGGACGATGCGCCCCCGCAGATCCCGCCCCGCCCCGCCCCCGGCACTCAGGGCGTCGAGCCGAGGCCGACGGCCCACAGCAGACTGGAGTCGTACCTCAACAGTTACGTCCCGCTGACGGACGAGGACGGGAACGACAACACTTCGCTACGGCAGAGCGCGCACGCGATCCTGGACCGGCTCTTCGACGTCGGCGAACCCAAGCCCCGCATCAAGCACGCCCTGGAACTCGCCCGGACGTACGAGGCGGCGGTCAAGGCGGCGACCACGACCGCCGAGAACCTGGCCGCCGGAGTCAAGCGGACCCTCACCCATGACATGTCGGAACAGGAGATGCAGAAAGCGGTCGGTCTCGACCACGGCGCCCTGGTCCGGACCGTGGCGGACAACCTGTTCATGGGCGACCCGCGCTCCCTGGACGACCCGAAGGCGGGCAACCGGCTCACCTCGGAGGTCACCAAGGAGACCAACCGGGCACTGAAGGTCGGTGCCAGCATGGTCCGCGCCGAGCGGTTGATCGACACGGCCATCGAGGCGGTCGTGACCGACCGGACAGCCCAGAACCTCCCCGTCGACCGTGGTCTCGTGGACGGATTCCGGCAGGACCTGACCACTCAGACCAGGGACGCACTGGACGACGCCTACCGCAAGGCCACGGCGAAGACCTCGATGAAGCCACTGCCCGCCCGGCTGAGGCAGATCGAGGCGACGTACCTGGAGGACGTGGTCAAGCCCAGGTTGGGCGACCTGGACTCCCTCCTCGACGCTCCCGTGCGCGGCGTGAACGACCTGGTCACCCAGTTCGACAAGAATGAGACAGCCCAGCGGATCATCCCGGTCAGCGCCCTCTTCAAGGACGACGGGACCCGCGCCTTCGAGAACCCTCAGCAGTGGCTGGACCGCGCCTTCGGGCCCGAGGCGCCCATCGACCTCGTGCGCAGCAACTTCGACGACAACTGTGTGATCGCCGCCCTCGCCTTCTACGCCACCTTCAACGCGGCGACCAAGGCCGACATCCGCGGCTTCGACTCCACGTCCCTGGCGAACAAGGACTGGAGCCACGCCACCATCGCCCAGAACGCGCTGAACGCCGCCGCGTCCACCATGGGCGTCGGCGAACCCGCCCTCAAGAAGGTCGCCCAGCAGATCAAGGATCTCGGCCCCGGCGCCTCGGCGATCGTGTTCGTCAGCCGTACCCCCGGCAACCCCGAGGGCCACGCCTACAACCTGGTCAACCACGACGGGACCCTCATCGCCGTCGACGTACCTCACAAGAAGATCACCGAGGGTGGCTTCCCGTCCGACGCCAAGGACCCCGGCCCGGTGTGGGCCCTCATGTTCGACGCCGAGGGTGAGCAGTCGAACCCGCCGCAGCTCACGGACGCGGAGTGGGCCGAGCTGCGGAACACCCCCACCGCGGTGCTGTTCAAGACCACGCACCACGACGGCGGCGATATCCCGGGCACCAGTCACGACCCGAACCACCCGACCCAGCACAATCCGACCGCGCATCAGCCCACCCCCCACCCGACGGGTCCTGTTCACCAGCCGACCGGACCCGCGCACCACCCGACGCAGCCCCACACCAATTCCAACCGGCATTCCACCGTGTCGCAGGGCCCGCTCACCGTGCCCGAACTGCCCGATCGCCACGATCCGCTGGAGACACCCTCACAGGAGCAGAACGACCCGTTCCTGCGGGGGGCGATGGGAGTCGCCACCGGCGCGCTCAAGCCGGACCTTCCCGCCGCGGAGATCACCAAGCTCAAGAACCGGGAGCTGGTGTACGGCGACTTCACCGAGGGCACCGCCGGTGCCGCCGTCCGCGATGCGCTGAGCAAGCGGTTGCAGTCCCTGGGCGCCACCACCTTGGAGCTGAAGCAGCTCAGCGCGGTGGAGGAGTTCGTCAAGCTGCGGACCGGGCTGCTGCGGGGCGCGGGCCGGGACTTCGACATCAAGGTGGGCTCACGGGTCTTCACGGCCCGGATCACGGCGCAGCTGGACCTCAAGCAGGCCGAGGTGCTGACCCCGTCCGACAAGACCGTCACCACCAAGCCGAAGAGCACGACGACCTCGGTCAGTGACTT
>NZ_JBEZLM010000060.1:0-2030 GCF_040652095.1 Streptomyces sp. NPDC048290
AGCATGGGCACCCCCGGTGGCGCCGGCGCGCCCGGCGTCTCCGACGCCTCTGAGAAGGGTTCCTCCGGTTACACCCCGCCCAAGCTGGTCGGCGGCGACCCGCTGGGCCTCCAGTCCCCGAAGTTCGACGCGCCGCCGCCGTATGTGTCCCAGGACCTTCCGTCGCCCCGGCTGGACACCAAGTTCGACACGCTGCCGCCGTACACGCCCGAGGACCTCAACCCGCTCCCGGAGCAGCGGCTGCCGGACCCGGCCCGCGACACGGGACCCGGGCAGTCGTCCGTCCCGGACAGCGGGGCGTACCCGGCGGGGGACGGCAAGCAGCAGCCGCTCCAGCAGCAGGACCAGGGCCAGGACCGGTCGTACGGGTCGGAGAAGGGTCAGGGCCAGGACCAGACGTACGGGTCGGAGAAGGGTCAGGACCAGGCGTCGTCGGTGACGCTGAACGGCGGGCAGACA
Source organism: Streptomyces sp. NPDC048290 (assembly GCF_040652095.1). Lineage (NCBI taxonomy): Bacteria > Bacillati > Actinomycetota > Actinomycetes > Kitasatosporales > Streptomycetaceae > Streptomyces > Streptomyces sp. NPDC048290. Next base: position 460 of record NZ_JBEZLM010000060.1, read on the forward strand.
CCGATCCGGACACAGAGCGACGCCCCGAGCGGCCTGGACGCGCCCGCCCAGGATCAGGCCCCGTCGGAGGACAATGCGTCGGCACAGCAGGTGATGACGCCGCCGCCGGTACAGACCCAGACGGCCTCGGGAACACCGCCGCAGCCGCAGAGCCAGAGTGCGGGGCAGGGGCAGCAAGGTCAGGGCCAGGCGCAGGCGCAGACTCCCACGCAGGGCCGGGGACCGGCCCCGCAGTCGAACCAGCCCAACCAGGCCGGTCAGGTGAACCAGTCGGCTCAGCCCAACCAGCCGGTTCAGGCGAATCAGCCGAACGACGGGATCTCCCAGCCGCTCGTCCCCACCGAGGGGCCGCAGCCCTCCGACGTCGAGTCGGTTCCCACGACGGAGGATTTCCTGCACGCCCTCACCGACGCACCCACACCCCTCTCCACGACGGCGGCGCCGGGAGAGACGGGGGAGACGGGCGCGCCGGGAACGCCGCAGACGACGCAGACGGCGGAGAGCGCGCAGACACCGCAGTCCGCGCAGCCGGAGGAGATCGGCCAGCCCCGGCCCGTCACCGTCAGCTCCGAGCCGACGCCGGACCAGTCGACGGAGTCCGAGACACAGTCCGAGACCCCGGCGGAGCCGGACACCGAGCCCGACACCGACGCCCGCCCCGAGTCCCCCTTCGCCGAGGACACCCCGCTCACCCGGGCCGAACAGGAGCAGACGCTCCACGACAACGCCGAGGCGTTGTTCCAGGAGATCGCCGACGAGTTCCAGCAGGACTCGACCCTGCGCAACCTCCTCTTCGACGACGACGTCACCAGCTTCGTACGCGACCAGATCCCCAGCATCATGCGGGACGTCCTGAACGACACGGCGGGCGATCCCGACCTCGGCAGGCAGGACGTACTGGACCGCTTCCGGGACGAGACGCGCGCCCACTTCGCGACCCGGGAGAGCGTGGTCCAGGGCCACGAGCAGGCCCGGAGGGACTTCGACCAGGAGTGGACCCCGCGTCCCAAGCCGGACCGCAGGACCGTCTACGAGCTGGTCGAGACCCTCGGCGACACCACCCCGCCGCCCGTCACGCAGGGGCAGCAGGACGCCTCTCCGGTCAACGCCGTCACCCGCCTCTTCGACGCCGGCGGGAACAAGCTGTTCCAGTCCCCGCAGGACCTGGTCGACCAGGTGCACGCCAACCGTGACCGGAGCGACGTCACCCGGGACTTCTACGACAACTGCGTGATCGCGGCACTCACCCTGCACACCGCCTTCCAGGCACCCGACCGCAGCACGGCCGTACGGGACCTGGGCAAGCTGACCGAGGTGAAGGAGGGCAGGACCCACGCCACCGTGGCCCAGCAGGCACTGGACCGCGCCGCGGTGCCGGTCGGAGCCGGGCCCGACGCCCTCACCAAACTCGCCGAACTGGTCCGGGAGTCCGGGGACAAGACCTCGGCCATGGTCTTCATCAGCCGCACACCCGGTGACCCGGACGGAAAGGGCCACGCCTTCAACCTCGTCAACGACAACGGCGTACTGACCTGGGTCGACCTCGCCAACAACGCCACGTCCGACGAGAA
>NZ_JBEZLM010000061.1:0-1964 GCF_040652095.1 Streptomyces sp. NPDC048290
GTGGGCAGACCGGTCAGGGGCGCCTGGAAGTACACCTGATTCGATCCCTTGAGGTCGTCCACCGCGGTCCGGACCAGGTCCGTGATCTTGATCGGTGTCTTCAGGGTCTGCGTGGTGACCGGCTGGCGCGGCTCGAACTTCCCGGGCGCTTCCGAGGTGGTCAGATCGTCGGAGATCGCCACCCGGACCGTGTTGGTGAGCACCTGGAGCGACTCGGGGACGATGGTGGACTGGGTGGGCTGGGTGCCGCGGCCCGGGGTCTGCTGGGCGCCCGGCGGGGTCACGACGGGCTGTCCGGGGACCGGGGTCCCGGTCCGCGCGAGGACCTGGGCGGACGGCGCCTGTCGGCCCAGAGTGAAGTCGTAGCGTGCCCGGCGGACCTTGGTGACGGTGATGTCATAGGTGAGGGGCACGTCGAAGGCATGGGTGCCGACCGACGTCTGACCCCCCAGCGCGGTCGAGGTGGTGACTTCGCTCGCGGCCCCCATGGACCGGGTCTTCTTGTTGCCGAACACCACATTGGCGGTTCCGGCGACGGGGAGCAACCTCACCCGGCCGGTGCCGCCGACGGTGATCGAGGTGGCGCTGTTGCGCCGGGAGTTGGCCGCGCTGACGGACTTCACACCGGAGCCGATCGCACGGTGGTCGAGCAGGCCCTTGTGCTGTACCGCGTCCTGGTCGCGGACCGCCCGGACCGTCACCTCGTAGTCGAAGGTGTTGGTCGGGGTCAGGGACTGGAAGGTGACGGTGACCCCGGCGCCCAGGTCGTCCAGCTTTCCGGCCAGACTGACGAGCGACAGTTTGTCCATCTCGGCCTGGTTGGCCAGGAGCTTGGCCAGGGTGTCGGCGCTCGGCTCGGTGCCGAGGTCCGCCGGCTGCGGCAGGAAGTCCTTCTTGTCGGCCCGGTTGCGCAGGAACTCACTGATCTGATTCTGGATCATGTCATTGCGCACCCCGTCCTGGGCCATGGGGTGCAGCACGTCGTACGGCCCCATCGGACCCTTGTCGTTGGTGTACGGCGGCAGATACTGGCGGGGGGCGTCGGTGAACCGCTCGGCGGGCAGGTCCAGGGGCAGGGACAGACCCAGTTCGGCCGCCTCACCGGCCGGCATCCACACATACTCGGTGAACTCCTGGTCGGTGGGCACGGAGTAGCCCGCGCTCACGAAGGAGAGCGTCCCCTTCATCTTGACCAGCACCATCGCGCCGTCCCCGGTGATCTGGACGCTGCGGGTGCCCTGATCGGAGACGGACGAGTCGTACGTGGTCGTCCGGGTGACACCGAAGTTCGTCTCCGCACCCGCGTCCACAGCCCCCGAGAGACCGGCGATGTAGCCCACGCTGATGTCGCCGCCGAGGCCCACCGAGGTCGCCGAGTCCCGGTTGGAGCCGCCCTGGGCGTCCCGGGTCCTGCTGTACGAGGCCGCCGCGGAGTGGGCGCCGATCGCCTCCGCGGACGTGTAGGCGGCGCTCATCCACAGCAGGGTGTTCTTGCCCTTGTCGCCCTTGAGCACCTTGGGCACCAGGACCGGGCCGTGCAGCGCCGACGGCATGGCGTCCAGCAGTTGGTCCTCGTCCAGGATGCGGGTCAGGTCGGAGCGGCCGGCCGTGCCCGGCTTGACCGCGTCCCCGAGATCCTTCGCGATGGTGGAGACCGGGTCGTCCTGGCCGGTGAACAGGATACGGCGGTGGATGAGGCTGGCGGGGAGCTTGATGTCGGATGTGCTGATGTCGACCTGCCGGGACTCCGGGGAGTAGCGCAGTCCGATCAGCTCGCCGGGCAGTTTGACGTTGACCTCGCCCCGCACGGGGTCGATGGGCCCGGTCACCGGGGCGTCGTTCTCGGTCAGGGTGATCCGGTAGGTGACCCCGACCGTCGACTCCTCCGCGTCCCCGGCCTTGAACGTGGCCGCGTCGGACTGCGTGGCGGTGACAGCGGAGGAGGTGACCGGCTTGGCCCCCGT
>NZ_JBEZLM010000062.1:0-1832 GCF_040652095.1 Streptomyces sp. NPDC048290
GTGGGCAGACCGGTCAGGGGCGCCTGGAAGTACACCTGATTCGATCCCTTGAGGTCGTCCACCGCGGTCCGGACCAGGTCCGTGATCTTGATCGGGTTCTTCAGGGTCTGCGTGGTGACCGACGGGCGCGGGTCGAACTTCCCGGGCGCTTCCGAGGTGGTCAGATCGTCGGAGATCGCCACCCGGACCGTGTTGGTGAGCACGGGGAGCGACTCAAGGACGGCCGTGGGCTGGGTGCCGGGGCCCGGGGTCTGCTGCCCGCCCGGCGGGGTCACCACCGGTTGGCCGGGGACCGAGGTCCCGGTGCGCGCCAGGACCTGAACCGCGGGTGTGGTCCGCCCGAGCGTGAAGTCGTAGCGTGCCCGGCGGACCTTGGTGATGGTGATGTCATAGGTGAGGGGTACGTCGAAGGCATGGGTGCCGACCGACGTCTGACCGCCCAGCGCTGTCGAGGTGGTGACTTCGTTCGCGGTCCCCAAGGCCCGGGTCTTCTTGTTGCCGAGTGTCGCATTCCCGGTTCCGGCGACGGGGAGCATCCGCACCCGGCCGGTGGCGCCGATGCTGATCGAGGTGGCGCTGTTGCGCCGGGAGTTGGCCGCGCTGACGGACTTCACACCGGTACCGATCGCCCGGTGGTCGAGCAGGCCCTTGTGCTGTACCGCGTCCTGGTCGCGGACCGCCCGGACCGTCACCTCGTAGTCGAAGGTGTTGGTCGGGGTCAGGGACTGGAAGGTGGCGGTGACGCCGGTGCCCAGGTCCTCCAGGCGGCTGGCCAGATTGACGAGCGACAGTTTGTCCATCTCGGCCTGGTTGGCCAGGTACTTGGCCAGGGTGTCGGCGCTCGGCTCGGTGCCGAGGTCCGCCGGCTGCGGCAGGAAGTCCTTCTTGTCGGCCCGGTTGCGCAGGAACTCACTGATCTGATTCTGGATCATGTCATTGCGCACCCCCTCCTGGGCCATGGGATGCAGCACGTCGTACGGCCCCATCGGACCCTTGTCGTTGGTGTACGGCGGCAGATACTGGCGGGGGGCGTCGGTGAACCGCTGGGCGGGCAGGTCCAGGGGCAGGGAGAGACCGAGTTCGGCCGCCTCACCGGCCGGCATCCACACATACTCGGTGAACTCCTGGTCGGTGGGCACGGAGTAACCCGCGCTCACGAAGGAGAGCGTCCCCTTCATCTTCACCAGCACCATCGCGCCGTCCCCGGTGATCTGGACGCTGCGAGTGCCCTGGTCGGAGACGGACGAGTCGTACGTGGTGGTCCGGGTGACACCGAAGGTCGCGTCCACGCCCGCGTCCACAACGCCTGTGAGTCCGGCGATGTAGCCCAGAGTGAGGTCGCCACCGCCGCCGACCGAGGTGGCGGACTCCCTGCTGGTGCCGCCCTGGGCGTCCCGGGTCCTGGTGTACGAGGCCGCCGCGGAGTGGGCGCCGATCGCCTCGGCGGACGTGTAGGCGGCGCTCATCCACAGCAGGGTGTTCTTGCCCTTGTCGCCCTTGAGCACCTTGGGCACCAGGACCGGGCCGTACAGCGCCGACGGCATGGCGTCCAGTAACTGGTTCTCGGCCAGGAAGCTGATCAGGTCGGACCGGCCCGCCGTGCCCGGCTTCGCCGCGCCTCCGAGATCCTTCGCGATGTTGGAGACCGGATTGTCCTGGCCGGTGAGCAGGATACGGCGGTGGATGAGGCTGGCGGGGAGCTTGATGTCGGATGTGCTGATGTCGACCTGCCGGGATTCCGGGGAGTAGCGCAGTCCGATCAGCTCGCCGGGCAGTTTGACGTTGACCTCGCCCCGCACGGGGTCGATGGGCCCGGTCACCGGGGCGTCGTT
>NZ_JBEZLM010000064.1:0-1674 GCF_040652095.1 Streptomyces sp. NPDC048290
CTTCTTCAAACCGGAGAACTTCATCTCCAAGACGGCACAGATGCGCCGGGGAGAGACCCGGATCAGGGACCTGGAGTACGTCCGCAACTCCGGCAGGCACAAGGGCGACGTCGGAATCTACATGCGGGTCAGAGTGCCGAACGACCCCCAGGGGGCGTTCCAGAACTGGTTCCACTCGCCCTACACGCAGTCCATGACCGGTGGCACCACCATCAGCTACAGCCTGGAGTCCGCCAACAGCGTCAAGTACCAGGCCGGTTTCGAGCAGTACTTCCCCGTGCCCTCGCACGTGGTCACCGCGGTCAACCCCTCGCAGACCTACAGCTACACCGAGACCGGCACGAAGGGCGACGCGCAGAACATCGCGGGCTCCATCACCCGCTCCTACGAGGCCGGGCTCACCCCCGGTGTGATCACCGCCCTGGACGTGGACTTCTTCATCGTCGCCGAGACCAAGCACACCGGTCCGCGCGGCAGCAAGGAGCCCACCTACGTCACCAAGCAGGTCACCGCCAAGGGCGCCTTCAACGCCTGGATGACCCTGTCACAGGCCCGCCGCTACCAGATCATCCCGAACAACGACCCCACCCTGGGCAACCCCATGGCCTCCGGCCGTAAGCCCACCCCGGGCAGCGAGGTCACCTTCCACTCCTCGGCGCCGAGCGACGGTGTCCCCGCGCTCAGCTTCCCGACGTACGGCCTGAACACCTCGGGAATGCTCACCGAACTGATCGACACCGCGACCGTCAAGGACCCGAAGTTCGCCCAGCAACTGGCGACCGTACTCACCCCGGAACCGACCCAGGTCACGCAGGACGCAGACGAGAAGCCCAAGGACCGGCTGAGCCTGCTGCGCAACGACCTCAACCCGGAACTGCTGCTCACCCCGGAACACGAGGTGGCACAGCAGCCGCTGGGGAACGAACCGTCCACGACCGTGATCTCGGCCGCGCAGCAGAAGCTCACCGGGAACCTGTTCCCGACCTGGCTCGGTGACGACCAGCTCAACAACTACCAGCGGGCCCAGCGGCTGCTCGGCGACGATGAGACCAAGGCGATGTTCCAGTCCATCTTCGAGCAGAACATGCGGGTCGTGGTCCGCAAGGCCAACGTGATGGTCGGCAGCGTCAGCGCCTCGCTGACCCTCAAGGCCATCCGCACCGACGAGGACGCCGCACTGTCCGGCATCATCCCGCGCAACGGCAGCAAGACCTCCCACCAGCTCGCACCCGGCGTCAAGGACACCACCACCAAGGACCTCACCAAGACCACGGCGATCGGCGGGACCGTCGTGGTCGCGACGGGGAGCGTGCTGACCCCGCCGGTCAATGTGACCGGCGCCAGCACCGGTACCCGTACCCGGGACGACAAGACCACCAGGACCGAGGAACTGAACGTCTCCGCGACCCGGCAGCTCACCGTCACCGGCAGCCAGGCCCAGTTCCGCGCACCCGTGAAACTCGTCCTGACCCTGGAGGCACAGGGCCAGACGATCGCCGAGGTCAAGCGCACGGTCTACGCGAACTGGCGCCAGCCCGCCGAGACCCTGCACACCACGCCGCCCACACCCTCGGCCCCGCCGACCCAGTCCACGGCGCAGCCGGTGAAGACAGGTGTCGACGCGTTCGTGGAGGAGTTCCGCGCCAAGGGCGCACCCGTGCCGAAGGACTCCGT
>NZ_JBEZLM010000065.1:0-1640 GCF_040652095.1 Streptomyces sp. NPDC048290
CGGCGAGTTTGGTGAGGGCGTCGGGCCCGGCTCCGACCGGCACCGCGGCGCGGTCCAGTGCCTGCTGGGCCACGGTGGCGTGGGTCCTGCCCTCCCTGACCTCGGTCAGCTTGCCCAGGTCCCGCACGGCCGTGCTGCGGTCGGGTGCCTGGAAGGCGGTGTGCAGGGTGAGCGCGGCGATCACGCAGTTGTCGTAGAAGTCCCGGGTGACGTCGCTCCGGTCACGGTTCGCGTGCACCTGGTCGACCAGGTCCTGCGGGGACTGGAACAGCTTGTTCCCGCTGGCGTCGAAGAGGCGGGTGACGGCGTTGACCGGAGAGGCGTCCTGCTGCCCCTGCGTGACGGGCGGCGGGGTGGTGTCGCCGAGGGTCTCGACCAGCTCGTAGACGGTCCTGCGGTCCGGCTTCGGACGCGGGGTCCACTCCTCGTCGAAGTCCCTCCGCGCCTGCTCGTGGCCCTGGACCACGCTCTCCCGGGTCACGAAGTGGGCACGCGTCTCGTCCCGGAAGCGGTCCAGTACGTCCTGCCTGGTGAGTGTGGGATCGCCCGCCGTGTCGTTCAGGACGTCCCGCATGATGCCGGGGATCTGGTCGCGTACGAAGCTGGTGACGTCGTCGTCGAAGAGGAGGTTGCGCAGGGTCGAGTCCTGCTGGAACTCGTCGGCGATCTGCTGGAACAGCGCCTCGGCGTTGTCGTGGAGCGTCTGCTCCTGTTCCGCCCGGGTGAGCGGGGTGTCATCGGTGAGGGGCGGCGACTCGGGGCGGGCGTCGGTGTCGGGCTCGGTGTCCGGCTCCGCCTGGGTCTCGGACTGGGTCTCGGACTCCGTCGACTGGTCCGGCGTCGGCTGGGAGGTGACGGTCATCGGACGGGGCTCGCCGATCTCCTCCGTCTGCGCGGGCCGCGGTGTCTGCGTGCTCTCCGTCGTCTGCGGCGTTCCCGGTGTACCCGTCTCCCCCGACTGCCCCGGCCCCGCGGTTGTCGAGAGGGGCGTCGGTGTGTCGGTGAGGGTGTTGAGGAGGTCTTCCGTGGTGGGGACCGACTCGACGTCGGAGGGCTGCGGTCCCTCGGTGGGGACGAGTGGCCCGGAGATCCCGTCGGCCGGCTGGTTCGCCTGACCCGCCTGACCCGCCTGACCCGCCTGACCGGACTGACCCGGCTGACTCGACTGGATCGGCTGCGGGGTCTGCCCCCGGCCCTGCGCGGGCGTCTGTCCCTGCGACTGACCCTGGCCCTGCCCAGGACCTTGGCTCTGGGTCTGCGGCTGCGGCTGCGGCTGCGCCGGTGTCCCGGAGGCCGCCTGACTCTGCACCGGCGGCGGCGTCATCAGCGGCTGTGCCGGCGCCTTGTCCCCCGACGGGACCTGCCCCTGCGCCGGCGCGTCCAGGCCGCTCAGGGCGTCGCTCTGCGTCCGGATCGGTGTCTGACCACCGTTCAGCGTCACCGACGACGCCTGGTCCTGACCCTTCTCCGACCCGTACGCCTGACCCTGCTTGCCGTCCCCCGCTGTGTACGGCCCGCTGTCCCCAACGGACGACTGGCCCGTGTCCGTGTCGCGGGCCGGGTCCGGCAGCCGCTGCTCCGGGAGCGGGTTGAGGTCCTCGGGCGTGTACGGCGGCAGCGTGTCGAACTTGGTGTCCAGC
>NZ_JBEZLM010000066.1:0-1575 GCF_040652095.1 Streptomyces sp. NPDC048290
CTTCTTCAAACCGGAGAACTTCATCTCCAAGACGGCACAGATGCGCCGGGGAGAGACCCGGATCAGGGACCTGGAGTACGTCCGCAACTCCGGCACGCGCAAGGGCGACGTCGGTATCTACATGCGGGTCAGCGTGCCCAAGGACGCCCAGGGGGCGTTCCAGAACTGGTTCCACTCGCCCTACACGCAGTCCATGACCGGTGGCACCACCATCAGCTACAGCCTGGAATCCGCCAACAGCGTCAAGTACCAGGCGGGCTTCGAGCAGTACTTCCCGGTGCCCTCGCACGTGGTCACGGCGGTCAACCCCTCGCAGACCTACAGCTACACCGAGACCGGCACGAAGGGCGACGCGCAGAACATCGCGGGCTCCATCACCCGCTCCTACGAGGCCGGTCTCACTCCTGGTGTGATCACCGCCCTGGACGTGGACTTCTTCATCGTCGCCGAGGGCAAGCACACCGGTCCGCGCGGCAGCAAGGAGCCCACCCACGTCACGAAGCAGGTCACGGCCAAGGGCGCCTTCAACGCCTGGATGACCCTGGCCCAGGCCCGCCGCTACCAGATCATCCCGAACAGCGACCTCGGCCTGGGCAACCCCATGGCCTCCGGCCGTAAGCCCACCCCGGGCAGCGAGGTCACCTTCCACTCCTCGGCACCGACCGACGGTGTCCCCCCGCTCAGCTTCCCGACGTACGGCCTGAACACCTCGGGAATGCTCACCGAACTGATCGACACCGCGACCGTCAAGGACCCGAAGTTCGCCCAGGAACTGGCGACCGTACTCACCCCGGAACCGTCCAAGGTCTCGCAGGACGGGAACGAGAAGCCCAAGGACAGACTCAGCCTGCTGCGCAGCGAGCCCGACCAGGAGCATCTGCTCACCCCGGAACACGAGGTGGCACAGCAGCCGCTGGGGAACGAACCGTCCACGACGGTGACCTCGGCCGCGCAGCAGAAGCTCACCGGGAACCTGTTCCCGACCTGGCTCGGTGACGACCAGCTCAACAACTACCAGCGGGCTCAGCGGCTGCTCGGCGACGATGAGACCAAGGCGATGTTCCAGTCCATCTTCGAGCAGAACATGCGGGTCGTGGTCCGCAAGGCCAACGTGATGGTCGGCAGCGTCAGCGCCTCGCTGACCCTCAAGGCCATCCGGACCGACGAGGACGCCGCACTGTCCGGCATCATCCCGCGCAACGGCAGCAAGACCTCCCACCAGCTCGCACCCGGCGTCAAGGACACCGCCACCAAGGACCTCACCAAGACCACGGCGGTCGGCGGGACCGTCGTGGTCGCGACGGGGAGCGTGCTGACCCCGCCGGTCAATGTGACCGGCGCCGGCACCGGTACCCGTACCCGGGACGACAAGACCACCCGGACCGAGGAACTGAACGTCTCGGCGACCCGGCAGCTCACCGTCACCGGCAGCCAGGCCCAGTTCCGCGCGCCCGTGAAACTCGTCCTGAGCCTGGAGGCGCAGGGCCAGACGATCGCCGAGGTCAAGCGCACGGTCTACGCGAACTGGCGCCAGCCCGCCGAGACCCTGCACACCACGCCGCCCACACCCTCGGC
>NZ_JBEZLM010000067.1:0-1243 GCF_040652095.1 Streptomyces sp. NPDC048290
CTAGTGCTGTGACCGGATAGGTTCGCCGGGTTGGTGGTCATGGCGGTTGGATGTGGGGTGACGTCCGATCCGATCGCTGGAGGCGCGGTGGCTGAGCCTGTCCGTGTGCGCAGACTGACCGGCCAGGAAGGGCAGCGGCTGCAGCAGATCGTGCGCCGGGGCAGCACGAGTTCGGTGCGCTACCGGCGGGCGATGATGCTGCTGGCCTCGGCCGGCGGGAACCGGGTGCCGGTGATCGCCCGGCTGGTACAGGCCGATGAGGACACCGTCCGGGACGTGATCCACAAGTTCAACCAGATCGGTCTGGCCTGCCTGGACCCTCTCTGGGCGGGAGGCCGTCCCCGCCGACTCAGCGATGACGACGAGGAATTCGTCATCGCGACGGCCACCGCACGACCGGCCGGGCTCGGCCAGCCGTTCACCCGCTGGTCGCTGCGCAAGCTGGTCGCCTACCTGCGGAAAGTGCACGGCCGGGTGATCCGCATCGGCCGTGAGGCGTTACGTGTCCTGCTCGCCCGCCGCGGCGTCACCTTCCAGCGCACCAAGACGTGGAAGGAGTCCCCAGACCCCGAAATCGACACCAAGCTCGACCGCATCGAGGAGGTCCTGGACCGCTTCCCGGACCGGGTGTTCGCGTTCGACGAGTTCGGCCCCCTCGGGATCCGTCCCACCGCGGGCTCGGGCTGGGCCGGACAAGGACACCCTGACCGCCTGCCGGCCACCTACCACCGCACCCATGGAGTCCGGTACTTCCACGGCTGTTACTCGGTCGGCGACGACACGTTGTGGGGCGTCAACCGACGCAGGAAGGGCGCTGTGAACACGCTGGCCGCGCTGAAATCGATCCGCGCCGCCCGCCCGGACGGCGCACCGGTCTACGTGATCCTCGACAACCTGTCCGCCCACAAGGGCACCGACATCCGCCTCTGGGCGAAGAAACACAAGGTCGAGCTGTGCTTCACGCCGACCTACGCCTCGTGGGCGAACCCGATCGAGGCCCACTTCGGACCACTGCGGCAGTTCACCATCGCCAACTCGAACCACCCCAACCACACCGTGCAGACCCGGGCCCTGCACGCCTACCTGCGCTGGCGCAACGCCAACACCAGACACCGAGACGTCCTGGCCGCCGAACGCAAGGAACGCGCCCGCATACGAAGCGAGAAAGGCATCCGCTGGGGCGGACGCCCCCTCACCACCGCCGCCTGACCAACCCGGCGAACCTATCCGGTCACAGCACTAG
>NZ_JBEZLM010000068.1:0-1185 GCF_040652095.1 Streptomyces sp. NPDC048290
CTTGATCTTTAACCCGTGCGGCGTGGTCGTGGGGTGGTTGACTTCTTCGTTCGCTGCTTCGCTGACGGTGTTTTGCTGGGTGTGTGAACGTCGTGGCGGGGTGTGGGCCGGGTGTTTCTTCGGCCCGGTGGTCGTCCAGGGCCCGGACGAGAAGGTTTCGGTGCTTGGGCCGGACAGGCCGCTTGTGGGCGGATGTGTCGGAAGTCGCGGCGGACTCGGGCGGGAGTAAGCCTGTCCGGGGAACTGGGTTTCTCCCAGGGACGACGCCGGTCGGCAGCGAGTGGGCGAGCGAGCCGCAGTTGGGTGTATGCGGCGAGGATCAACCAGGTCCAGCGGTCGGCTGCCTCAGGGGTGCGGATCTTGGGGGAGGTCCAGCCGAGGGTCTGTTTCAACAGGCGGAAGGTGTGCTCGATGTCGAAGCGCCGCAGATATGTCTGCCAGAGACGGTCGGCGTCCGCCGAAGTGGCATCGGTGGCTGACCACCACAGCCAGACCGGCTTCGGTGTCGCTCCGCTGGGCAGGTGGTCGATGTCCAGGCGGATCACCGTCCCTTCGACGATAGGGAGGGTCCCGTCGGCGGCTGCCCAGGAAGAGCGGTGGGTCAGCTTGGGGTGCAGCCGGTTCCAGGAGCGGGCCCTGGCGGTGCCGTAGAGGCGTGTGTCGGTGACCGTTTCGGTGTCCGGGGTGCTCCAGGTGTCAGGCTGTCCGAAGACGAACTCGCCGCCGTGCCGGGGCGGTCGGCCCTGCGTGTGCGGGAGCCGTGGTGGGACAGCTCTGCGCAGGACGCGGTCGGATCGCATCCTGGCCAGCACCTGCACCGGCAGGTCTTTGAGGAGGAAGCCGAGGCGGGGTGCGTCGTATCCGGCGTCCGCGACGATGAGGATGTCGGGGTCGCCCGTCTGCCACTGTCCTGCTGTGATCAGTCGCTGCAGCAGATCGCGCAGTTGCCGGGCGGTGATGGTGGCGGGTGTCATCGCCGGGCTTCAGACGCAGTGCGTCCAGCGGTGCGGTCCAGGAGCTGCGGCCCGGCTCGAGCGCGCAGATGATCGAGTAGGGCCAGCCAGGGACGGGGATGTGCTGGTCCTTGCCCCGTCCGTAGGTGTGACACAGGATCCGTTCTGGTGAGGTGTGGGCGTCGGGCCGCAGCCAGCAGGTGACATCGATGGCCAGGACCAGCCGGCCGTC
>NZ_JBEZLM010000069.1:0-1176 GCF_040652095.1 Streptomyces sp. NPDC048290
CACTCTGAGCTGGGGGTGGCCGCAGAGACCAGCGAGAAGCGACTGTTTACTAAAAACACAGGTCCGTGCGAAGCCGTAAGGCGATGTATACGGACTGACGCCTGCCCGGTGCTGGAACGTTAAGGGGACCGGTTAGCTCCATTTCGGTGGGGCGAAGCTGAGAACTTAAGCGCCAGTAAACGGCGGTGGTAACTATAACCATCCTAAGGTAGCGAAATTCCTTGTCGGGTAAGTTCCGACCTGCACGAATGGCGTAACGACTTCTCGACTGTCTCAACCATAGGCCCGGTGAAATTGCACTACGAGTAAAGATGCTCGTTTCGCGCAGCAGGACGGAAAGACCCCGGGACCTTTACTACAGTTTGATATTGGTGTTCGGTTCGGCTTGTGTAGGATAGCTGGGAGACTTTGAAGCGCTAACGCCAGTTGGTGTGGAGTCGTCGTTGAAATACCAGTCTGGTCGTGCTGGATGTCTAACCCGCGCCCGTGATCCGGGTGGGGGACAGTGTCTGATGGGTAGTTTAACTGGGGCGGTTGCCTCCTAAAGGGTAACGGAGGCGCCCAAAGGTTCCCTCAGCCTGGTTGGTAATCAGGTGTTGAGTGTAAGTGCACAAGGGAGCTTGACTGTGAGACCGACGGGTCGAGCAGGGACGAAAGTCGGGACTAGTGATCCGGCGGTGGCTTGTGGAAGCGCCGTCGCTCAACGGATAAAAGGTACCCCGGGGATAACAGGCTGATCTTCCCCAAGAGTCCATATCGACGGGATGGTTTGGCACCTCGATGTCGGCTCGTCGCATCCTGGGGCTGGAGTCGGTCCCAAGGGTTGGGCTGTTCGCCCATTAAAGCGGTACGCGAGCTGGGTTTAGAACGTCGTGAGACAGTTCGGTCCCTATCCGCTGTGCGCGTAGGAGTCTTGAGAAGGGCTGTCCCTAGTACGAGAGGACCGGGACGGACGAACCTCTGGTGTGCCAGTTGTTCTGCCAAGGGCATGGCTGGTTGGCTACGTTCGGGAGGGATAACCGCTGAAAGCATCTAAGCGGGAAGCCTGCTTCGAGATGAGGACTCCCACCCACTTGATGGGGTAAGGCTCCCAGTAGACGACTGGGTTGATAGGCCGGATCTGGAAGCCAGGTAACTGGTGGAGGTGACCGGTACTAATAGGCCGAGGGCTTGTCC
>NZ_JBEZLM010000070.1:0-1051 GCF_040652095.1 Streptomyces sp. NPDC048290
GAGATCGGCGGCAGCACGGCGGGGCTGGAACGCAGCGGCTTCAAGGAGATGTTCCTCGACACCGAGACCACCTACGAATGGATCAACAGCAACTTTCCTCGGCTCACCAAGGAAGGGCTGGAGCTGAAGAACTTCAGTGACTTCGGCTACGAGGTCGATCTGCACGCACGGATCGTGGACAGGTCCTCCGAGCTGACCGGCTTCTTCGAGGACGCCGACATCGCCATCAACGGCACCTCCGCCTTCACTGCCACCAAGGCGCTCACCGACAAGATCACGCACAGCCTCGCGGGTGGTCCCACCGTCCCCAACGTCACCAAGTTGGGCCCGGAAAAGAAGGGCATGGTGAACACCGCGCTGGACATCACCAAGCCATTCAACAAGTCCGCCAAGACCACCGACACCGAGTCCCGGACCAATACCGAGAAGCTCAGCAAGAAGGGCCAGATCGCCGCACTGACCAGCAGCGTCGAGTTCCTCGTGGTGGTCAAGCCCAAGGCGGTGAGCAAGAAGATCCAGCAGCAGCAACCCGTCGCCGTGATCCTCCATCTCGACCGCACCGGCAGTGTCTACACGACCACCGACAGCGCCGCCGACCTGCTCGGCGTACGCGTCTCGCAGAAGGTGCTGGAGGCCCAGGAGAAGGTCGCCGAGGCGGAGAAGGCATGGTCCGAGGCCGAGCGCGAGGCGTTCGAACTGCGCCTCCAGGTGGACAAGAACAGTGTGGGCGACTCGACGAAGTGGACGAGCGCCGGACACAACAAGGACGCACGCCAGCGCCGGATCAGCAACGTCAGCAGCTCCAACGGCAGCTCGCTGCCCAAGGTGGACGAGGAGCCCACCACCACCGACACCACGAACCTGACCCCCGGCCGTGGCCACCAGCGCAACGACTCCGTCAGCTCCCGCTCCTCCGTGGAGTCCACCGACCCCCTGGTGCCGTTCCTCAAGGAGCTGTACGAGAACTCCGCCGACCCCCGTGCCCAGGAGTTCTTCCAGGCGCTCAAGGAGCGCAACGAGGCGATTGACGACTTCAACACCACCGAGGTCA
>NZ_JBEZLM010000071.1:0-1012 GCF_040652095.1 Streptomyces sp. NPDC048290
GAGATCGGCGGCAGCACGGCGGGGCTGGAACGCAGCGGCTTCAAGGAGATGTTCCTCGACACCGAGACCACCTACGAATGGATCAACAGCAACTTCCCCCGGCTTCGTGAGCAAGGGCTGGAGCTGAAGAACTTCAGTGACTTCGGCTACGACGTCGAACTCCACGCACGGGTCGTGGACAGGTCCTCGCACCTGAAGGGCTTCTTCGAGGAAGCCGACATCGCCATCAACGGCACCTCCGCCTTCACCGCCACCAAGGCGATCACCGACAAGATCACGCACACCGTGTCGGGTGGCCCCACCGTCCCCAACGTCACCAAGCTGGGCCCGGACAAGAAGAGCATGGTGAACACCGCGCTGGACATCAGCAAACCCTTCAACAAGAGCGCGAAGACCACCGACACCAAGTCCCGGACCAACACCGAGAAGCTCAGCAAGAAGGGCCAGATCGCCGAGCTGACCAGCAGCGTCGAGTTCCTCGTGGTGGTCAAGCCCAAGGCGGTGAGCAAGAAGATCCAGCAGCAGCAGCCGGTCGCGGTGATCCTCCACCTCGACCGCACCGGCAGTGTCTACACGACCACCGACAGCGCCGCCGACCTGCTCGGGCTGTCTATCCCGCAGAAGGTGCTGGACGCCCAGGAGAAGGTCGCCGAGGCGGAGAAGGCGTGGTCCGAGGCCGAGCAGCAGGCGTTCGAACTGCGCCTCCAGGTGGACAAGAACAGCGTGGGCGACTCGACGAAGTGGACGGGCGCCGGACACAACAAGGAGGCGCGCCAGCGGCGGATCAGCAACGTCAGCAGCTCCAGCGGCAGCTCGCTGGCCAAGGTGGAGGAGGAGCCCTCCACCCCCGAAGCCACGAACCTGACCCCCGGCCGTGGCCACCAGCGCAACGATTCCGTCAGCTCCCGCTCCTCCGTGGAGTCCACCGACCCCCTGGTGCCGTTGCTCAAGGATCTGTACGAGAACTCCGCCGACCCCCGTGCCCAGGAGTTCTTCCAGGCGCTCAAGGAGC